>JAYPGD010000154.1:0-7497 GCA_038126655.1 Verrucomicrobiales bacterium
CGTACGGATCTGCGGGGGCGGGGGGAGAGTAATCCCCCCCCGCTACCCGGACCCCGCGGGACTGCGCGCGATTGAAAGTGGGATGAGACACAGGGCCCGCGCTACAAAGAAGTCTTCCCGCTGGCGCGCCGGGCGCTTGCGCTTCATCCTCTGGCGCCCCCATTATCTCCACGCCCATGAATCTTATTCTCGCGCGTGTCTTTCCCGTTCTCACCTTGGCCCTCGTCTCCGTCCACGCCGCGGACAATCGCGTCGCTCCCTCTTTGATCTCCGAGGGGCTTGTCGCGCACTGGAAGCTGGATTCCGCGGCGATCGCCGACCAGGGGCCGGAAAAGATCAACGGCAGCCTCCACGGCTCCGCGTCCTTCCCGGATACTTCGATCGGCGGGCGGCAGATGAATCTCAATGGCGCCGGCCCATTCATCGAGGCGACGCATCCGTCCTTTGCCGAATTGGATGAGGAGTTCTCCATTGCCGTGTTTGTCCGGCCGGGGGCGAAGCGCAGCCAACCCATCGTTGCGCGCGAGGACGCCGCGAACCGCGCCGGTTGGATTCTGGAGCAGCGCGCGGACATGGGCCTGCAGTTGCGGAGGTCCGGCGCGTCGGCCAAGCCGATCGCGACGCCGGCGAACACGCTCGTGCCCGGCCGCTGGGGCCATGCCGTGGCCACGGTCAAGATCAAGGGGGGCGATCTCGAAGCCAGGCTCTACGTCAACGCCCGCCTTCTCGCGACCGAGACCTTTCCCCGCGAAACGTTCAGTTCCGAGGCCGCGCGTCTCCTGATCGGCGCAAGACCCGGCGCCAAGCCCAACTTCGCCGGCGGCATGGACGAGCTTTACCTCTTCAACTGCGCGCTGACGCCCGCCGAGATCAAGACGCTGTTTCGGCCGGGCAGCCGCTTTGATTACGATCCGCTGGCCAAGGTGAAGTTCGAGGCCGCGACGTTGAAGCCGGGGCGAGTTTCGAACGAGGTTCTTCCCGCGCAGCCCAAGCCGCCGTTCCAGGACGGGAAGTTCCGGCTCGATCCCGGCGACACGATCGTCTTCATCGGCGGCGGCAACTTGGAGGCGGAACAGAAGCACGGCCAGATCGAGGCCCGCCTCACCGCCGCTCACCCGGAACACAAGCTGCGTTTTCGCAACGTCGCTTGGGAGGGCGACACCGTATACGAGCAATGGCGCGACGTGAATTTCGGCGCGTGGGCGCAACAGCTTGCCTATCTCAACGCCGACGCGCTCTTCGTGCAGTTCGGCCAGATGGAGGCGCTTGATGGCCAGGAGCGCATCCCCGAATTCAAGGCGGCCTATGAAAAGCTGCTCAACGAATTTGAAAAGGTGACCAAACGGGTCGTGTTGTTGTCGCCGACGCCTTTCACGCAACCATATGCGCCGCGCGCCCCGGACCTCTACAACCGCAACAACGATGTCCAAGCCTACACTTCGACGATCCGGGATATTGCAAAGCAACGGAGCCATGTCTTCGTCGACTTGTTCGAACCGATAATGGCGACGAAAGACTGGGGGCCGCACGGTTCTGCGTTCTCCATCAATCGAGGTGACGGGATTCACTGGGGGGAAATCGGCAGCGAAGTTGTCGGCCGGTTCTTGATGCTTCAACTCGGTTGGACCGACCGAGAAGCGTTTGACGTGCCTCTTCCCAACGTCTTGGAAGCCATCCGCGAGAAGAACCGCCTCTGGCATCACTACTGGCGGCCGATGAATTACGCCTTCGCGTTTGGCGACCGCACCCATGTCGCGTTCGGCAAGGGCGAGCCTTCGTTGCGGCAGGAACTCGAAGCCTGGCGGCCTTTTCTCGAGACCGCCGAGGCGCGCATTGATGCCGTCGCCAAGGGCGGCTCCGCGCACTTGCCGGAGTTTCCCAAGTCGTTCGAACGCCCCAACTCCGTCATCGCCAAGCTGACCGAGGAGGAGCAGATCGAGTCGTTCACCGTGCGGGACGACCTGCGGGCGAACCTCTTCGCCTCCGAGGCGGACGGACTGCGCAATCCCGTCCAGATGCGCTGGGACGAACGCGGCCGCCTCTGGGTCCTTTGCATTCCCACCTACCCGATGCTCAATCCCGGGGAAAAGCCCGACGACTACGTGCTGGTCTGCGAGGACACGGATCGCGACGGGCGCGCGGACAAGTTTCACCGTTTTGCGGGAGGTTTCCATCTGCCGATGGGGTTGGAGCTTGGGGACGGCGGACTTTACCTCGGCCACGGCACGGAGTTGCTGCACCTCATGGATACGGACGGGGATGGCGTCGCGGACAAGCGTCGCGTGGTCGTGTCCGGCTTCGGCACGGGCGACGCGCACCAGTTGATCAATTCACTGAGCTGGGGGCCCAATGGGCGGCTGTGGTTCACCCAGGGACACCACGTCGACTCCCGGGTCGAGACGCCCTACGGAATTGAAAAGCACCTCAAGGCCGGCGTCTGGCGACTGCATCCGCATCGTCTCAAGCTCGACAACTTTTTCGAATTGTCGACGGCCGGCGCGAACTGTTGGGGCGTGGCCTTCGACGAATGGGGGCAGGTTTTCCACAATACCGGAGACCAGTATGCCGGCTATTACACCGTGCCCGGCATGATCCGGACGGACCACCCGGAGAAACACATCCAGCTCTTCACCGGCAGCAAGAACACCTGCATCGAAATTCTCGGCTCGAAGAACCTGCCTGCGGATCTTGAAGGGGTCGTCGCCTTCGCCGGCTTCTACAACAATTCCCTCCCGGCCTTCCGCGTCAGCGACGACAGCTCGGGCTTCAAGACCGAACGACTGCCCGACCTCCTCACCTCGACCCGCCGCGAATTCCGGCCGGTCGACATCCGGCAGGGGCCCGACGGCGCAATCTACCTCTGCGATTGGTACAACGAGATCGTGGGACACTACCAGGCCTCCTATCGCGATCCCCGCCGCGACAAGAAGCACGGCCGCGTCTGGCGCGTTTCGGCGAAGAGCGCCAAGCCGATGAAGCTCCCCGATCTCGCCGGGATGAACGCCGCGCAATTGCTCGAACAACTGAGCTCGCCCGAACGCTGGATCCGCTATCAGGCCAAACGCCTGTTGTTTCATCGTTCCGATAAGGAGGTCGTCAAGGCCTGCGACGCCTTCGTCGCGAGGCTCAACCCCGCCGACAAGAACGACCTGCAGTTGCTCTATCGCGTCATCGGCGTCTACGAGGCGCACGAGACCCTGCGCGAGGATCTGATGCGCATGCTGCTCGATTCGCCGCATCACGAGGCCCGCTGCTACGGCGTGCGCATGATCGGCAATTGGGCCGGGTCGCTGGACGATCCGCTCGATCTGTTGGGCAAATACATCCGCGACGAGCATCCGCGGGTCAGGCTGGAAGCCATTGTCGCAGCGACCTATGTCGCGTCGCCCCAGGCGATGGAAGTGGCGGCCTTGGCGCTGGATTCGCCGATGGATCGTTTTCAGGACTATGCGCTCAAGCAGGCCGTGCACGCCCTCGCTCCGCATTGGAAACCGGCCTTCGAACGCGGCGGACTCACCTTTGGCGGCAGCTCGACGCGGCTTTCCTATGTATTGCAGAACTTCGGCTCGAAAGACCTGGCGAAGCAGGTCCGCGAACTGGCCTTGGCGCCGGACCTCGCAGCGGACGCGCGCAACAATCTGCTGACGCTGCTGGCGGACATCGGCGGCGCCAACGACTTGAAGTTGATACTGGGACGCGGGCGCAACAACCCGGCCCTGCTCAACGAACTGGCCGCGCAGGCGCTGATTCGCAATCGCCGTCCCGGCGGCGACCTGACCCAACCCACCGCTGAATTGCTGGCGTCGGGGAACGGGGCCGTGCGCGAGGCAGGCATCCGATTGGCCGGAGCGTGGCAGGTGGCGGGCTTGTTCGACCGCATCGAAGCCCTCGCCAATGACCGGAGCGGCGCTCCGACGTTACGCGCCGCCGCGGTTGAATCGTTCGGTCGTCTTCAAGGCGAAAAGGTGAACGCGCAACTCCGCGGGTTCGCGTCCCGCCATCAGCCTCGGCCCATTCAGAACGCCGCGATCCGGGCGTTGACCCGCAATCGCGCCGACGTCGCCGCCGAGGCCGCCGTCGGCCTGCTCGCCGGGGCTGATACCCGGGAACGGATGTCCGCGCTGCTTGAACCGCTGCTCAATCACAACCAGGGCACGGCCTTGCTGGCCCGTCATATCGCCGGCGCTGTCGTGTCGGTCGACGCCGCCAAGCTCATCGCCCGCGTCCTCAGCGCCTCCGGCCGCAATGCGCCGCAACTTCAGGAGCAGTTGAACAAGATTCTCGGACGTTCCAATCCGATCCCCGAATACAGCGCCGACTGGGTCAAACAATTCGCCGCCAACGTCGCGAAGAATGGAAACGCCGCCGCCGGCGGGAAACTCTTCGAATCGCCGATGGCCAATTGTCTCGCCTGTCACCGGATCGGCGGGCAGGGCGGCGTTCAGGGACCGGACCTTTCGTCGGTCGGCACGGGCATGTCCGCCGAGATGATCATCGAGGCCGTCGTCTGGCCCAAACGGCAGGTCAAGGAAGGCTACCTCGCCACGACCGTCACCACGACCGACGACGAATTCTACCAGGGCTACAAGGTGAAGGAATCCAAGGAGGAACTCGTGTTGCGCGAAGCGGCGAGCGGCAAGGAGATCCGGATTCCCAAACTGCGCATCCAGGAGCGCGCCGACGCCGGCACCCTGATGCCCGATGGCCTCACCGCCGGCATGACGCAGAGTGAGTTGCGGGACCTGATCGCTTATCTCGCGGCGCAGGGAAGACGGCAATGAACACAACTCTCCAATCCATCGTCCTGCGAACCTGGCAGTATCTCGCCGTGCTGACGGTCGCGTTGTGGATCGGCGGGTTCACGTTCCACACGTCGGTGACGTTGCGGGTCGGGGGCGGAATCATCGGCGGACTCGAGCAGGGCTACGTCACCCAGGCCGCGCTGGGGAAATTGCACTGGTTTGCGCTGGCCATGATCTTGGCGGCGGCGATCGATGCCTTGATTCACCGGAAGAGTTCAAGCCGCGGTTTCCTCATCGCGCGGATCGCCGGCGTCATCGTCATGGGCGGTTGCCTGATCGCGCTGTTTCAAATCCACTCGGACATGTCGGCAATGCTCGACCCCGACGCCATGAGTCAACCAGACAAGGCAGCCTTCTCTCCGCTGCACGGGCGCTACCAGACCTTCGCCACGATCCTGTGGATCTGCGCCATGGCGGAGTTGGGGATGATGCTCAAGGCGCAACGGAAGAACTGAAGTTGCAAGCAGTGTTCCATTGCCGCAATTACGTCGCCCGGCCGACCCATTTCAATGCCCTGAAGGGACAACAGAAACGACGGGTGTAAACGAAAGTGGGTGGTCGAATCTGTGGCAGGTGAGTTGCTCCCGTTCTTGTCCCGTAGGGACAAGGTGTAGCGTCGCCTGTGTCAGGCGATGGTGTCGCAATGGGCTCACAGAGCCCACACTACAGACAGGTCCCGTAGGGACATCCGAGAGTAGCCCGGCGATTTATCGTCGGGTTTGGAAAACAGGGCGATCAAGTCCCGAAGGGACGGCCGATGCCAGGCTTCATGGCAGGGAGAAGGCATTCAGCCGTCCCTTTGGGACTTGCGATCGATGGGCGATCTTCCCGGCGATGAATCGCCGGGCTATTCTCAGTCGTCCCGCAGGGGCTGTCTATGCCTGGGTTTGCGCCCGTTCAATCGCCACCCACTTTCGTTTACGCCCAGAAACGACGGCTTGCACCTTTACTTCTTGTCCTTTGCCTTCTTCTTGTTTCCCGTTGTGCGCTGCGCCTTGCCGGAGGTGGTGTCCTTCCGGAAGTTCAGCGGGGAAACCTTGTCTTTCACCGGCTTCAATTGATTGCCCTTCAAGCGGTCGACATCTTCGGCGAGGCGGAACCATTCCTTCGCCATCGCGGCGACGCGTTCGGGATGCCTTGCGGAAAGGTCGTTGGATTCGGTGCGATCCTTCTCGATGTCGTAAAGCTCCCACTTGCCGAGCTTGGCCGAGACGAGCTTCCACTTGCCCTGCCGCAGGGCGCGGTCTGTTCCGAAGTGGAAGTAGAGCTGTTTGTGGCCCTCGCGCTCCTTGCCCTGCAGGATGGGGATCAGCGACCTGCCTTGGAGCGGGTCAATCTTCCGGTCGCCGATCTGTTTCGGATATTCCGCGCCGGCGACGTCGATGAAGGTCGCCATGAAATCGATGAGGTGGCCGGTCTGGCGCGTGATGGAGCCGGGCTTCGTCTTCAGGCCGGCGGGCCAATGCGCGATCATCGGCGAGGAGATGCCGCCTTCGTGCTGGTTCTGCTTGTAGAGCCGGAAGGGCGTGTTGCCCGCGTAGGCCCAGCTGGAATCGTAGGTCCAGTAGGACTTCTCGTCCCAAGGCTTCAGATAACGGCCGGTCGTGCGTTCGAACGGACAGGCGCCGTTGTCGGAGCAGAACAGGAAGAGGGTGTTCTCCCACTTGCCGCGTTTCTTCAGGTCGGCGACCAGGCGGCCGATGCTGCGGTCCAGGACATCGACCATCGCCGCGAAGACCTCCATGCGATCGGACTCCCACTCGCGTTCGCTCCTGGGCAGGCTGTCGAAGGCGGGCACGTGATCCGGGCGCGGCGCCATCTTCCACTGCTTCGGGACGAGCCTCATCCGGAGTTGCTTCTGGTGGCGGCGCTCGCGGATGACATCCCAGCCCTCGTCGAAGCGGCCTTCGTATTTCTTCACGTCCTTCTCCGGGGCGTGCAGCGGATAGTGCGGCGCGTTGTAGGCGACGTAGAGGAGGAAGGGCTGGTCGCTCTTGTCGGCGTCGTCGAGGAAATTGAGCGCGAAGTCGGTGATGGCGTGGGTCGTGTAGAAGCGGCGGCCGTTGAGGGTCTTCGGGACCTTCCACTCCTCGCCGTTGAGGCGGAAACTGTTGTCGCCGGTGAAGAAGTTGCAGGCGCCGGACAGGTGGCCGAAGTAGCGCTGAAACCCGAAGTCCGTCGGCTGCTGCGACAGATGCCATTTGCCCGACATGGCGGTGAAGTAACCGGCGGAGCCGAGGACCTCGGCGATGGTCGCGCCGCGATTGAGCTTCGCCCCGCCGGCCTGGTCGCAATACAACCCGGTCAGCAACGACACCCGTGAGGAATGGCACTTGGCGGTGTTGTAGAACTGCGAAAAGCGCAGGCCGTCGGACGCAAGCCCGTCCAGGGTCGGCGTCTCGATGGCGGAGCCGTAGCAGCCGAGATCCGAGAAGCCCAGGTCATCCGCCATGATCAGGACGATGTTGGGACGCGAGTCGGCGGCGGACGCGGAAGCCAACGCGGAAAGGAGGAGGGCGAAGAGATAGCGTTTCATTGGTGTTGGGCGATCAGAAATGGGAACTACGGAATACACTGAATACGCGGAAGGGGAAAACCGAATTCAATTCGCGTCAAGTCTTCCAGTTGGCGCGGGATTCCATATCGTCAATTGAGGCGTCCAGATCAAAGAGTTGCCTTCCGCCTGCTATAGGGC
>JAYPGD010000154.1:7507-11271 GCA_038126655.1 Verrucomicrobiales bacterium
CGAGTGGCGCTGATTCGGGGCGCTTTGTCAGACGATGGAGTCACGACGGACTCACAGAGCCCCCCCTACAGAGAGGTATCGCTGGGACGATGAACGCGAACGTTTCCTGCGTTCTGATCCTTCTACCGCGACTTCAGCTGGTTCAACAGGGCTGTCATCTCGTCGACCAGGGCTTTCTCCGCCTTCGGGCCATAGGGCGAACGCTCCACTTCGTAGCCGCCGTGGCTGTATTCGGCGGCGGTCGGGAGATAACCGCCCCCGACTCCGTCCGAGTAGCCGCAGAACAGCGTGACCGCGAAGGGCGAGGCCTTTTTCACTGCGACGCCGATTTCCGCGAAGGCTTCGCCCGGCATGGAGGCGATCGCGATCTCGCCGATGCGCCAGGCCTCGATCTGCAGCTTCACCGGCGACGGGTCGACAGGCTGGCGCCATTCCTCCAGCAGGTCGCGGAAGCGGCGCAACCGCGCGCCGGCCTGGTGTATTTTCCAGACATCGCCGGTCTTGTTGGCGGCGTTCACGTTCCTGATCGCGTCGTCCACGCGGGCCTCCATGGAATCGATCTCCGCTCGCGAGTATCGGCGGCGGGGCAGTTCGATGACCTTGGTTGCTCGCTTCAGCGTGGCGTCGCGCGGTCCCTTCACGCGCCAATGCTGTTTCGCCTGGTAGGCGGTGGACTCGACGAAACCCTCGAACGTCGGAACGCGGTTGACCGTCTCGACGCCCAGGGCCACGGCCGCGACCTGGTGGCCAAGGATGGAGCCCAGGCGATGCGGCACGGCCAGGTCTCCGACGAAGCCTTCGATCGGACCTTGGTTGCCGGCGGCGCCCTGGAAAAAAAGGCAGGTTGATCCCGGCAGCGATTCCTCGACGACGCGGCGGACCATGCCGACCCAGTCGGGAGAGATCTTCTTGTTGGCGTAGGCCAGAGCCGTGCCGTGGCATTGGAAATTGGCGACGATGGCCAGCGGTCGGCCCTTCGCGTCGTCGAGGCGCAGGACGACCAGTTCGCGATCCACGTAACCATCCGGGTTGCGCCCCACGGCGGGCGGGTTGCTGTCGGCGGCGCGGACGCGGCGGTTGATGTTGATGGTGCCCTCGCCGCGGCCGCCGTAGATGTGCGCGGGTTGCAGGCGTTCATTCGCCTCGACCAGGATGCCGACGACCTTGTCGATGAGCAGCGCGTCGTAACGTTCGACCAGGGCCTTGTATTCACCGAGGTCCCGGCCGGCCGGCCCCTTGGCGGCGGAGGTTCGCGCGCCGGCGTGGGTGTGGGTCGCGCCGAGCCGGATGTGTTCCGCCGGAATGCCGGTCAATTCGGCCGCGCGTCCGATCGCGGGTTCCAGTCCCTCCACGAACAGGCGGTCGATGTCCACCATCGCGAACTTGTTCCTCCCGTCGGACACGACCAAGGCGGTTGCGACCATGCCGACCGGGTCGTTGCCGGTGGAAACGATGTGCGACTGGGAGCCCCAGTTCATCTGCGCGATGCCAACCGGCGGCGTGATGTCCGCCCGCGCCACGCCCGCCAGCAATCCCGACGGTTTCGAGTCCTTGGGTCCCTGTTCGATCGGCGCGGCCGAGGCGGCGCAGGCGGTTGCCAAGAGCATGCCAACGATGCCCTTCCTGTGGATGGTCTTCATGATCCGGATCATTCTGGGGCGCGGTTCAGTTCCTGTTCGCATCGGCGAGCGGACGCCAGTCTGTGCGGCTGTCGCTCACCATTCATTTCGGTTTCGGCCAGTTCAAGTGTTTGTGCAGGAAATCGAAGGTTCCGAGGCCATTGATGCTGTGTCCGCCCTGGAAGTATTCGATTTCCGTCCGGTCGCCCAGTCCATACTGCGCGTAGAGCCAACGCACCTTCGCGTATTCATGGGCCACCCAGCGATCGCGTCCCACCCGGTCGTGATGTCCGCGCTCGACCATGAACGGCCGGGGGAAGATCAGGTAGGCCATCTCCGCGTAGTCGAAGGTGTGGCCCAGGTTCCCATAGGGCATCTCCCACTCGATCGTGCGCATGAAGGAGAACGGCTGGTCGACGGCCGCGATCTTGCGCGTCCATTGATTGAAATCGCCGGAGCAGATCGACAGGCAGTAGTCCTCGAGAATCGGCGGCACGCGCACGGCGGTTTCGCCGCCATAGCTCAGCCCGTAGAAGGCCATGCGTCCGCCATCGACGAAAGGCTGCGTCTTCAGCCACTGCAGGATCTGGTCGTGTTGCGCGGTGATGAAGGAGAACAGGGTGCAGCCCACCGCGTTCGCCTTCCGGTCGAGCCAGCGGTAGCGATCCTCGCCGCGGTAGAGGTTGTGCGGCGCGAAGGTGATGAAACCGCGCTCCGCCAGCCTGGCGGCGAAGTCGTTGTAGGCGGTGGTCCCCTTGTTGATCGTGTCCAGCGGCACGCCATTGCGGCCGTGCTGGCAGACGACCACGGGGCGGCGCTCGCCCGGCTTCAGATCCTTCGGCAACACCAACGCTCCCCAGGCGAACAGCTCCGGATAAACATCCAACACGACATCGTAGGCCGTCCACTTGTCGGTCTCGGCGATCTTTCGCGTGCGGGCGTTGGGCGGGAGCGTCGTTTCGTCAAACCGGCCCATCGCCTCCTCGTGGAACGTCTTTCGAAACGCCTTCGCCTTTTCGATGAAGCCCGCCGGATCCTTGACCGGATGCTCCTTGTTCGTGCTCCATTTGCCGCCTTCGAAATCCGGTTGAACCTGGTGCAAGAAGAATGCGTCACGCACATGCTCCGATTTGCGCACCAGGCCCTGCACGTGGCGTTCCATGCCGTAGAAAAGGTTCGATTCTCTCATGACCCAGTGGGAGCCCTCTCGATGCTCCTTCAACGCTTCCTTCGAATGGGTTGAGCGCAGTTTTCGCCCGTCCGCCTCAAACAGCTTTGACACGTGCTCCCAAGGCAACGGCTCCTTTGCCTGCTCATCCGTCAGATGCACGAATTCCGCGGATGCACGCTGGCCGGCAATCCGGGGCAGTCCGCCCAAAATGGCCGCCACAGACTCGGGATTCGCTTTCCTGGATTCGCCCTTGTGCCCCGTCACGACAGGCTCGTTGCCGACCGCGACAAACAGGGGGCGCGGTTGAATCAACGACGCTATCTCCCGATCGCCGAACTCCCGCAATCGTCCGTGCAGGTTGCGATAGATCGGCTCGGACCATGCGGTCTGCCCCGTCCCAAAGCACCCGGAAACAAAAGCGCCGTCAATGCGCTCGTCCGCCGCCGCCGCGCACAGCGCGGCCATTCCGCCTTCACCATAACCCAAAACCCGAATCGGCAACTTCCCGTGATGCCGGAAATTCAACCAATCCACCGCCGCAAGGGCAACCTGCGTTTCGTAGCCAATGACGTGCCGCCCCATATGGAACGCCTGCCGGTAGATCCACTCCCGGTAAGTCTGGTCCGACCGGGCCAGGCGCTTGTCTTCCTTTGCAGCCGTGAAACTCCCACGCGACGTCAACACTGGGATCACCACCTCGTAGCCATGCTCCGCAAGGAAACGGGCCGTATGCGACTTCACCGGCCCGTCCCAAAGGCCCGCGTATTCCTCTGGGAGCTGGTCCGCGTCAGGAAGAAGGACCACGCCCCCCCGCACTTCGCCCTTCGGCCGCATAAACAAGCCTTCGCAGCTCAACTCGCGGAAAACGCGCCATCGCGCCTGAAGAACTTCAAATTCCCGTGTTTCGGCCACCAGCGCGGGGTCCTTCTCGTCCCCATAAAACTCCAGGAACGGCGCAATGCGCTCATCCACCA
>JAYPGD010000154.1:11281-11844 GCA_038126655.1 Verrucomicrobiales bacterium
GGAAGCATGCGCCGAAGCATTCATCGCGCGATTCAATGCGCTCATCCACCACACCGATCATCTTCCGAAACCGTTTGCGATTCGGTTCGATGGATTTCGCGTAGGCTTCGGGCGACGACAGGTCGTAGTTCCAAAGCTGTTTACGCTTGTCGATCGATTCGTCGATCTGACGTTCGATGAACGCATGCGCGCCGTTCATCATGCGTTCGGAAAGATCCTCCTCGGGCCAGGTCAGTCGCGCAGTTCCTGGCAGGATGTCGGGCGTTGCGGAGAATGCCGCGGCGGAAAGAGCAATCATCAGAATGACGACCAAGGCGTGAAGCCGGAGCGACGAAGGGAGCGAAGCCATGTCGGATCTTATAGGGGATCGGTCCCGCGCGAACAAGCCGCGGGCGGGCGCCTGTGTCACGCGTTCCATTCCTTCTTCGCGGGGTCGGATTGAATTCCTCGACGGCGTCGGCGGTCTGAAGTGCGGCCCTGTTGACTCAATAGAAAAGGACACCGAAGTGCCGGCTCAGGCTGCTTCCCGTTGACTCAAAACTGAAGACACCGAAGCTCTCTTG
>JAYPGD010000155.1:0-11842 GCA_038126655.1 Verrucomicrobiales bacterium
CGCGGTCTCCGCCTTCCGCGCCCGCGCGCTTTCCACCAGCCTGTCCGAAGCGGACCGCAAGGAGGCGCTCACCGCGCTCGCCTTCATTTACACCCAGGAGGCCGCCGACGCCGTGGTTGAGATCGCCAGCCAGACCTCCGGCCAGTTGAAGGCCGCCGCGGTCTGGTGGCTGCTGAACCAGGGCGGCCACAACTGGAAGGACTTCGGCCTGCAGGCGAAGCTCAAGGAGCAGGGCATCTACGATCCGGCCACCGTGCAGATCATGGCCTCGCCTTTCCCCGCGCCTCCGGGGCCGCCCAAGATCAAGGTTGAGAACGTCGCCAAACTCACCGGCAATCCCCAGACCGGCAAACAGATTGCCACCGCCTGCGTCACCTGCCACCGCATCGAGGGCATCGGCGTCGATTACGCGCCCGATATCACCGCCTTCGCCAAGACTCAGACCACTGATGTCGTCATCCGCTCCATCGTCGATCCCTCCGCCGACATCTCGCACGGTTACGACGGCTACGAAATCGTCACCAAGGACGATCAGGTCATCCACGGGCTGCTCCTCTCCGACGGCAATCCCACGATCATCCAGTCCATGGGCAACCTCACCCAGATGATCCCCAAGAACCGAATCAAGTCGAAGCGCAAGATGAACCGCTCCCTGATGCTCTCCGCCGAACAGATGGGCCTCACCGAACAACTCATCGCCGACATCGTCGCCTACCTGAAGGGGCTGTAACGCCCCGGACCGCGTGATTGGAGCCGGCTGAGCAAACGTCCTGGGACAGGACCGCGAAGCGGTCAGGCAAGGTTGCCGCCGGATTCAACCGGCGGTTCCCGATCCCCCAAGATCATGCGCCCCGAAGGGGACGCGGCATGGCGCCTGCCCGTCCCAGTTCTGATTACCCCGCACGCCGCTGACGCGGACGCACATGGAATTGACTTGCGCGCAAATCGCTCTCACGGAGAATACTGAGCATCCACAGTTCCATGCGATATCAAGAACGAATCCTCACGCTTGCCGCCATTCTGCTTTCAGCGGGAGTCTCCGTGAAGGCGGCGGCGCCCGCCTCCGACGCCGTCCTTTACGAGCGCGACGTGCGGCCGATTTTCAAGGCGCATTGCTTCCATTGTCACGGCGAGGCGGGCGAGAAGAAAGGCGGGCTCGATCTGCGCCTGCGGCGCCTGATTCTCAAGGGCGGCGAGGCCGGTCCCGCGATCGCCGCCGGCAATCGCGATGAGAGCCGGCTCTTCAAGCTCGTCAGTTCCGGCAAGATGCCGCCGGAGGACAAGGTCCTGTCATCCGAAGAGATCGCGACCCTCGGCCGTTGGATCGAACAGGGCGCCCGGGCTTCCCGCCCCGAACCCGCCAACCTCGATCCCGATGACTACATCACTGACGAAGAGCGGTCGCATTGGGCGTTTCAACCGATCGCCAATCCAACGCCGCCCTCGGTGAATCGTTCCGAACTCGTCCGCTCGCCCATCGACGCCTTCCTCCTGCGCCGCCTGGAGAGCGAAGGCCTGGCCTTCTCCCCCCAGGCCGACAAGACCACGCTCATCCGGCGCGCGTATTTCGATCTGATCGGACTGCCGCCGACGCCCAAGGAGGTCGCGGCCTTCCTCGCCGATGAATCGGACGGCGCCTGGGGCCGGTTAATCGACCGTCTGCTCGCCTCGCCGCAATACGGCGAGCGCTGGGCGCGCCATTGGTTGGACGTCGCAGGCTACGCCGATTCCGAGGGCTATTCCGCCGCCGATCCCGAGCGCAAATGGGCCTACAAGTATCGCGACTATGTCATCAAATCGTTGAATGACGACAAGCCCTTCGACCTCTTCATCCAGGAACAGTTGGCCGGGGATGAAATGGTCGCCGCGAAGCACGCCTCCTTCAAATCGGCGATCCTCGATCCCGACGCCGTCGAGAAGCTCACCGCCACCGGCTTTCTTCGGATGGCGCCGGATGGAACGGCCTCGGGCGGCGTCGATCGCAACCTGGCCGCCAACCGGGCCATCGCCGATTCGATCCAGGTGACCTCCAGCGCCCTGCTCGGCCTGACGCTCGGCTGCGCGCAATGTCACGACCATCGTTACGACCCGATCTCACAGGTGGACTACTTCCGCTTCCGGGCCATCTTCGAACCGGCGTGGAACTGGAAGAAGTGGCGCACGCCCAACGGTCGCGCCATCACGCTCTACACCGACGCCGATCGCGCCAAGGCGGCGGAGATTGAGGCGGAGGCCAAGAAGGTCGACGCCGAGCGAAGCAGGAAAATCGCGTATTTCATCGACCGCACCCTCGAATGGAAACTGGAGGCCATGCCGGAGAAGCTGCGCGATCCCCTGCGCAAGGCTTACAAGACGCCGGCCAAGGAACGCAGCGAGGAACAGACCCAGCTGCTCAAGGACAACCCCAGCATCCGCAACATCACCTCCGGCTCGCTCTATCTCTACGACCGCGAATACCGCGTTGAGATCGGCAAGCTCCGGAACGAGCGCAAACAGAAGCTGCCGCAGCTGCTCGCCCAGGCCCGCAAGACGCATCCGGACGCCTCCATCAGCGAAAGCAATCTCGGACAATTCGACGCCGCGGCCGCGGCCGAATTGAAGCGGATCGACGACCGCATCGACTACTACAACGGCTCCATGTCGGAGAAGATTCTCAAGGACCTGGCGGCGAAGGCGAAGGCGGTCCGCGCAACCAAGCCGGAAGAACAGTTCATCCGCGCGCTGACCGAGCAGCCGGGGCAGGTCCCCGACACGCATCTCTTCTATCGCGGGCTGCACGAGAATCCGCGGCAGGCCGTCGATCCCGCCGAACTCCGCATCCTCGTCTCCCACAAACAACCCGAATTCCCCGCGAAGGACGCGAAGCGGCGCACGTCCGGCCGCCGCCTCGCCTACGCCAGGGATCTCACCGACGGCGATCATCCGCTGGTGGCGCGCGTATTGGTGAACCGCGTGTGGGCGCACCACTTCGGCCGCGGCATCGTCGGCTCGCTGGGCGACTTCGGCGCCCTGGGCGAGAAACCCACCCATCCCCGGCTGCTCGACTGGCTGGCCTCCGATTTCATGGCCAATGGCTGGAAGCTCAAGCGGCTCCACAAGCTCGTCATGACTTCCGCCGCCTACCGGCAATCCTCGCGGCGCTCGCCGGATCTCGACCGCGTCGATCCCGAGAACCGATTGCTTGCCCGCATGAGCGTCCGTCGTCTCGATGCCGAGGCGTTGCGCGATTCCATCCTCGCGGTCAGCGGCAGGTTGAATGTCGCGCTCCATGGCAAGCCCGTCCCGGTGAAGGAGGACGAGGTCGGCCAGATCGTGATCGGCATCGAGAACAAGGACGGCGAGGGCAAACCGGGGAAGGACATCCCCTTGTCCGGCCTGGAGTATCGACGCAGCATCTACGTGCAGGCGCGCCGCAGCCGCCCGCTGGCCTCCCTCGACACCTTTGATCTTCCCGCCATGACGCCCAACTGCGAGGAACGCAGCGCCTCCACCGTCGCCCCCCAGGCCTTGATGCTGATGAACAGCCGCTTCGTCTCGGAATTCGTCGAACACTTCGCCAACCGCGTCTCCGAGGAGACGAAGGGCGGCAATGTGGATGCCCGAATCAATCGCGCCTGGTCGCTGGCCTACGCGGCGGCGCCGACGGCAAAGGAACTCGCCGCCGCGCGCGGGTTCGTCACAGAGCAGGCCGGGAACCACGCAGCCGCCAATCCCAAGGCCGGAGCCGACGCCTCACAAGCCCACGCCCTCCAGGTCTTCTGCCAGGCCCTCCTCAGCGCCAACCGGTTCCTTTACGTGGATTGAGGCCGCGGACCTTCGACTGAGTGAAGACCCTGGCATGCGGGCCGCGTCGGTCGGCCCCTGTCATTCCACCTTGAATTCCTTCCGCAGCCGCGTCATTTCGCGTTTCAGTCGTTTCACGACCTTCGCGTATTCGGGTTTGTCATAGACGCTGTTCATCTCCTGCGGGTCCTCCTTGAGATCGAAGAGCTCCCAGGCGTCGAGGCCCTTGTCCTGGAAACGGATGAGCTTGTGGCGTTGGGTGGTGACGCCGAAGTGAATGGGCACGCCGTGGCCGCCGGATTCGTAGTAGTGGTAGTAGAAGGTCCGGCGCCAGTCCTTCGGGGTCGCGCCCTTGAGTAAGGGGACGAGGCTGGCGCCCTGCATGTCGTCGGGGAGTTGCGCGCCGGCGATGTCGAGGAAGGTCTGGGCGAAGTCGAGGTTGGAGACGATGTCGTTGTTTTCCACGCCCGGCATCACGACGCCCGGCCAGCGGACGATCAGCGGCGTGCGCAGGCTTTCCTCATACATCCAACGCTTGTCGAACCAGCCGTGCTCGCCAAGGTAGAATCCCTGGTCCGAGCTGTAGATCACCACGGTGTTGTCCGCCAGGCCCTCGCTCTCGAGGGCGTCCAACATGCGGCCGATGTTCTCATCCACGGCCTGCACGCAGCGGAGGTAGTTCTTGATGTAGCGCTGATAATGCCAGCTGGCGCGGACGCTGCCGCTGAGGTTGGCCGAATGATACGCCTCGTTGCGCGGTTTAAAGTAGCCGTCGAAGACCGCCAACTGCTCCGGCGTGTGTTTGCTGGAATACTTGAACATGAGCCGGTGATCGCCCATGTGATCGGCGATGCCCATCTTGTGTCGCTTCGCCGCGGGACTGCGTCCCGAGTAATCATCAAACAGCGTCGGGGGTTCCGGAATGGTCTCGTTGTCGCAGAGCGACAGGTGCCGCAGGGCGGGTTCCCAGCGACCGTGCGGCGCCTTGTGCTGCGACATGAGAAAGAACGGCTTCGTCTTGTCGCGCTGCTTCAACCACGCGATCGAGCGGTCGGCGATGATGTCGGTCGTATACCCGGTGTGCTTCACCTGCCTGCCGTTGGTGATCAGCATCGGATTGTAATACTGCCCCTGCCCCTTGAGGATTTCGAAGTGGTCGAATCCCGTGGGCGTGGATTTAAGATGCCATTTGCCGACGATGGCGGTCTGGTAGCCGGCCTTGCGAAGCAGCTTGGGCGCGGTCTGTTGGGAGCCGTCGAAGATGTCCTTGTTGGTGCGTTGCCCGTTGAGATGCGAATACTTCCCGGTGAGGATCACCGCCCGCGACGGCGCGCAGATGGAGTTGCTGACCAGCGCGCGGCGAAAGAGCATGCCCCCGGCGGCGAGCCGGTCGAGGTTCGGCGTCCGGTTGATCTTCGACCCGTAGGCCCCGATCGCCCGGGTGGCGTGATCATCGGTGAAAAGGAACAGGATGTTCGGCGGCGCCGCCATTGCGGAACCGGTCAGCCATGAGGTGAGCAACAAGCCGGGGAGAACGCCTTTGTGAGCCATGCGCGGATACAAGCATGCCGGCGACGGCCCACGCAAGCGGAACACCCGGTCGGGCGCCGGGTCGGCCGTCCAACTTGACGCGTTTGGCGCGCGTCCGTAGCGTGCGATTCAACGAGAGAAAGACCAAGACCATGAAGACTTCCCACAACCGCCCGCTGATCTGTCTGGCCGCCGCCGTCGTTTCAACCGCCCTTTGGCTGTCCGCACAGGCCGCCGATTCGGCCGCCGCCGAAGAGGATGCGTCGGATGCCGCCGCGCCCTGCTGCGCCGCGCCCGCGCATTCCCTGGGGCGCACGGTCCGGCTCGATTTCAAGATGGAGCATGAGGAGGAGGCGCCGCGTTTCCCGATTGTCAGCGCCGGCGGGGACTTCGAAATCACGCGCGAGGAGATGGGGCCGGAATTCGAACACCACATGAGCCTGCGCGGCGAAGTCCTTCCGACCGACGACGAAGACAGGGTCCTCGTGCGCTTCGAGATTTCAACGGGGCACGCGGAAGTGAACGAAGGTCACGAGGAAACGTCCTCGGCGACCGGCAGCGCCATTGTCACGCTGGGCAGGGAACTGCACATCGCCGACCTCGGCGACGCGCCGTTGAAATTGACGGCAAGCGCGGTTGAATAACGCGCGCCGGATCCGTTCACTTCTTCCCGGCGCGGTGATCTTTGACGATCTGCTCGACCTCGTCGAAGATGTCGGCGGGAATCATGCTGCCGCGGATCAGGGGCCAGGCCTGCTTAGCGGCCTCCAGCCATTCCGCCTTCAACGCCGCGTCCAACTCCTGCACTTCCAAACCCCGTTTCTTCATCGCGTCGACGGCCCGCTGGGATTCGATGCGGCCGAGCTTCTGGATGACCTTGCCCGCGCCGATGGCGGACTTGCGATAGCGTTCGCGCAGGTCGTCCGGCAGGTCGTCCCAGGTCTTCTTGTTCACCACGAAGGCGCCGACCAACGGCGCCCAGTTGATGTTCAGCATGTGTTTCGCCTCGGTGGAAACCTGGGTGGCCATGGCCACGAAGGGCGGCATCGGCGCAGCCTCGATGCGGCCGGTCTTGAGTCCGGCGAGGATCTCGGAGGTCTCCATGGGCACGGGCTGAAAGCCTGACTTTCGATAGATCGTCTCGGCCTTGGAATCGCCGGCCCAACTGAAAATCTTCAATTTCCGCACATCGTCCGGCGTTCTGACGGCGCTGGTGGTGAAGAAATTGACCCAACCGGTGTCGGCCCAGAAGAGGACGACGAAGCCCTTGTCGGCCAGCATCTTCTCGATCTTTCCCTGCAGCTTTTCATTCACCAGTTCGACCTCCTCCAGGGATTCGAACATCATTGGGATCGCCTGCATGCCCTGGACTTCAGGAGTGATCTTGGAAAGCCCGACCGCGGTCATCAGGCCGGCCTGCAGATGGTCGATGCGCATGCTGTCGACAATGGCCAACTCGCCGCCCTGCGTTCCCCCGGAGTAGACGGAGACCTTGGTCGCGCCCTTCGACATCTTGGTCCACTCCGACGCGAGCTTGCGCAGGATCTTGTCGTAGGAGGTGCCCTTGGGCGCCACGGTGGCGATGCGGATGCGTTCGGGCGCCGCCTGCAGCGGCGCCGCGAATGCCAGGGTCAGGGCGGCGCCGGCGAAAACGATTGCGGCGGTCCGGATGGGGAGACGGCGGGAAAACATGTTCATGGGGCTTGCTGCGATTGTCGGTGGGTTGGGAGAGTCTACGTCCGGAGCGGGCTTTCTATTCGAGAAAGAGGTCCTCCGTGCGGCCAAGCAGCCACTCGGCGCGGCGTTGCATGATGATGTTCAACAACCGCCATTCGGGCCGGGCGTCGACATCCACCTCCAAGGCCTTCTCCAGCAGTTCATTGAACTCCTTCTTGTTCTGGGTCTCGACGGAAACGGCTTCCGCCAGGGCGACGTAGGGACCGGCCTGCTGGCCGCCGCTCAGCTCAATCGCCCGGTCGTAATGCTTGCGCGCGCGCTCGGCGGGCTCTCCCTCGGCTCCTTGGCGGATCATTTCATAACTGACGAGGAAGGTGTGGATGGCTCCGGCTTCATGAGCTTCATCCAACTCCAACGCGCGATCAATCATGGCCTCCACGGAGGGCATGTCGGCGATCAGTTCCGGATCGTCCAGGCCCAGGGAAATGGCGGCGCCCCAGGCGGCGGCCGTCCAGTAGAGATTCGGAACATCCTTCCTGTCGGCCATCGCGACGGCGGCGTCCGGGTCGGTCAGCAACAGGCCGGTCATGTCCTCGTGCCGGACCTCGAGACTGCGGAGTCCGTAGTCGCGAGCCCGGAGGTAAAGCATCCTCGCGCGATCGCGGGTCGCTTCGGCGGCGTCGAAATCCTCGTCCTCGATCTTGTCAGCCTCGGGTTGGACAAAGGCGTAGGCGTATTGGGTGAAACCACTGGTCGCGGCGAGCAGAAGCTCCTTGTGCTCCGGGGTTTCCGCCAGCAGGGCCTCCATCAGTTTTAGACCGAAGGGGACGGCCTCTTTCACAAGTTCCGGGTCCGGGTCCGCCGCGAAGGTCGTGCCGGTCCCGGCAAGGGCGTCGCCGACCATGTTGATCGCCATCTTGCGCGGCGAGACGCAGCCGGATGCCAGGAGGACCAGGACTCCCAAAATCGCAAAGAAAACGCGGTCGCCGAAACCGTCGATCTGCTTCGAGGAGGAACGATTCGTCATGATTTGTCGTTTCGATTCAAACTTCCCGTGTGTCGATGTCGCGGGAGGTGTTTGTAGAACGACTCACTTCTTCAGACGAACCATTTTTCCGGGTTTGGCCCAGATTTCCTTGTCGTGCTTCAAGAAGAAGGCCTGCAGGTTGGCGGTGGAATCCGCCAGGATCAGGCGGCCATCGTCCTGCTTGTGAGCCAAAGCCTCGGGATGCTTCTTCAGATGTTTGTTGATCCAATCGTATTCCGGGGCGCTCATGGTCAGCGCCTTGGCGTCGATCTTGTGGACCTTGAAGAGAACGTGACCCGCGATGAAGGAGGTCTGATACCAGCCGGAAAACTCGTTTTCCAACAGGTCGTGCCTCGGTTTCAGATCGAGGTAGGTCTGATTTCCCAGTTTGAACAACCGGGCCTCCATCTGACCCACGACGTTGATCTTGCCGGGCTCATCCTTCTTGGGAACGGACATTTCGAGCAGGTAGAAATCCTCGTCCGTCTTGCTGAAGGTCCAGGTCTCGTCCGGTTGGCCTTCGGGCTTCTCCTCGCCAAAAGCGCCGACCAATCGCTCGTCCTGGATCAGGTCCTTCGGTGTGTAAAAGGGATGCAACGACGGCAGACAGCCCGCGATCAACACAACGGTTGCGGCCAGAATGAACGACAATGTTTTCGGCTTCATGGAGAAGGAATGGTTTGGACGATGACTTGAATCCAGCGACATCATCTTGGACAACGCCCCCGACAAATCGTTAATCGTTTTTTTCAATCCCAACATCGACGCAACAGATTCTTGAAACCATTCGACCAGCGCGGTTCTTCTCCCCACTGAAGCCGCCACAAGGCCAAACCCGACCACCAATTACCGACCACCGCCCCTGGGAACCAAAGAACATGTATTCCGAAGTCCACGCCGCCGTTGGATGGCTGATCGCCCAGCCGGTCGAGGCGGATCGCAAGTTTCGCGCGTCGGTCACCATTGCGGGACTGGCGCCGGATCTGGACGCCGCGACGTATCTGCTCGGCTCGAATTGGTTCACCCGCTACCACCACGTGTGGACGCACAATGTGTTCTTCGGGCTGCTCGTCTCCGGCACGGCGGCCTGGTTGTGTCGCGAAAGGAGGAGATCGACCTTCCTGTTCACCCAACTCGCCTTCTGGGCGCATTACGTGGGCGATTACTTCTTCTCCCGAATGCCCATCGCCGCGTTCTGGCCGCTGTCCGATGTCAAATTCGGCTATATCGGCGCACTGGCCTTGTGGCATCCCTTCAATCACCTGCTCGTCTGGGTGAGTCTGATCGCCATCGCGCTGGTCGCGCTTCGGCTCAAGCGAACGCCGTTGGAGATCCTGTCGCCGGAACTGGACGCGCGCTTCGTGAACTTCTTCTTCCGTCGACGCGACACGCCCTGCGCGACCTGCGGCAGGGCGGGCAACGAATCCTGCGCCGAATGCGGCAAACCCGTGTGCGGAAGGCATGGAACCATTGGAAAGGGATTCAGGGTGGTGTGCGGGGAATGCAAGGGGCAGGGCGTCTGATTCCCGACTCGCAAATCCGGGCGGGTTCGACAAAATTCCGGCCCCATGAAACGGACATTCCTGCTTGCGCTTTTCCTGTCGTTCTCTGCCATTGGCCTCTCAGCCGCCCACGCCGCGGACACGCCTCCGCCGAACATCATCTTCATGATGGCGGATGACATGGGGATGGGCGACACAAGCGCCTACCAGGACTTCACGGGCAATGCGGACAACGTCCAGCTACGCACGCCGGCCATGGAGCGTCTCGCGCGCATGGGCGTGCGCTTCACCGACGCCCACACCTCCTCGTCGCGCTGCACGCCCACGCGTTACGGTCTCATGACCGGGCGCTATCCCTGGCGCAGCCGCATGAAATGGTGGGTCTTGTTTGGCTCGCAGGGCGATCCGATGATCGAGGCGGACCGGCCGACCGTCGCCACGATGCTCCGCGACAGCGGCTACCGCACGGCCATGTTCGGCAAGTGGCACGTGGGCCTTCGCTACCGGCGGTCGGATGGTTCCCCCGCCGCCGGTTGGGAGGACGCGGATCTGACGAAGCCTTTGCACACGACGCCGATTGATCACGGGTTTGACGTCGCCATGTTCACCTCGCGTTCCCACGGAACCTCCGGACCGGATGCCGGCGCGAAACCGGCGAATCCGAAGAAGGGCAAAGCCAAGGGAAAAGGAAAAGGCCGGGGCAAGGCCAACAGCCCAAACCAGAACGTCGGCCCCGGGCACATTCACGGCCGCAAGGCGGTCGCCGCCACGAAGAACGGCAAGCAACTCGTCGCCAAGGGAAACAACGCCTATGTCCTCACCGAGTTGGGCGGTCGGCATTCCGACAATGCGATCCAATTCCTGGGCGACCACATCACCGGCAATTCCACCAGCGGCCGGCCGTTTTTCGTCTACTACCCCGCCAATTCCAACCACAGCCCCTACACTCCGGATGACGAGATCGGCGGAAAACGCGTCCAAGGCGCGGCGCGCACGGTCGCCGGGGAAACCATGGATGCGCGACACGACTTCATCTACGAGAATGACGTCGCGCTCGGCCGCATGCTGGATTGGCTGGAGTCCAACAACGACCCGCGTCGCCCGGGACACAAACTGATCGAGAACACCGTCGTGATCTTCACCAGCGACAACGGCGCCGAGAAGAACAGCAACATCGCGTCCGGCCCCTTCCGCAGCCACAAGGGAAGCTGTTACGAGGGCGGCCATCGTGTTCCCTTCATCGTTTCGTGGCCCGCCGGCCGGGTCGGCGACGGCGACGCAGGGTCGCCCGGCCAAACCAACGCCTCGCCGATCGGTCTGCAGGACATGTATGCGACCTTCGCCGAAATCGTGGGCGCGTCATTGCCCGACCTTCGGGCCGGCCAGAAGGGGGCCGAGGACAGTGTCAGTGTCCTGTCGGCATTTCGCGGCAGGCGGATCGCCGCGCGCCCTCCCTTGTTCTTCAACGACCACAAGGAGCGGAAGGACGACCCCGCCGCGGCGGCCATGCGGTTGGATTCGCCGAAGGTCGACGGCCGCGTGTTCGAAGGGCAATGGAAGATCTTCTACGACGCCTCATTGCTCCGCGAAGGGAAGGCCCGCCCCTACGAACTCTTCAATCTCGCCGCCGATCCATGGGAGAAGGAGAACCTGATCGACAACCCGGAGTTGAAACCCTTGGTCGCCTTCCTGAACAGGCAGGCGCTGCTGCATCGGAACGCGGGCGGGCATCGGATCGTTCCTTTTGCCGGCGCGGAAAGTCTGACCTTCGACTGGCGCGAGGGCGGAAACCTGCATGACGTCGTCAAACGACAGGCCGAGCGGGCCGGAGTCCGACTCGCGGGAACGATTGGCGGCGAGAAAGTGAATGTCGCCCTCAACGCAACCGGCTCCAAGGGGGCAAAGGATCCGGCCGGGATCAGCCCGAACCCCCGCGGCATCGGAGTGAACGGGGGAAAGTTCGAACAGGTGGACGAAGGCGAGGCCCTGACCGTCCGGTTCGACCGGGACGTGATCGTGGACAGCGTCGCCATCGTCGCCGGCAACGGCGCCTGCGGCGGCTTTTACCGGGTCGCCGACAAGGCGCCCCTGGCGATCTATTGCGTGGACGCCGACAACGACGCCAAGACCCAGGAGGGCGTGATCAGCGACATTGGCTTGCTGAAGGCGGGCGAGACACTGCGCCTGGACAGCGCCCCGCATCTGGGCGTGGAAACGCCCGGCCGCTGGCGGCTGGGCGCAATTTCGTTTCGATTGGCGAAGTAGCGCCCCCTGTTGACTCAATAGAAAAGGACACCGAAGCGCCGGCTCAGGCTGCTTCCCG
>JAYPGD010000156.1:0-7706 GCA_038126655.1 Verrucomicrobiales bacterium
TGGTCATGATGGGCATCTTGTTGGCCTGTTGGAGGTAGGCGTAGAAGCCGGCGCGGCGCGCGGGATCGGTCAGGCGCTTGGGGAATTCCTTGGACCACTCGTGTTCGCTCAGGAATTCGACGAAGGAATTCAGGCCCTCATCCATCCAGCGCCAGCGACGTTCGTCCGAGTTGACCACCATGGGGAACCAGTTGTGGCCGACTTCGTGGATGATCACGCCGATCAGTCCGAACTTGGTCCGCTCGGAATAGGTCCCGTCCTTCTCGGGGCGCGGCGACTGGAAGGTGATCATCGGATACTCCATGCCGGAAATCGGCGCGTTGACTGATTGAATCACGGGGTAGGGGTAGTCGAAGGTGAATTTGGAATAGGTCTCGACCGTGTGGATGACCGCCGCGGTTGAATACTGCTTCCACAAGTCGCCGCCTTCCTTCGGCCAAAAGGACATGGCCAGGATGCGGCGGCCGTTGAGGTCGAAGCCCTTTGCGTCCCAGAGAAACTTGCGTGAGGAGGCCCAGGAGAAGTCGCGCACGCGTTCGGCCTTGAAGACCCAGGTTTTCTCGCCTTTGGGTTTGGATTTCTCGTTGGCGACGGCCTCCTCCTTGGTGACGATCATGACCGGTTTGTCGGCTGTGCGCGCCTGTTCGAGGCGGAGGCGTTGCTTCTCGGTGAGGACGTCCCCGGGATTCTGCAATTCGCCGGTGGAGGAAACGATGTGGTCGTCCGGCGTGGTGATGCGGACCTCGAAGTCTCCGAATTCAATGGTGAATTCGCTGCCGATGCTCTGCTTGTTCTGCCAGCCGTGCACATCGGTGTAGGCGCACATGCGGGGATACCATTGGGCGATGGCGTAGAGGTAGTTCTTGTCCTCCTTGAAATACTCGAAACCGCCGCGGACGCGGATCTTCTTCGCGTCGGGGATCCGGTATTGCCAGTCGATGGAAAACACGGCCTTTGAGCCGGGCGCGAGCGGCTTGGGCAGGTCGATCCGCATCATCGAATGGACGAGCGCGTGGGGGAGGGGCTTGCCGGCGGCGTCCTTGACCGCCGAGATCGTGTGGCCGCCTTCGAATTCCTCGCGATACAGGATGCCGCCGAGCCCCTTGTAGCTCATTTTGGACATGTCCGGGGCGGTGGCGGTGAGCCACTCGTGGGAATCCTGTTCGTAGCGTTGCTGGTCGAGTTGCACCCAAAGGTAGGTGAGCGGGTCGGGCGAATTATTATGGTAGGTGATGCGCTCGGATCCGGCCAGCGTCTGCTTCTTGTCGTCGAGCCGGATGTCGATCACGTAGTCGACCTGCTGCTGCCAATACGCATTGCCGGGCGCGCCGGAGGGGCGGCGCAGGTCGTTGGGCGTAGGCCATTCGTGATCGAGTTGGCGGAAAGGGTCGTTGGGCGGCGTCTGCGAGAGCGCAGGCAGCGACAGCAATGTGGCGGTGGTCGCGATCCAAAAGATCCGGAGAAAGCGGGCGGAAGATTGCATCCGGGGATTTCCGGGCGCCGCCGCCGGCTTTTCAATGAAATTCCGGTTGCCGGGGTGATGCCGTGTGGCTCGTCGGTCGCCGCCGCGTTGCAACCCGGCCCCATTGAAAGTCTCGGAGGGGACGCCGGCGTCCGGACGAAGCTGGGCGCGCGCCGGACTTTGTTGTCCCTTCAGGACGTTGAAGTGGGCTCGACGGAGTCTCGCCCCACCGGGGTTGTCGGCCCTCCGGTTTAAGAATGCGCGGAAGCCGTCGTGGGGCGCGCTGTGCCATTTCCACTCCGATGTGACGTCGGGATTGCGCAGCATTGTCTCAAATGCTGGGGGGGAGGTTGACTCGGCCACAGTCGCTTCCTGCGAAACGGGCAGGAAACCGCGATTTCGCCGCTTGGCACAAAAACTGATCGTCGTTCCAGCCAGACCGCCGGAACAACCCGGCGGATTCATTGAGACACGCACTTCAAGAACCATGAAAACCATCATTGTCATGACCTCACTCGCCATCCTGCATCCCACCCTGGACCTCGTCGCCTTGGACGCTCCCGCGCCGCAGTCGGTGGCCGAAACCGCGTCCGCCGAAGCTCTCGAGGAACTTCGTGAACCGAGGGAGCCGTCGGCCGACGTGGCCGAGGATGAGCGCGAATACAACATCATTCTGGAACTGCCCGGCTTTGCGAAAGGCGATTTCGACGTGAGCGTCGAGAGCGGCTGGCTTCATGTCTCGGGCGAACGCCGGATGCCCGAGGAAAAGGATGGCCTTCTGTTCAACCGGATCGAGCGGAAACTCGGCGAATTCGAGCGGAAGTTCCGCATGCCGGAGGACGCGGACGCCGCATCGATCTCGGCGGTGTATCGCGATGGACTGCTGACGTTGAAGATCGCCAAGGATCCTGACGCCGGACAGAAGCGCATCGGGGTCGAGTTTGTTTGAGAGTTCGGCCGGGCGTTTCTGTGTCAGAGTTTTTCGGTGTGCGCGGGCGTCTGGGAAAGATTGACACACGTGTGGGCGTCGGTGTCGCGGAGCGCCCAAGAGCGGCCGGAAATCGTGCGATTTTGATCTGAGTGAGTTGGCATGCTTCTTGTTTTCGAATGGATCCACGTTCTTGGCGCAAGTGCGGCGGGGCGCCTTGAACGGCAGCAATGCCCGCCCGAAAACTGAAAACGATGATTGGTATGAAAACACTGACTGTTTGGAAACCCTTCGAAGAACTCGAACGAATCCAGAACCGGTTGTCTGATTCATTTTTCAGCACACCGGTCCGGGATCAATTCAACGGAGAAACATCCCACTGGACGCCGGTCGCGGATGTGATGGAAGACGACAAGGAGTATGGGATTGTTCTTGAGATCCCCGGGATCAAGAAGGCGGATGTGGATGTGCGGGTCGAGGATGGGTGGTTGATGATCTCCGGCGAGCGCCCCAAGGCGGAGGAGAAGGAAGGCCGGGTGTTCAACCGGATTGAGCGCGCGAACGGGACGTTTCACCGTGAATTCCGGATTCCCAAGGATGCCGATCCCAAAAGTGTGGCGGCAAAGTATCGCGACGGCCTTCTGATGATCGCGATCGCCAAACGTGAGGAAGCCAAACCGAGACGCATCGACGTCAAGGTCGGCTGATTGAGTGTGAACCGAGCGGGAGCCGGCCGCTTCGTGTCAGCGATGGCAAGGCCGGCCGGTTCCGCTCTTCAGCATTGGAAACGTGAACCCTTCAAGACAATGAAGATCAAGGAATCGATCAATCCAGAAGCGCTGCGCGCGGCGGACCTCGGCGCGACGACACAGCGAAACGGTTGGTGGCGACCGCAATTCTACCGGTCGGACGACTCGGAACTGATCGCCGCATCCTGCCACCACGATCAACTCACCGTCACCATCGCCAACAAGGATCCGAAAGCGGTCGGCCGGATCGCGGTGACGGCCGCCTGAGGCGGGCGGGAGCGGAGCTTCGCCCCACCGGCGTTGAAACGCCCTTCTCCCGACGCTTGACGATTGGAAAAAAAACGTTATCCCCTTCACCTCTTTTCCCCCGATTGATTGACAGGAACGAACCATGAGCAAGGCAAAGAAACACGAATTCAAGGCGGAGATTCAGCAGTTGCTGGATATCGTCATCAACTCCCTCTACACCGACAAGGAGATCTTCATCCGCGAACTGGTCTCGAACGCCGCCGACGCGTTGGAGAAGCTGCGTTTTCAGCAGGCCTCCGGAGCCACGGTGCACGACCCGGACCTCGAACTCGCGGTTTCCATCACGACCGACGAGAAGGAGCAGACGATCACGATCGCCGACACCGGCATCGGCATGACCGCGGATGAACTGGTCGAAAACCTCGGCACGATCGCGCACTCGGGGTCGAAGGCATTCGTGCAGCAGTTGGCCGAAGCGAAGGAGAAGGGCGATCAGCCGGACGCGAACCTGATCGGCCAGTTCGGCGTGGGATTCTACTCGGCCTTCATGGTCGGCGACAAGGTGACCGTCGAGACCCGCTCCAGCGATGCCGGAGCCCCGGCCTGTCGCTGGACCTCGACCGGCGCGGGATCGTACGACATTGAGACGCTCTCCGACGACCTGCCCCGCGGCACGAAGATCACCATCGAACTGAAGGACGACCAGAAGACCTTCGCCGAGGCCTACACGGTGAAGTCGATCGTGAAGCGTTATTCCAGCTTCGTGCCGTTTCCGATCAATGTGAACGGCGAGCACGAGAACACCGTCGAGGCGATCTGGGCGCGCGACGCCCGAGGCATCAAGGCGGACGAGTATGAGGAGTTCTACAAGTTGATCGGCCATGACTCGGACGGGCCGATGTATCGCCTGCATTTCAGCGCGGACGCGCCCCTGGCGATCCGTTCGCTGCTGTTCGTGCCCAAGCGCAATTTCGAGATGCCCGGCATGCCGCGAGCGGAGACGCAGGTGCACCTCTATTGCCGCAAGGTGTTGATCGAACCGGAGCCCAAGGAACTGCTGCCCGAGTGGATGCGCTTTGTGAAGGGCGTTGTGGACAGCGAGGACCTGCCGCTGAACATCTCCCGCGAGTCCATGCAGGACTCGGCCCTGATGGCCAAGCTCAAGAAGGTGCTTTCCAAGCGCTTCATCAAGATGCTGACCGAGAAGGCGAAGAAGGACGCCGAGGAATACGACGGGTTCTTTGCGCAGTTCGGCCGTTTCATCAAGGAAGGCGTCGCCTCCGACTTCGACAACAAGGAGGCGTTGGGCAAGTTGTTGCGCTTCGAATCGAGCGTGACCGACGCCGGCAAGACCACGTCGCTGGCGGACTATGTCTCCCGCATGCCCGAGGAACAGACCGAGATCTACTACATCACCGCGCCCAACCGCGAGGCCGCCGAGGCGAGCCCTTATTTCGAGGCCTTCAAGGTGAAGTCTCAGGAGGTCCTGTTTTTCTACGACGCCTGGGATGAGTTTGTCGCCGACCACCTGATGGAGTTCGACGGGAAGAAACTTGTCGCCGCCGAGAAGGCGGAGGTGGAGGTCGACGCCCCGGAGAAGGATGGCGAACGCCTGAACGACGAGGACGGCGCGGAGTTGGCCAAGTGGATCAAGGAGAAGTTGGGCGACGACGTGAACGAGGTCCGCATTTCGAAGCGCCTGGTGGAAAGCCCGGCGGTGATCGTGGATGGAGACAAGTTCATGACCGCGTCGATGCGGCGCATGATGAAATCCATGAACCCTGATGGCGGCGGCTTGCCGGAGAAATACGATCTCGAGATCAACCCCGGACACAACATGATCGTGCTGCTCAATCAGCAGCGCGCCGACAACTCGGAACTCGCCGGCAAGGTCGCCGAGCAGATCTACGACAACTGCCGCGCCGCCGCCGGATTGCTCGAAGATCCGCGCGCCATGATCAACCGCATGAACGAACTGCTGGAGCAGGCCTTGGGCGGAGGCAAGTGAGCCGCCCAGGCAGGCTCGGCGCGATGGAGTTTACCCCGGCGTCCTGGGAGCGCCGAATGCGCAACAGCGATCGGCGGGGGCGGCATCGAAGCCGAGTCCCCTGTTCTTCTCGGCTTCCTTGTCGCCAAGCAGTCGTGGGGCGGCTATAGGAGACGGATGGTCAATCAGATGAAGTGCGCCGTCGTGGCGGTCTGCATGGCGACGTCGGTCCTGGCGGGCGAATTGCCGGAAGGCGTCAGGAACACCCAGAAACCGGGCGACGAGCCGCCGTCCCCGGAGGAGTCGCGCAAGCTGATCACGGTTCCCGAAGGCTTCAAGGTTACCCTGTTCGCCGGGGAGCCCGATGTCGCCCAGCCGATCGCCATCAACTACGACGATCGCGGTCGGCTCTGGGTGGCGGAGAGTTTCTCCTACATCGAGTGGAAGCGGAAGGGGCAGGATCGCATCTCCATATTCGAGGACCATGACAACGATGGCCGCTTCGACTCGAAGAAGGTCTTCTGGTCCAAGGCGAATCACCTGAGCGGGTTCCAGGTCGGCTTCGGCGGTGTCTGGGTCTGCGACGCGCCGCAACTGCTGTTCATCCCGGACAAGAATCGCGACGACATTCCGGACGGTCCGCCGCAGGTCATGCTCGATGGCTGGGCGACCAATGCGGAACACAATTTCTTCAATGGCCTGACCTGGGGGCTCGATGGCTGGCTCTGGGGGCGGCACGGGATCAAGAAACCCTCCCGCGTCGGCAAGCCGGGTACTCCGGACAAGGATCGCGTCGAGCTGAGTTGCGCGATCTGGCGGTTTCATCCGGTGACCCACAAGTTTGAAATCGTGGCCGACGGCACCGTGAATCCCTGGGGGCTCGATTGGAACGAGGATGGACAGCCCTTCATCACCACCAGCGTGGTGGATCACTTGTGGCACGTCGTTCCCGGCGCGCGCTTTCAAAGGCGCGAAGGCAAGGACACGCATCCGAATCCCTACACCTATGAGTTGATGAAGCCGATCTCGGATCACCGGCATTGGGACGACAGCCCCAACGCACTGCAGCGACACGGCCATGCGCACCCGGAGCAGGGCGGGGGACATTCACATTCCGGGTTGATGATCTACCAGGCCGATGCCTGGCCGGAGAAGTATCGGGGCAAGGCCTTCATGTCGAACATCCACGGCAATCGCATCAACATGGATTCCATCGAGCGAAAGCATTCGAGCTACGTCGCCAAACACGGCCCGGATTTCCTGCTCGGCAACAGCCCCTGGTTCCGCGCCGTGGATCTCAAACAGACTCCCGACGGCAACATGATGATCGCCGAATGGACCGACCTGGGGGAATGCCATGATCGCGATGGCGTGCATCGGACAAGCGGGAGGTTGTTCAAGGTGGTTTATGGGGAGAGCAAGCCGATGGAGAAGTTTGATTTGGGGGTGATGTCGGATGAGGAGTTGGCAAAGATGTTGAAACACCCGAATCGTTGGCATCGATCGCACGCATTACGGATTCTTCAGGAACGCCACGCATCTTCTGGAAGGAATCATTTCGAACATTTGCGACGGTTGCGGCTACAGGATGTCTTCGATGGACGTGGCGTCAATGCCCAGGGTGCAGCGGCGTTTAGGATTGGACTCCCAGCGTTGCATGGGACGTTTGTAGACGTGAAGGGGGCATTGCTCGTGGACCGCCATACGATTGCGGAGAGTCGCTTGCTGGCGGCGTCTGTCCTCCAGAGTGTGACGGTGGCGCGACGGTGGGCTTTGGCCGAAGCCTTGATTGCCAAACCTGTCCACCCCGAGGACCGCAATCTCGTCCTGATGATCTGGTATGGCATCGAGCCCTTGGTCGCAGAGGATCCGCAACGCGCGTTGAAGTTGGCGGCCGGGTCCAAGATCCCCCTGATCCGGCAATTCATCGCGCGCCGCATCGCGGATTTGAACAAGGGGAAGTAACTGAGTTTCTGGCGCAACCTCTTCACTGGTCCCCTCCGGCGGAGGGGATATTTCATGCTCCCGCGCAGCGGAAAATGAGGATGGAATCGGGGTGGGTTCGCCGGGACTTGCCCTTTGCGTTCGAAGTGGCATCCGGCGTCAACGCTGACGGCCCCGTTCGCTTCCAATAGCGCATTGTCACCTTCGGACGAACCCGCCTTCGCCGTTGCTTTCCCGCGCCAGCCCTTTTCCCTTGTCAAAATCGTGTCTGCTTTCAACCTCGTTGAGCTAGAAACATCGCCGCCATGAATCGCCGAAACTTCCTCCGCTCCACGACTTCCGCCGCACTTGGAGCCGCGCTGCTTCCGCCTATCGCCTCCGCCGCCC
>JAYPGD010000156.1:7716-9530 GCA_038126655.1 Verrucomicrobiales bacterium
ATTTTGCGTTCATTTCTACACGCCTTTCCGATTTCCCTTGTCAAAGCCGTTCCCGGTTCCAACCTCCCCGTGCCCCAAACAACGTTTCCCCCATGAACCGCCGAACCTTCCTTTGCTCCACAACCGCCGCCGCCGCCGCAACGCTCCTTCCATCCATCGCTCCGGCCGCCGAATTCACCGGCAAGATCAGGAAGGCGGTGAAGTTTGCCATGGTGAACGAACCGCTCGGCGTCACCGATAAGTTCAAGCTCCTCCAAGACCTTGGCTTTGACGGCGTCGAGGTCTACACCCGGAATCGCGAGGACACCGGGGCCTATCGCAAGGCGATCGACGCAACCGGCCTTCCGGTTCACGGCGTGGTCAATTCCTCCGATCCGGATATTGAGGATACGGTCGAGATGGCGCATGAGCTTGGCGGCGACGGCGTTCTGGTCTTGGCGAAGGAGGATCCGAAGCTGTCTTACGACGCCAACTTCAAGCATTGGCAGAAGCTCGTTCGCGCGGCCCTTCCGGCGGCGGAGAAGAGGACTGTCCGCCTGTTGATCGAGAACGTCCGGGCCACCTTCCTCAAGACCGCCGAGGGCATGTCGCGTTTCATTGATTCCTTTGAAACGCCGTGGGTCGGCTCCTACTACGACACCGGCAACACCATCACCTGGACCAAGCAGAACGCCGAGCATTGGGCGCGGGTTTTGGGTAAACGCATCGGGAAGATCGACATCAAGGACCGCGGTCATGCGGAATTCGGCGACGCCAAGCTGGCCAAGCCCGGCGCCAAGGGCACGGACGGGGGCGAGGTGCATTGGGTGAACGTCCGGAAGGAACTGGCGAAGATCGATTTCCGCGGTTGGGCCACGGCGGAGGTGAAGGGCGGCGACCGCCAACGCCTCGCCGGCATCGCCAAGTGGATGGATGGGGTGTTGCGGATTTGATGGAGGCCGCTTGCCCCCGCCCTGCGGCAGGCAAGGCGAACGTTCAACGCTCAATATCAAACTTTAAACGTCAAACGAACCGCCTGGCCTGGACATCGGCGGATTCTTGCGCTGCTGCGGCAGGTCTTCGACACAGTCGCGCTCCGTTGACGTTGCTTCATCCCAGTTTTCACCGTGTCGGTTCGTCGTTCCTCTCACCCTTTTCCCTTGTCAAACGGACGTCGTCTTTCTACCACCGACGGATTCCTGAAGTCGGATCAGTATTGAACTCCAACATGAAACCTACGATCAAACTCGGTTCCCTCCTCACTCTTGCCATCTCCGCCCTGACTGCACAGGCTGCGGATGACGGCTTCAAGTCCATCTTCAACGGCAAGGACCTGACCGGTTGGTATGGCAACAATCCGCATCAGACTGTGAAGGCGAAGGGCAAGGAAGGCGGGATCAAGGCCGCGATCGAGAAGCAACAGGAAGACTTCAAGGCCCACTGGTCGGTGGACAACGGCGAACTGGTGAACGACGGCCACGGCCCCTACGCCACCACCGACGCCGAGTACGGCGACATTGAATTTCACATCGATTACAAGACTGTGGCCAAGGCCGACAGCGGGATCTACCTGCGCGGGACCCCGCAGGTGCAGATCTGGGACACCACGCCCGAGGGCGGCAAGACCGGAGGGACGCGCCACGCTGAGAAGGGCTCCGGCGGCCTGTTCAACAACAGCAAGGGCGCGCCAGGGCAGCTTCCGTTGGTTCATGCGGATCGCGCTTTCGGCGAGTGGAACGAATTCCGCATCACGCAGCTGGGCGCGCGGACGACGGTCTGCATGAACGGCAAGCTCGTGGTCGCCAACGCGATCATGGAGAATTACTGGGCCAAGA
>JAYPGD010000156.1:9540-11789 GCA_038126655.1 Verrucomicrobiales bacterium
CCCGCCAGACGCCGCTGCCGGCCAAGGGCGTCATCCATTTGCAGACGCATGGCGGGGAGATCCGCTGGCGCAATCTCAAGGTGCGCGCGATCGGATCGGAAGAGGCGAACTGGCTGCTGCGCGGCAACGACGAGGCGCAGGGCTTCAAGTCCATCTTCAACGGCAGGGACCTGAGCGGTTGGGCCGGCGCGAAGGACAATTACGAGGTCCGCGACGGAGCCATCGCCTGCAAGAAGGGCAAGGGCGGGACGCTGTTCACGGAGGAGGTCTACGGCGATTTCGTGGCGCGTCTGGAATTTCAGCTTCCGGCCGGAGGCAACAACGGCCTCGCCATCCGCTATCCAGGCAAGGGCAATGCCGCCTACGCCGGCATGTGCGAGCTTCAGGTCCTCGACAACACCGCCGAGAAATACGCCAAGCTGGACAAGCGGCAATATCACGGTTCGGCCTACGGCATCACGCCGGCGCATCGCGGTTTCCTGCGTCCGGTCGGCGAGTGGAACTACCAGGAAGTCACGGTCAAGGGCTCGACCATCAAGGTGGAATTGAACGGCACGGTCATCCTCGACACCGACGTCAGCGAGGCGAAGGAGTACATGGCCAACTCGCCGCACCCCGGCATCGGCCTCAAGGAAGGTCACTTCGGTTTTGCCGGCCACAACGACCCGGTCCTGTTCCGCAACATCTCGATCAAGCGGTTGGATTGAACCCGGACGCAGGGGAAATCTTTGATTGAAGGAACGCGCCGGGTTGTGTATTCCGCCCATTTCCGTACGGTTTTCCCCAAAGAAGGGGCCGTCTTCGGATTGAATTTTTGCAAACTGCCCTGAGTCAGACAACGGACAACACGAACCATGAAAAAAACAGTTATTCTCACCCTCGCGATGGTCTTGACCGCCGCCGCCCAGGCGAACGCGGCCAAGATTGACTTCGTCAAACAGATTCAGCCGATCCTGAAGGACGCCTGCTACGAATGCCACGGCGCCAAGAAGAAGAAGGGCGGTCTGCGGGTCGACACCAAGCAATACGCCTTTGAGGAGGACTACATGATCGTGCCGGGGAAGCCGGACGAGAGCGAGCTCTACACCCGGGTGATCCTGCCGGCCGACCATGACGACATCATGCCGCCCAAGGGTGATCCGCTGCCGAAGAAGCAGCAGGACCTGCTGAAGCAGTGGATTCTGGAAGGCGCCAACTGGCCGGACGGATTGAAACCGGAAGTGGCCGAGAAGAAGGCGGAGGGCCCGATGGACGGCCTGACGACCATCAAGCCCAAGCCGGCGGAAGCCGCCGCCATCGCGGAGCTCGGCAAACTGGGCGTGTCCGTTCGCCCGGTCGCCAAGGATCTGCTCTGGAAGACCGCCAACCTTCGGTCGCTCGATCTCAAGGACGTCAAGGCCGCCCTAGGGCACCTGAGCAAGGTCGAGACCATGACCGACCTCAACCTCGCCTCGCGCGAACTCACCGACGGGGACCTGATGAACATCGCGTCCTTGAAGAACATGACCCGCCTTCACCTCGAGCGGAACAAGATCTCCGATGCCGGTCTCGCGCACATCAAGGGTATGACCCACCTGCACTACCTGAACCTCTATGGCACCCAGGTCTCGGACAAGGGACTCGCCAATCTTCATGGCATGAAGAACCTCAAGAAGCTCTACCTCTGGCAGACCAAGGTCTCCGATGGCGGCCTTGCGGCCCTCAAGAAAGCCCTGCCGGGCGTTGAGATCACCATGGGGTGGAAGCCCGCCCCGGTCGCCAAGAAGGAGGAACCGAAGAAGGAAGAGGCCAAGAAACCGGCCCCGAAGAAGGAGGCCGCCAAGCCCGCCGCGAAAAAGAAGGGCAAGGGCAAGGGCAAGAAGAAGGCGGAGGAGAAGAAGAAGTAAAGCGGTCGCCCGCGTGTTTTTCGCAGCCCGCCCCGGCAATCCGGGGCGGGCTTTTTTGTCTTTTGAGCGGTTGATTTCTGCTGCGCCAGGCGCGGGCCTTGATTAACTTCCGCCTCCCGTCGGGAATCCCCGGGCGGGATCTCAAGCTCCAGGTCGATGGAATTCATCCGGACTTCTCCCGGACCGTCGGCCGATCAACAAACAAACCCTCATGTCAAAGCGCGAAATGAAAACCACACCATCCATGTCTCCATGCACTCCGACACTGAAGAAGCTGGCGATTGTCCTGTTATTGGGCGGAGTCATGTCCGTCTAGGCGCAAGATGCCGCGCCCGAGCCCAAAGTGGAGGAGAAACCCAAGCC
>JAYPGD010000157.1:0-5957 GCA_038126655.1 Verrucomicrobiales bacterium
GCGTTGCGCGTCGATCGAGGCGAATCAACCGGATGTGAATCCGTTTCTGGATGATCCGCTGGCGTTGTGTTCGTTGGATTTTCTGGCCCGGGATGAACGGAGGGCGCGGCAGGCGGTGGAGGCCGGGTGGGAGTTTCTTGTCGTGGATGAGGCGCATCACCTCGAGTGGGCTCCCGGGGGGGCGAGCGTGGAGTATTCCCTGGTCGAGAGCCTGGCCGCCGGCGCGGACGGCGTGTTGCTGCTGACCGCGACTCCGGAACAGATAGGCGAGGAGAGCCATTTTGCCCGGTTGCGGTTGCTGGACCCGGATCGCTATCACGATTTCGACAGATTTGCGGAGGAGGCGGAACACCATCAGGCGGTGGTGGGGATCGCTGAAAGGTTGCTGGCGGGCGAGCCCTTGTCCGAGGCGGATCGCAGCGCGCTGGCGTCCGTGTTTCATTTTGAACGCGAGGATGTCGACGCGCGTTGTGACGCAATCGACGAGGGCGACAAGGAGGCGAGGGAGCGGTTGGTCGGCGAATTGCTGGACCGGCATGGCATGGGGCGGGTGATGTTCCGCAACACGCGTTCGGCGATGGAGAATTTCCCGGTTCGCGAGGCGCGGCTGGTTCCGCTGGCGAGGCCGAAGGACGATCCGGATATCCTGGATCGCCTGTCGGCGGAGTTTGCGGTGGATTCCGGCGACACGACGTTGGAATTTGAGCCGGATTTCGAGAACGATCCGCGGATGGTCTGGCTGGCGGCGTTGTTGCGCGAGTTGGAGGAGGAGAAGGTCCTGTTGATCTGCCGGACGCGGGAGAAGGTCGGGGCGATCGAGCGCGCGCTGCGGCTGCGGATCAATGTGAAGGCGGCGATGTTTCACGAGGATCTCACCTTGGTGCAGCGCGATCGCAATGCGGCGTGGTTTGCCGAGGAGGACGGCGCGCGGATCCTGATCTGTTCGGAGATCGGCAGCGAGGGGCGGAACTTCCAGTTCGCCCATCACCTGGTCCTGTTCGACCTGCCCTTGAACCCGGAGTTGGTGGAGCAGCGGATCGGGCGATTGGACCGGATCGGGCAGACGGAGGACATCAAGATTCATGTCCCGTTCGTTGCCGGGAGTTCGCAGGAGGCGCTGGCGCGATGGTATCATGAGGGGTTGGCCGGATTTGAGTCGAGTCTCGCCTGCGGCAATGAAATGTTGAAACGGTTTGGCCGGCAGGCCCACGACCTCGCCCACGAGTATCCGACGGATCCCGACGCGGCGGAGGCGGAATTGGCGGAACTGCTGGCGGCCACGGCGGCGGCGCGCAGGGAACTGAACGAGTTGATGGAGAAGGGGCGGGACCGGTTGCTCGAACTGAGTTCCTACAAGCCGGAGCCGGCCCAAGAGGTGGTGGAGACCATTCAGCGGGCCGACGCGGACGCCGACCTGGAAGAATTCCTGTTGGAGATGTTCGATCACTTCGGAGTGCAGATTGAGGAGATGGCCGAGCGTACCTACGCGCTTGGCTCCGGAGGGCTGATCACCGACGCGTTTCCCGGTCTGCCGGAGGAAGGCTGCGTGGCGACCTTCGATCGGAAGCGCGCGCTGAGTCGCGAAGACGTGACCTTCCTGAGCTGGGATCATCCGATGGCCACGGGGTCAATGGAATTGCTGCTGGGATCGGAGCAGGGGAATTGCGCCTTCGGGGTGTGGACGGAAGAGGGCGCGAAGTCCATCCTGCTGGAGGCTGTCTATATCGTCGAAGTCCTGGCTCCGGGGCGACTGCAAATGGATCGATTCATGCCGACCACTCCGATCCGTGTTGTGGTGGATCACAAGAAGGAGGACCGGACGGATGACTTTTCCCGAGTAGGGCTGTCCGCGCGTCTGACCAAGGGGGCGATCTATCCGATTATCGACAACGCGGATTTCAAACGGAACCTGTTGCCCGGGATGCTCGAAGCCGGCGAGGGGTTCGCGGATACACGGGCGGCGGAAATCAAATCCACGGCGCTCTCGGAAATGGAGTCGCAGCTACAGGCTGAAATGAATCGTCTGAGGGCGTTGCAGCGCGTCAACGATCATATCCGGGATGAGGAGATTGAGGCGGTCGGATCGCAGATCGAATTGCTGCGGGAACACATTTTTGGCGCGCGGCTCAGGTTGGATTCCATCCGACTGATCTGGAAAGGGCCGGAAGGTTCGTTGGGGGCGTGATGCGGGATGCGTGATGCGTGGTGCGTGGCTTGTCACGACGAAGTTCCGGCTTTGCGGAACGTAGGCGGATGCGAGAATCGTGGATGCGAGAATCCTCCCCATCATTGCGCGCCCATCTTCTTCAAGACTTCGGGCGGCAGGTTGGCGAGCAGGTAGAGCATCGCGAACGAGGCGGCGTCGAAGAAGCCGTGGGCGATGACGGCGTCCCAAAGCGAACGGTGGAAGACCAGGATGAGTCCCAGTCCGACGCCGAGCAGGCCGATCATGCCGACGGCCATCCATCCTTGAGGAAGGTGGCCGAGTCCAAACAGCGTCGCGGCGATCATGACGGCCGCGACTTTTCCTCGGACGCTGGAGAAGGTTTGGGGGAACAATGCGATCAGGGCGGCGATGACGCCGGCGCGCCAGAGTTCTTCGCGCAGGCCGGCCACGATGAAACTCAGAAAGGTCATTGCGACGAACAGGTAGGCGGGGTTGTTCTTTAGGGTTTCCGGACCGACCATGGCATCGATTTGTGGTCCGGTTTCGCTGAAGGTCTGGGAATCGAGAACTCCCGCCGCCATGCCGGCGCCCAGCACGATGAGCGTGGCGAATGCGACCAGCATGCGCAGGGCGATGGCGTAGCCGAAGCCGCGCAGCAGCGGCAGCGGGCCTCCGCGCCAAGCCAGATGCAGCTGCGCCGAGGTTGCGCGGGAACATCTCCACGCGATCGCAAAGACGCCGCCAAAAATCGCCAATTCGAGGACGCAGACGAGCACGAGTCCGGCCGTTGTGCCGGGAAGCATGGGGGCGGCGTCTTCCTGCGCCTGCGCGGATCCCAATGCGCCGAGGACCACGGGGTAGGCCGCCAGAAGCAGCAGGTGCGCCCACCACCCCGGGCGTCGTGGACCGGGAGCTCCAAGCGGCGGGGCGCCGCCGCCGCCTGGCAGCTGGGGCAGAGGCGGGGGCTCGGCGTTCATTCGGACTGCCCGGACTGTTGCGCCTGGATGCGTTTTGCGGTTTCGGCGAGCAGGGGCGCTGGGTCCTTGAGGGCCTTGGAGAGGGCCTGGGGCAGCAGGCGGTGATTCATGTCGGCAAGGCCTTGGAGGCAGGCCATTCGCAGCGCCAGGTTGGCGCCTTGATCGGATGCCAGTCCCTCCAGGGATTCGCCCGCTTCCTGGATCTGCAGGGCGGCGGCGGCCAGGGCGGCGGCGATGCGCACATTGGTCGGGCCGGTGAACAGCAGTCGAGGCAGGTGTGGGGCCAGGTGTTCCGCGGGAGCCAGGTTGGCGCGGCGGAGCGAGACGGACTGATGTCTCCCGGTGACGGGGTCGATCGGCGACTGCGAGTTCCAGTGTCGCAGGGCGCTGAGGGCTTCGACGCGTTGTTCCTCGCCGACAAGGTCGCTGGCGGCGAACTCCGACAGGCCCCGCGCCGAGGCCGTGTCGGCTTCCAGTCGACAGGCGGCGATGATCCGGCGGGCGGTGGCGTTGGAGAATCGGAGTTGGGTGATGCGGCTGGCGAGGTTTCGCCTGACGGATTCGAGGGGCAGGTCGTAGATGGCCCGGGCGGCCTCGCGAGAAATGGCGGCGTCTGAATCGTTCAGGAAAAGCGTGATGCCGGGATCCCGGAGTCGGCGCATGGCGAGCGCGGCCGCCAGCCGGATGGCGGCGTCTTGATCATGCGCCGCGGCGAGCAGGCGGTTGGGGCCGCCAATGCTGGCGAGCGCCACGGCGGCGGCATGTCTCAGGAGCGGGTCATTGTTCTGATTCTCCCGCAGCATCGTGATGATGGGGGTGATCGCCTTGGGGTTCCGGTAGCGCGCGAGACTCAGGGTCGCAGAATAGCGCACCCGATTCTCGGGATCCTGGGTCAGTTTCACGACGGCGTCGAAGGCGTCAGGCATGCTGGTCTCGCCGGCGACGCGGGCCATGTTCGCGCGAATCTCGGGGTCGCGGTCGGACAGCAGCGACGTGATGTCAATGAGAGTGTTCTTGGGCGCGAGACGGCGCACGTGCGCGAGTCCCCAGAGCGCGTGGAGTCGGGCGATGCGGGTGGGGCCGCGTCGGGCGACCTTGGAAAGGGTGGTGAAGGCCCGGCCGCCGCCGAAGCGCAGTTCGAGCGACTTCCATTGATAGCGTCGCCGGGTGCAGCGCTCCACCAGTTCCAGTTGAGCCGCGAGGCGCACCGCCCGGGCGGGATGTTCGAGGAACTTCGCGAGTTCCTTGTTTGATCGGCGGATCATGCCCCTGGCGAGGACGGTCCGGCATTCTCCGGCCAGCGGGCTTTGGGCGCCGCCTTCGGCGGCGATCGCCCAGATGCGTTGGACCGGGTTGCCTTGTGTCCGCCCCAAGGCGAGCAATTCGCCGCCCGACGCGATCTGGAGCTGCATGGCCTCGAGGTTGCGGGCGACGTCGCGGGTATCGGCTCGTTCGTAGGAGGCTCCCTTGGGTTTCAATTGGATCGCCTGGATGCGACCGCCGTTGGCGGCGTCCGCAATGAAGAAGCGATTGGCGAAGGCGGCCGGCATTCCGACGCCGTCGTGCCAGACGAGTCCGGCGGGCGCGGCGCCGGTTTTCAGGACGGGCGGCAGAATGTGGCGACCGGTGTTGACGCTCAGGCCGCCGCCCAGTTGCTCCAGCGTCCATGGTCCCGCGTTGGGGAGGATGCGCCATCCGGTCCGCCAGCCGTAGTCGCCGGCTTCGGACACGTGGATGAGGCGGCCGGTTTCCCCGGGCGCGTCGGAGTCATAGACGAAGAGGTCGCCGACCTCGTTGAAGGCCATTCCGCAAGGATTGCGGAAGCCGGTGGCGAACAATTCAAGGCGGGAACCGTCGAGTTCGCTGCGATAGATTGCGCCGGTGTCCGTTGCGGAGAAGATGATGTCCGAGGTCTCGACCCGGGAACCCTGATCGGAGACAGCCCAGTAGATGCGGCCGTCCAGGCCGATTGCGGGGCCGGTCATGTTTCGCTCATCGCGGGGCAGGCGAACGCCGAATCCATGATGCAGGGAGACGCTATGGTCGATCTCGCCGTCGAAGTCGGCGTCGTCCAGCAGCCAGAGGTCCGGCGCGCAGGCGACGTGGAGGGCGCCGTTGCGGAACAGCATGCCAGAGATGGCTCCGGAGAGAAACGAGTTGAAGCCCTCGGTGTAGAGGCGGCTGCGTCCGGCCGTTCCGTCCGGGGCGGATTCCTCGATGAGCCGAATGCGTTGGAGGTTGGTCTCCAGGTCGGCCACGGTGAATTCGCCGTCGCCGTTCCGATCGACCCGCAGGGGCTTGGGGAGTTCCTGGTTGTCGGAGACGATCTGGGATTCGAGGAATGCGGCCCGATCCGCGACGCTTTCCCAGGCGATGGAATTGGTCAGCCAACCCGGCGCGTTGGTGATGTTGAGAGCGTTTCCGGGAAGGAGATCGTGTTCCGCTACAAAGATTCGCCCCTTGCCGTCCACGGCGAAGGCGGTCGCGTTGGTGAACTGTTGAGGGCCGGCGAATTCCTGGACGGCCAGTCCCTTGACGGGGCGGGGGGCAGCGAATTCTGATTCCGCGGCCGGAGTCGACGCGGTGAACCCGAGCCCCGCGAGCAGAATGGCCGCGATGCGATAACGGGTCCGGGCTGGAAACATCATCAGGCGATAGTATCCCCGGAGGCGGGACATGCAAGCGGCGACGGGGGGGCAGGACTTCGCATGAGCGTCAAAATCAATGCAAATTCGAAAGCCCGCCGGCCGGCGCTTGCGGTTGGAGTTCACGCTTTGGCGTGCATTCGCCCGGAAGCACGCCAAAGCGTGAAC
>JAYPGD010000157.1:5967-7169 GCA_038126655.1 Verrucomicrobiales bacterium
CTAAAAAATCAAGCCCAACTCCCCCCCGCGGGGGGGGGGGGTTGGTTTGGCTATCCTGGTGTGGGGGTCCGGCCCCCCGCACCCCCCCCACCCCGTGAACTCCAACGAGGCGCGAATCCGACTCGTGCGCAAGCCCTGGTGTTTCTGGTTGTGCGAACGCGCGAAACAACGTTGTCTTCCGTTGTTCCTTTGTGAGAAGCGCGGTGAAGCCGCGGCAATGGCGATACCATGGACGACAACAACACGAAATCAGAGGCGGCTCCGGAATCCGGGGCGGAGGAAACGAAGGCAACAATCCCATTCTGGAAGCAGTTGGGACCGGGCTTGATCACGGCGGCGGTGGTGATCGGACCGGGGAGCATCACCATTGCGTCCAAGGTGGGAGCCAAGATGGGGCCGGACCTGGTGTGGGCGTTGGCGTTGGCCGGCGGATTCATGATGTTGTTCACCTCGATGGCCGCAAGGATCGGCGTGTTGAACGAGGTTTCGGCGCTGACCCTGATGACCCGGCATTACGGTCGCTGGCTGGCGATCGCCTGCGGCGTCCTTTCATTCACTGTTGCCGCCGCCTTTCAGTCGGGAAACTACGTGGCCTGCGCGACGGCGTTGGAAGCGGTGGCTCCGGTTCCGCAAGGCGTCAATGATTGGTTGCACCGGGCGTTGAAGTCGCCTGGCGAATCGGATTCTGATGAAGCGGTTCCAGGTGAAGCGGTTTGGATGTTGTTCGTGGGGATTGTTGCGTTGATCTTCGTTTTCGGCGCGAAGAAGCTCTACCGCTCCTTGGAAAAGGTGATGACCGCCCTGGTCGCGGTGATGTTGTTCTGCTTCGTGTTGAACCTGACCGTCGCCGTTCCCCGGTTCGGGATCGCGTTGGTCATGGCCGCTGCCTTCGCGGCCGGATGGCGGATGAAGAATCGCTCCGCGGCCCTGGCGCTCAAGACCGGTTCGGGCATCGGCTTTCTTGCGGTCCTGGCGACGACGCCTGAGCTGGCGCAGTTTGTCGGCGGGTTGATTCCCAAGATGTGGCTGTCCGAGGACGCCGGTCTGGTGGCGGGTATGACGGCTACGACCTTCTCCGTGATTGCGGCGCTTTATCAATCCACCCTGGCGCAGCAGAAGGGGTGGGGGAAGGACCAGGTCGGCATCGCGACGCGGGAAGCGTTGACGGGCATCTCGGTCCTGGTCTGCGTGTCGTTGATGAT
>JAYPGD010000157.1:7179-7643 GCA_038126655.1 Verrucomicrobiales bacterium
GTTGCGCGGCGAGGCGATCGTGAACGCCGCCGGATTGGCGGAGCAGTTGAGTCCTCTCATGGGCGGCGCCGGCAAGATTGTGTTCAGCCTCGGCTTCCTGGCGGCGGCGTTTTCATCGACCGTGATCAACGCCATGATCGGCGGAGGGTTGCTGGCCGACGGGTTTGGTCTGGGGTCGGATGTGAACTCCATGAACAACCGCTGCTTTACCACGCTGGCCATGGCGGTGGGATTGGGCGTCGGGTACTACGGCTTGTCCAACACGGATCCGTTGGGGGCCATTGTCTGGGCGCAGCGGATGACCATTCTGGCGGTTCCGTTGGTCGCGATCACCCTGGTTGTCATGGCCAATGATCGACGCATTGTCGGGGAGCATCGGAACCGGGTTTGGCAGAATGTTTTCGCGGTGTTCGCGGTGGGCGTTCTGCTCTGGTTCACCAAGAACAAGGTCGTCGCCTTGTTGG
>JAYPGD010000157.1:7653-9972 GCA_038126655.1 Verrucomicrobiales bacterium
ATGCGGCGAGTTTGACGAATTGCTCGATCGTCAACGCCTCGGCCCGGATCTTTTCATCGACGCCGGCGGCCTCGTAGGCGACAGCCAGTTTCTCGGCGGTCCAGTCCTGCTTGAGGAGCTTGAGCATCATCTTGCGGCGTTGGGAGAAGCCGCGTTTGACCACCTTGACGTAGGTTGGATAAAGCGCGGCGTCGACCAGCGGCGTCTCGCGTCGGGTGAGCCGGATGCAGGCGCTGTCCACCGCTGGCGGCGGGAAGAAGCAGCCGGCCGGAATCAGGAATTCGCCCTCCGGTTCGTAGGTCGCATTGAGCAGGAGCGTCAGGAGGCTGTAGGCCTTGGAGCCCGGCTTTGCCGCGATGCGGTCGACGACCTCCTTCTGCAGGGTGACGGTCATCGAGCGCGGGCCGACCCCGGGCGCGGCCAGGTCCACGAGGATCGGCGTTCCCACGGAGTAGGGGAGGTTGGCCGCCAGCTTCCAATCCCGCCAATCCACTTCACCTTGCCGGATGTACTCAAGCGCGTCGGTGTGGATCAGGCCGAAACCCTTCTTCTCCGCGAAACGAATCTTCAGAATCTCGACCAGTCGCGCGTCGACCTCGATTGCCAGCACGCTCCCGGCGCGGTCCAGCAGGGCCTCGGTCAAGGGGCCGAGACCGGGGCCGATTTCGAAGACATTGTCCTCCGGGCCGACTTCCGCCAGGTCCACGATGCGCGTGATCTGGTTTTCGTCGTGCATGAACGACTGCCCCAGCGAACGCGTCAGCTGGATGTCATGTTTGCGCAGCAGCGCCTTGATCGCGGACAGCGTCATTGGGTCAGGACGTCGACGGTCGTTTCATGCAAGGCGGTCACGGTTTCCTGGATCTGCTCCTCGGAAATGATCAGGGGCGGGGTGAAGCTGATGATGTTGGCGTGTTCGCCCTCGGGCAGGAGGATGAAGCCCTTGGCGAGCATGCGTTTCATGATTTCGATGGATTCGGTCGTCGCGGGCGATCCGTCGGAGCGGGTGATTTCCAGGCCGACGAGAAGTCCCCGGCCGCGGGCTTCGAAGTGGTAGCCGGCAATGGGGAGAGGCGGGTGTTCGAGGAGATTCAGGAGGAGTCGCCCGCGTTGCGCGGCCTGCTTGGGTAGCTTGAGACGTTTGATCTCCTTTATCTGCTCCAGCGCCATGGCGCAGCCGACCGGATGACCGAGATAGGTGCTGGTATGGATGGCCTCGCCGTCGGATTCCGGCCAGGCCCGGTCCATGACGTCGGCGCGGCCCACACAGGCGGAGAGGGGGAACCCGCCGGTCAGTCCCTTGCCCAGGCAGATCAGGTCCGGAATGACTTCGTCGTGTTCGCAGTCGAACCATTTGCCCGTGCGGCCGAATCCGGTGTAGATCTCATCGAGGATCAGGAGCGCCTGGTATTGGTCGCAGACGCGGCGAAGCATTTGCAGGAAGCCGGGCGGCGGCACGCGGACGCCGCCGCGGCCTTGGATGGGTTCCACCAACAGCGCGCCGATCGCCCGTTGGTTGAAATGGCGGCGGATGCTTTGTTCGGCGACCGCGAGTTCTCCCTCGCTCTCGGGAAAGACGCCGAAGTAGCCGAATTCGCCAAGTTGCGTCCGGAACGGGCCGCGAAAGTGATCGCGATGCGTGGCGTTGAGCGTCCCGTAGCCGAGACCATGGTAGGCTCCCTCGAAGGCGATCACGCCTTTCCGGCCGGTGGCGAGCATGGCCGTCTTGAGCGCGGATTCAACCGCTTCAAAACCGGAGTTGCTGAAGAGGGTCTTGCCGCAGAGCGCGGGTTCGGATTCATCCTCACTGCGGCGACTCCATCGTTCGAAGGTAAGTCGACTCAATTCGCGGACGAGCCGGGACTTGGGTTCGTGCGGGTGCACATCGCCCATGCCGTGGACCAACTGGTCCATCTGGCATTTTGCCGCCTCGACGACCCGCTCATTGGCATGGCCTGCCGCGGCGACGCCGAAGGCCGCCGTCAGATCCAGATAGAGGTTTCCCTCCACATCCTCGACGTCGCAGTCCTTGGCGCGCTTCCACACGATCGGCCAGCCGCCTTCCGGATCACAGAAGGTGACATTGCGCGATTCGTAATCCCGCAGCGTGCGGAGGATGGATTGGGATTTGGCGTTCAAAGAGAGGGAATAGAAACCTTCGCGAGGCGCGGCTTCAAGTCAAACAACCGCAGCGCCGGATTTGCCATGGCAAATGGCAGTAATCGGAAGTCGGAATCGAGGATCGAGGATCGAGGATCCAGGACCCAGGACCCAGGACCCAGGACCCAGGACCCAGGACCCAGGACCCAGGACCCAGGA
>JAYPGD010000157.1:10072-11782 GCA_038126655.1 Verrucomicrobiales bacterium
CCCAGAATCGAGGAACCAAGAACCAAGCCTCACACTCCGCGCTCATCCGGAGGCCAGACGTGTTTGTGCATCTGGAGTTGGAAACGGATGGGGAGGGCGTCGGCGACGATCGCGTCGGCGAGCTCCGTCCGAGTCATCGGCGCGGCGTCGGTTGGCGGTTGCTTCAGGGATTTGTCGCGTTGATGCGCTTCGAGCGGAGCCACCCAGGAACAGAGGAGTGGGCCGTTCTCCGCGAGGCGGTGTTCGCGGATGACGCGCTTCATCCATTCATAGTCATCGCGCGTTCCGAGCACGAACTTGATCTCGTCGGTCCGGCGGAGTTCCGCGACATTTTCCCAGCGGTTGCGATCGCATTCTCCGCTGCTTGGGGATTTCAGGTCCATGATGCGATGGACTCGGGGATCGATGCGGGAGATGTCGTGCGCGCCGCTGGTTTCAAGGAGGACGGTGAATCCGGCGTCGCAGAGCCGGGACATGAGCGCGGGGGCGCTCTTCTGCAACAAGGGTTCGCCGCCGGTGAGTTCCACCAGGGGGAGGCGTTGGTTGGCCGAGGAAGACTCGTAGGGTTTGGCGAGTTCTTCGATGCGTGCCACGATGGCGTCCAGCGACATTTTGGAGCCTTCGGTGAAGGCATAAGCGGTGTCGCAATAGGAGCATCGAAGGTCGCAGCCGGTCAGGCGCACGAAGACGCAGGGCAGTCCGGCAAAGGAGCTTTCGCCCTGCAGGCTGAGGTAGATTTCGTTGACGACCAGGGAATCGGACACGGGGGCATGGTAGGCGATGGGGCCAGCCTCGCAAAGGCAAGTTGTCTTGCCGGGCGAGGCGACAGGATCGCATGATCACCGGATGGCTAAGCCCATGAACATCGAACTGCCCAACGGGACGCTGTTTCCGATCCTGTACGAAGATCACGCCGTCCTGGGGATCGACAAGCCGGCGGGTTGGATGTGCGCGCCGCCGAGTTGGCAGAAGACCGGGCGAAATCTTCAGGCGGCGATCGAATCGTCGGTCAATCACCGCGACTATTGGGCGAGGTCGCGGAACATTCGCTTCCTGCGCTTCGTGCATCGTCTGGACGCGGACACCAGCGGCGTGTTGTTGCTGGCGAAAAGCGCGGGCTCCCTGGAGGCGCTGAGCGGGTTGTTTCAGTCGCGCGAAGTGGAGAAGGTCTACCTGGTCGCGGTGGAAGGCGAGGTGGAGGCGGACGAATGGACCTGCGAGGCCCCGATCGGCCCGACGAAGGGACGCAAGGGCGCCATGTGCGTCAATCCGTCCGGCGGCGACGCAGTCACGCAGTTCAGAACGCTGCAGCGGGAAAAGGGGAAAAGCCTGGTGGAGGCAAGACCGTTGACGGGGCGGACGCATCAGATCCGCGTGCATCTGAAGGAGGCGGGGCATCCGGTGTTGCAGGACCCCATCTACGGCATGGCCGAGGCGAAGAAACAGTCGCTGGCGCTTCGGGCGACGAAGGTCGTCTATCGGGATCCGTTCCGTAGGAAACAGGTCTGCGTGAAGGCCAAGGTGGCGAAGTTCATTTCGCAGCACGGATTCGAAGTGCGGGCGGCGCATTGATGGGACGCGGGGTTGTGAATGGCAGATGGCAGATGGCAAACCCCGAATCCCGAATCCCGAACCCCGAATCCCGAATCCCGAACCCCGAACCCCGAACCCCGAACCCCGAACCCCGAACCCCGAACCCCGAACCCCGAA
>JAYPGD010000158.1:0-11773 GCA_038126655.1 Verrucomicrobiales bacterium
CGCAGCGCGAATCTGGGACGCGGCCTCCGGCGCGGTCGCGGCGGGTCCGCTTGTCCATCGGGCCCCGTTCGACCGCGCCTTCTTCAGCCCCGACGGCAGCCTGATCGCAACGGTCAGCGGCCGCTTCGTCCACACCTGGAACGCCCAGACCGGCGATGGGCCGCTGGCCTCGCTCGAACACGCAGGGATGGTTCTGGCGACACAGTTCACCATCGACAGCAAACTACTGGTGGCCTTCCCGTCCGACGACAAGGCCGTCGTCTGGGATCCCCGTTCCGGCCAGACCAAATTGTCGGCTCCCTTCGCCCTGCCCAACATTGCCGCCACAGCCGGCGTCGGCATCAGCCCCGACGGCCAACGCATCGCCGCGGCGCACAACTCCGGCGGCGCGGCGGTCTGGGACGCCTTCAGCGGGCAATTGGTGACTGCGGAACCCCGCCATGAGCTCCCGGTCAACCGCCTTGAATTCAGCCCCAACGGGCGCCTCCTGGCCACGGCCAGCGTCGACGGGACCGCCCGACTCTGGGACGCGCACCTGGGATTCCCGAAGGGCGAGGCCATCCCCAATCTTTCATGGCCCTTCCGGCTGCGCTTCAGCCCCAGGGGCGACCGCCTGGTCGTCCTCCGGGGCGCAGGCGGCGTCGAGATCCGCACAACCACCCCCGGCGCGGCGCGACCGTTGATGCTGCTGTCCACCAGCCCGCTCGTCTCCGCGACCTTCAGCGCCGACGGCGCCAACGTGATCGCCACCAATGCGAATGACGTCGGTTTCGTCTGGGACGCTCGCTCCGGTCGCCGCGCAAGCCTCGCCGTCGGAGCCTGGGAAACATCCAACGATCGGGCTGCGGTCCGGCTCTCTCCCCCGAATACGGCGATCCTGACGCGACCTTCCGGAGGCGGGACCACCCGCGTCGCACTGTCGATCGACGCGGCGGACCCTCTTCGCTCCGCGGTCGTCTCACGGGACGGCTCGCGGATACTCGCTCTCATGGATGGCCGCGAAACCGACGCCACCGCTTCCCCGGTCGGCGGCGCCCTCCAGGCGTTCGACAGCTCCGGCCGGGCGCTGACGCGACGCCTCGTTCACCCCTTCCCGATCGCCTCGGCGGTCGTTTCGCCGGACAACCGGCTCCTGGCGACCGCCTGCCTCGACCGGCAGGCCCGAATCTTCGAGATCGGCCCGCAGGCGCGGCAACTGCTCCTGCCCCACCTGGATCCGGTCCTCAAGGTCCTGTTCAGCCCGGAGGGCGGAAGACTGCTCACGCTGACCGTGGAAAACGACCTGAGAGTCTGGGATATCGCGAGCGGCCAACCCGTCAGTGAAATCAAACAACAATTCGGCGACATCCTGAATCTGGAGTTCAACGCAACCGGCGACCAGGTCCTGATCTTGTCCGAGTCCGGCATCGTCGAATTGTGGGACGTCCCGGCGCCCCCCGGGCCCGCTCCGGATTGGCTGCCCCACCTTGCCGAATGGGCCGCCGGCCAGATCACCGATGGAGCAAGCCCGGGACAGACGCCCTCCTCAACAAATCAGACCGCCTCATCGATGCTCCAGTGGGTCGGCTCCCATGCCGGGGCCAACGCCTTCTACACCGATTGGGCAGCCTGGTTTCTAGGGGACCGCGCATCGAGGACCGTCTCCCCTTTCAGCCGCATGACGAACGACGAACTGCTCCGGACCCTGATCGACGAGAACAGTCTGGACAGCGTCCTCCAGGCGGTCTCGATGGCGCCGGCCAACGCCAATGCCCTGGCCCGACTGGCGCTGCTGACGCTGGACGAACCCGCCGCGGCAAACATCCGCCGCATCGGCGAAGCGGATTTCTACAGCCTCCGCGCCTTGCAACTGGATCCGCGCGACAGCGAGGTGATCCGCATCCGGGACATCGTCACCAGCGCATTGAATCAACCCAAGTCCGCGCCCGGAAACTGATTCCGCCATTTTCCATTGGCTCGGCGCGCCGGATATGGCTAACTCCGCAGCCTGAATTCCCATTGGCGTCACAAAGTCCAAAACACATGAAAAACAGATTCCGCCTCTCCTTCCTGCTCGTCCTCCTCACCGCCGCATTCGCCTTCACATCCCACGCCAGCGATGGCAAGTGGGTAAATCTTTTCGACGGCAAAGGCATCGACAACTGGCACAATCCCTACGACTGGGGCGAGGTGAAGATTGTCGGCGGGGAAATCCACCTCACCGCCAACAAGAAGTTCTTTCTAGTCACCAACAAGAAATTCGGCGACTTCGTGTTCGAGGGCGAAATCCTGCTCCCGGAAGGCAAGGCCAACTCCGGGTTCATGTTTCGTTGCCACGCCGAGAAGAACAAGGTCGACGGATCGGACCGGCGGTGGTCCGGCGGGATATACGACGAAGGGCGCCGGCGCTGGCTCTGGCCCGCCAAAAAAGGAAACACCAAGGACGATGCCGCCTTGGCGCAAATCGACGAATCCACCGCCCATTTCAAGAAGCCCGAAGTCCGCAACGCATTCAAACGCAATGACTGGAACAGGTATCGCATCACCTGCAAGGGCGACCACCTGAAGATCGAGGTCAACGGCGTCGTCACCGCGGATTACCACGACAGCGTCGACGCCAGGGGCCACATCGCCATCCAGCACCACGGCGAAAAAGGCCAGACCTACAAATTCCGAAACCTCCGCGTCAGGGAACTCAAATAGAACCGTCGATCTCCCTGCGCGGAACGCTGCTCCCTGATCGACACAGCGCCAAAGGGGAACAGGAACCATCAAACCGCCCACTGAAATGTCCGAGAAGTCTTTTTCCAACGCAGACCAGGCTGTGGCCGCGGCCAACGTGCCGGATCTTCAGGTGATCGGAGACGGCGATCTCTTTCAGGTGTTGACCAAGGCCTGGTCGGAATCCGAGGGCTGGATGAAGTCGACCAAGGCTCTCGAGGTCAAGGGCGTCGGGTGTCTGATCCAGGTTTCGACCCAGCAGCGCAATCCGGATGGCACGCACAGCGTGGCCGAGGCGCTCACCTTCGTGCCCGGCGTCAAGCTGGACTACTCCGAAAGCCCTCCGGTCCTGAAGAACGCCGGCAGCATCCGCTGAGCCGGCCACATCGCCATGCAATATCAATTGAGAACCATTTCACTCTTGGCGGCCGCTCTCGCCGCAATCGGCTCGCCCGGCTCCGGCCAAGCCGAAGACTGGCCTGAATTCCTCGGTCCCCGTCGCAACGCCTTCTCCCGGGAAACCGGGCTGCTCGACAAGTTGCCCAAGGAAGGCCCGCCCATTGTCTGGAAGAAGGTCATCGGCGCGGGCTACAGCGCGCCCTCGGTCCGCGACGGCAGGCTCGTGTTCCATCATCGACTCGGCTTCGAGGAGATTGTGGAATGCGTCGACGCCGCAACCGGAAAGGAAATCTGGCGCTTCGGCTACCCGAGTCGCTATCGCGATCCCTACGGCTATAACAACGGCCCCCGCTGCACTCCCCTGATCACCCGGGAGCGGGTCTATGTCTTCGGCGCCGAGGGCATGCTCCACTGCCTCGACTTCAGGAACGGCCGTCAGATCTGGCGGCGCAACACCGCGACCGACTGGAACGTGCCCCGCGCCTTCTTCGGCGTCGGCTCCACCCCCGTCCTCGACGACGGAAAGCTCTTCGTCATGGTCGGCGGACAACCCAATGCCGGCGTCGTCGCCCTGGACGCCGACACCGGCAGGACACTCTGGGAAAGCGTCGGGCGCGACACCTGGGAGGACAGTTACAAGACCGGCTGGCCGGGGACGCCGCCGGTCATCTGGCGCGGGACCGAAAAGATCGCCAGCTATGCCGCCCCCGTCGTCGCCACCTTCCACGGCAGGAAACACCTTCTCTGTCTCGTCCGCCAGGGCCTCGTCTCAATCGATCCCAATGACGGCTCGGTCAATTTCAAGCGCTGGTTCCGCGCGCGTGTGAATGATTCCGTCAACGCGATGAACCCGGTTGTGCTCGAGGACGCCATCCTGATCTCGGCCGCCTACTACGGGGTCGGGTCCGTGGCCCTGAAGGTGAACCCGGACGGAAAGAGCTTCGAAGAGATCTGGAGCACGGACAAACGCCGCGCCACGAATCGGCGCCACGAACCCGTTCTGGAAATCCATTGGACCACGCCCGTTCTCAAGGACGGCCATATCTACGCCTTCAGCGGCCGCAACGAACCGGATGCCCGCTTCCGCTGCGTCGAGATGAAGAGCGGAAAGGTGATGTGGGACCGCGATGAAAGCTGGGTCAAGACCGCCTCCAAGACGCCCGACGCCTACGGCCGCGGCTCCGCCATCCTTGCCGACGACAAGCTCATCGTCCTCGGCGAAGGCGGATTGCTGGGACTGGTCCGCCCCAACCCCGACAAACTGGAGGAAATCTCACGTTGGCAGGTTCCGGAATTTCATCACCCCTGCTGGGCCGCGCCCATCCTTTCCGACAAGAAGGTCTACCTGCGCTCCGAAGACCGGCTGATCTGCCTGGATTTCAGGAAGCCGGACTGAGGCGGGCCGCCGCGCATCCCGAGCCCGGGTTCATCGCACGACCATGAACTCGGGCTTCAACACGATCGCCCAGAGCAGGTCTTCGATTTCTTCCTCCGTCGGACGCTCGCCGACCGCCTCCCGAATGGCGTCCAGTTCATCCGCCGTTGGTCTTCTGGCCAGCGCCGCCCGCCAGAGTCTTTCCTTCAGGCCATTGATCCCCGTACTCCCGCGTGATGCGAGCTGGCCGGCGCCGCGCTGCAGGATCTTTGCGAAGTCTTCGTTGTTGTGCAGATCAATGGCTTCCAGAGTGCTTAGTCCGGAAGGACGCGACGTGACGATCTGCTCGCGCATGGGGCGGCCCAGGCTGCGCATCAGAAAGTCGTTCTTCATCAACGACGCGCGGGTCATCCTCACCCCCCCGGACGCGATCCGCGCGAGAGCCCCCTTGAACTTCGCCGTGACAACGTCCGTCCAGATGGACTTCGGCGGCACGACAACCGCCGGCCGCCACTTGCCCCCCACCTTGCCCAGGCGCCCCTCGCGGGATTTGGGCAGGCTCGGGTTCCATTGCCAGTCGGCGCCGGAAGAAAAGCGGACTTCCTCCCCGTTCTCCAACCGCAGTCGCCCCTCAAACAGGAACCCCGCCAGATTGGGCGATTTCCCCGCGTTCCGGACGCGAACCACAATCTGGTTCGCCCCCTTCTTCAGGCGACCATTGAGCGCCACAGCCCGGGGATCCGACCACCGGTCTCCGCGGATGGCTTCGCGGCCGTTCACAAACAGCACAAACCCGTTGTCACAGGTCATCACCGCGCCACCCGACGCCACGTTGTCCGGCAACTGAAGCGTCTTGCACACGAGAATCTCCTCCCCCGCAGGCGGAACACTGCCCGGGGCCGCGGACTCGCCCCAGATCCATTCACCGTCCAACTTGACCTTCCCTGCCGCATCCCCCGCCGGCTTCCCCCGGATGATGGGCGCGTCGAATGTCCCTGGAGCCGCGCCGGTCAACTGCCACAGACTGTCCAGGAACTGCTCCGCCGTCATCCTTCTGGCCCGCGGGCCGCGATAGACATAGCCGCTTCCACTCTCCTCCTGCGCGAGCGTTTCGCTGGCCGACTGATACGCCTCCGACGTCGCGATCAACTCCAACACGGCCTTCAAATCGTGGCCGTTGTCCATCAGATGCACCGCCAACTGGTCCAGCAGATCCGCGTTCCACGGCTCCGTTTGCATCGCGTCGAGCGGATGGACCAACCCGCGCCCCATCAACTGTCCCCACAACCGGTTCACGATGGTTCGCATGGTCCGCCCGTTCTGCGGATGCACCATCAGGTCGGCCAGTTGCTTCAACCTCGTTTCCCGGTCCGCCGTCGGATCAACCTGACCGATCTCGGGAAACAACCACGACGCCTTCGCCTGCCGCCCCACCGGCTTGTCGCAGCGATGAATCTCCAGCGGGCGCGTCGCATAGATCGCCGCCAATCCATACGCCTCGTCCAGTTTCCAACGATCGATGAAACTGTCGTGACAGGAGGCGCACTTCAGGTTGATGCCGAGAAACGACTGCGAAACGCTCTGCGCAAACTGGATCTCCAACATCTGTCCGGCGCTCACCTCGCCGCGCCACTTGATGCCGTCAATGTAGCCGCGACTCGCCGCGGTCGGCGGAGCGATCAACTCCCGCACAAACCCGTCGAACGGCATGTTCGCCACCAATGCCTCATAGAGCCAACCGCTGATCTGCTTTCTCCCGCCGGTGATGAAACCCGTGCCCGTGTAGTCATTGCGCAACAGGTCGTTCCAAAAGGTCAGCCAATGATCCGCATAGCCAATCTCGTCCGCCAGCAGTCGACGGATCGCCTTCTCCCGTTTGTCCGGCGACTTGTCGGCGAGAAACGCATCCAACTGCTCCACCGTCGGCAACAACCCGACCAGGTCCAGCGTCACCCGCCGCAGGAAGACCGCGTCGTCGACCGGCTTCGGTCGGGGCAATCCCTTCTTCGCCAACCAGGCGTCCAGGATGCGATCGACCGGATTGCCGCGCCCGTCGACGGCCGGCGGCAGTTTCGGCCGACGCGGCTGGAGCGGCGGTTCATAGGAGTTCTCAGCAAAGGTGAAGCCCGGTTCCCAGGGCATTCCCTGACGCACCCAGATCCTGAGCTTCTCCATTTCCGCCGACGACAGTCGGGATTTCTTTGGCGGCGGCATCTGGTCGTCCGGATCGTCGGAGGCGATCAATTCGAGAAAATAGGACTCCCCCGGTTTTCCGGGCCTAGCCGAATCGTCATCCAGGAACAGCTCGCGCGTGTTGACGGAGAAACCGCCCTTCGCCTCGTCGCCGCCGTGACACTCAACGCAATGTTTGCGCAACACCGGCGCAATCTCATGGGCAAAATCGATCTCCGCGGCCCGGGCGCCAACGTCCGTGAGAACGCCCGCCAATCCAACGACGACGACCCACCTGAGACCAGGGGTGAGAACTGGAGGAAAATGCATGCCGGGTTTGTATCGGGCAAAGCGGCCCCGCGCAAACCAAAGGACCGCGCAAAGCCCCCCCGCGTTGCATGGCCGGAAGCCGCAGATCGCGCCGGGGATCAAACGCAACCGGTCGTTCGAAGGCCATGGCGGGGATGAACGCGCTGCAAGGCGGCGTCAAGCCGCCGCAGTCCAAGGCGCTGGCGCGCGGCGGTTTGGTTGACGGGCGGCGCGAGGGCGAAAGGCAGCCGCGATTCAGCGCCCCATGGGGAAGCGTGCCACTAAGACCGGGTGAAGCAGTTCCAAGTCCCAACGACCCAACCGCGTCGCACAAGCCGCGGCAAACCGCTCACTCCCCCTGCTCCAATTCCTCCCGGCGGGGGATCGAATCCGAGGCGCCCGCTCGCATGACGCTGAATGCCGCCGCCTCGCAGGACGTGTGCAATGCCGCCTTTGTTTCCGTGCCCGCCGCCAATTCGGCCAGGAAGTAGCCGATGAAGGTGTCGCCCGCCGCGGTGGCGTCGACGGCGTTCACTGCGATCGCCGGAATGGAATACTTCTCCGCCCGGTTTGCCAGTATGGCCCCCTGCGCTCCCTGGGTCAGCACGATGGAAAGCTTGGGAAACTCCTTCACTAGCGAAGCCAGCATGCGATTCGGATCCGACTCGCCGGTCAATCCCCTGCCCTCCGTCTCGTTCATGACGATCCAGTCGACCAGTTCGAAGGGGTATTCCCTGGCCTCCGGGGTGATCGGCGCCGGATTGAACATGATCTTCAGCCGCCGACCGGAGCCCAGGCGGATGATCTCGTCGACCGCGTTGATCTCGTTCTGCAGCAGCAGCCAGTCGCTGGCGCCGAATCCGTCCAGGGCCCGGTCGGCGGCGGCGGCGGTGAATCGATGATTCGTTCCTCCCGCGGTCAGGATCGCATTCTCCCCGTCGTGGGAAACCTGGATGACCGCGTGCCCCGTGGCGCCGTCGATGACCTCGACGCCGTCCACGTTCACTCCTTCGTCACGAAGAAAATCCCGAAGCCAGACGCCGCACTCCCCGATCCGGCCAACCATGGCGACCTCCGCGCCCGCGCGCGCCAAGGCGACCGCCTGGTTCAATCCCTTGCCCCCCGCAAACCGCCGGTAGCCGCGACTCGGCAGCGTTTCTCCCGCCGAGACAAAACGATCCACCTGGTAGACGTGATCGATGTTCAGCGAACCAAAATTGACAATGCTCATGACAGCGTCGCGCCGAAGGTCCCTCGGTCCCGGCGACACGCCATTCAATCCCCAAACCGATCCCATTGTTCAAGCTAATAGAGCCCCCCGGCCGCTGAAAGGCGCCCCGAAAAACAGCGTTTAACGCTGTCCATGGGGCCAAAAAAGGCCGCCTTCGTCATGAAACGAAGGCGGCCGGAGATTATCGAGCCGATGTCGTTCGAGAACCTTCCGCTCAATCGGAGCCCGTCTTCTTCTCCAAGGCCTTCAGCCGTTCCCGCAGGGCATTGAGTTCCTTTTCCAGGGCCTCGCGGCGGTTGCGCTCCGCTTCGAGCGCCGCCTTGAGCTCGGCCTGCTGTTCCTCTGCGAGCCGGACCTGTTCCTGCGCGCGCTTGCGCTGCATCTCAGCCACCTTCTCGGCTTCCGCCGCGCGCTTCTCGTTCGCCTTGGCCCGGCCGCGTTGCGCATCCGGATCCGGCATTTCCCGGCCGCGCGCCGCCTGGCGTCGCCGGCCGGCCATGGCTTCCTGCATCCGGCGTTCGGCCTGTTCATGCGCCCGGCGGGCCCGTTCCTCCGCCTCGGCCACGGCGCGCTCGTGCCGCTCCCGATGCTCACGATGCTCCTGCTCCATCCGTTCCCGCTGTTCGGCATGCTCGCGTTCCAAGCCGCCCTCGCGGGGATGGCCTTCAATGACCTCGCGACGCAACACCCGGACCTCGCGCTGCGGCGCATTCAACGCCGCCAACTCGCGCTTCAGACCAAGCAGACGCATCTTGAATTCCAACGCGTCTCCCGGTTTGCCAAGGAAGTTCGATTGCTGTTCAGCCCGCGCCGCCGCCTCGCCAGCCATTTCGATCTGCTCTCGGACGATGCCGCGTTCGCGTTCAAGCTCCTCCGCCCCCCGCTCGGGCAGATGATGGATCAACTCCCGCTCAAGCTGCAGGCGTCGCATCCGCAGATCGACGAAACGTCCGGGCTCCGACGCCCCCGCATCGCGCCGAATGGCCTCCTGTTCCAGCGCCTCGTCCAGCAGCGCCATCTGCTCCCGGATCAGGTCGCGCTGCTCCTCGCTCGTGTCCGGCCGGCGAAACGAATGAACTTCGCGGCGTTCCGTCCGCTCCCTGCGTCCCGACGAACGAGCCCGGTCCAGTTCACGTTCGAGCCCGGCGATTTCATCATCCGAACCACGGCCATTCTCCCGGCGTTCGCGCGCCTCCGCCAAAGCCCGCTCCAGATGATGGATCCGTTCCTCGCGCTCGCGTTGCGCGGCCGCCACATCGCGCCTGCGATTCTCCTCGCCGCGTTCGGCGCGGACCCGCTCCTCACGCTCGCGCCGCTCGATGCGTTCACGGTCCTCGGCTTCCCGATCGTGATCGCGCTGTCGCTCGCGCTCACGCGCCCGCCGGTCCTCGTCGTCCGGGCCGGCGATGGCGAACCGGGTCATCAAGGGCGCCGCCAACAGAGCCGCGGCGCCCAACGCGACCGAGGCGCGAACAAACCCCGACCACGCAGGCCGGGCCGATTTTCTTCTCTTCTCATTCAACAACATGTCAATTCTCCACGGGGATTGCAGTCTGCCATTCGCGACTCCGAACTCCGGACTGGAACGCTCCGAAACCCTCGCCGCTCTCTTGAACCTGTTAAGCTCATGCTTCCCGCCTGTCCACCCAATTATTCAAAATGGGATTGGAAATTCAGCGATTCCGGCCTAGTTCTCACGGCGTTGCCGGCCCCTTGGCCGACAGACACAACGATCATGAAACCGACCGACCTGCGGGGCATCCTCCGCTACATACCACAATTTCGCCGCAAGACGTTCGTCATCAGCGTCGATGGCGCGGTCGTGGCTGACGAGAATTTCGCGAACATCCTGCAGGATCTCGCCGTCCTGCGTTCGCTCAATATCCGCGTCGTTCTCGCTCACGGAGCGGCCGCCCAGATCGCCGCGCTGGCGGCCGAACGCGGGCAGTCCGCCTCCAATCTCGATGGCACGGGCGTCACGGACGACGACACGCTGGATCTCGCCATCAGCGCCGCCAACCGGGTCACCCATGAAATCCTGGAAAAACTCTCCGCCCAAGACCTCCGCGCCGCCTGGTGCAACAGTGTCACGGCTCATCCCGTCGGCATTATCGGCGGCGTCGACCACCTCCACACGGGCAAGGTGGAGCGCGTCGATGTCGAGATGCTCGAACGACTGCTCAACGACGGCATCGTGCCGGTGATCCCTCCCCTCGGCTTCGACGGCGAGGGCGCGAGCTTCCGCCTGAATTCCGACGCCGCGGCCCGGGCCCTGGCGGAGGCGCTCGACGCGGTCAAACTCATCTACCTGGCCACCGCCGACGGATTGCTCCGGCGCGGAGAACTGATCCGGCAGATCCAGGCCTGCGAACTTGAGACCGCCCTGCGCGGCGAGGGCCACGGCTTCGATCCCGAAACCGTTTCCAAGGCCAGCCACGCGGCCCAAGCCTGCCGCAACGGCATCCCGCGGGCGCACGTCATCAATGGCTGCGTCAACGAGGGGCTCCTCGCCGAGGTCTTTTCCAACGAAGGCATCGGCACGTTGGTCTTTGCCAACGAATACCGGGCCATCCGCCCGGCCCGAAAGAAGGACATCCGAAGCATTCTGAACCTCACCAAGGAACCCGTCGCCAAGGCGGAGCTCGTGGAACGCTCCCGCGCCGAGATCGAGACCGACCTGGCGGATTACTTCATCCACGAGATCGACGACAATCCCGTGGCCTGCGTCGCGCTCCACCGGCGCCCCGACCACGACTCCGCGGAACTCGCCTACCTTTGCGTCAACGCCTCCCATGAGAACCAGGGCATCGGCTCCCGGATGGCGAAGTTCGTCGAGGAAACCGCGAGGGAGGCCGGCGTGAAGAGACTCTTCACCGTTTCCGCGCAGACCTTCAACTTCTTCGCCAAACGGGGCTTTTCCGAGACCTCCCCGGATGAACTGCCGCCGGAACGGCGCGCCGCCTACGAAAAGAGCGGGCGCCGGTCCAAGGTCCTGGTGAAGGATCTCTCGGCGGAATGACATCGCCCGGGACACCGTCGTGAAGCAAACGCCGTCCTCAACCGAAACCGCCCCGGCCCTGCCGGACGAATTCCTCCGCGTCTGCGCGCGGCGCGGCGCGGCGCTCCCCCCTCACATCCTCACCGTCAACGCGGCCACGCAGCGGCTCGCCCATTTTCAATCCGGCGACAACGGCCCCGACTCCGACCGGCGGCCGGACTCCTTCGCGCTGGTGCGCGAGTACGTCGTTTCCACCTCCCGCGTCGGGCTCGGTCAGAAGGAAAACTCCCATCGCACGCCCCTGGGACTCCACCGCATCTCGGACAAGATCGGCGACGGAGCCCCGAAGGGCACGGTCTTCCGCGGGCGGCAACCCGTCGGCCTGGTCCAGGAAGGATGCCCGGACGCCCCCATCGCCCACCGCATCCTCTGGCTCGACGGTCTCGAACCGGGCTTCAACCGCGGCGGCGATGTCGACACCCACAACCGCTACATCTACATCCATGGCCTCGGCGACGAGTCCCGTCTCGGCCAGCCGGACTCCATCGGCTGCGTTCACATGGCGGCCGACGACCTGATCCCGCTGTTC
>JAYPGD010000159.1:0-11740 GCA_038126655.1 Verrucomicrobiales bacterium
CGGCGCGGGCGGGGGCGGCGGCCCGGGGCCCCCCCCCCCGCGGGCGCGCGGGGCCGCCGCCCGGGCCCCCCGGACGCGGGGGGAGAAAGTTCCAAGCTTCAAGTTCCAAAGGTGATGGGTGAAACCGGATTGGATGGGACGGCTTCGGGTCTGGTGCGGCAAGCGGGGATCAGATGCCTCCGAAAAGGGACGCGCCCAATCTGGAGCTTGGGATTTGGAGCTTCATCACCGTCGCCATTTCCACCGGGACGTTTAATCAAACCTCAGATCAAATGGCCGAGCTTCGTTTTCTTCGTCTTCAGATACTTTTCGTTGTGCGGATTGGGCTTCACCTTGATCGGAACCTGCTCGGTGATCTCCAGACCGTAGGCGTCGAGGCCGACGATCTTCTTGGGATTATTGGTGAGCAGGCGGATTTTCTTGAGGCCGAGGTCCACGAGGATCTGCGCGCCCAGGCCGTATTCTCGGAGGTCCATGGCGAAGCCGAGTTTCTCGTTGGCCTCGACGGTGTCGTAGCCCTTCTCCTGCAGTTTGTATGCCTGGATCTTGGGGGCGAGGCCGATGCCGCGGCCTTCCTGTCGCATGTAGAGGATCACGCCGCGGCCCTCATCGGAAACCTGCTTCATCGCCTGGTGCAGCTGCGGGCCACAGTCGCAGCGGCGCGAGCCGAAGACGTCGCCGGTGAGGCACTCGCTGTGGACGCGGACGAGGATGTTCTTCTTGCCGGCGACGTTGCCCTTGACCAGCGCGAGGTGGTGCTGGCCGTCGAGGCGGGAATGGTAAAGGTGCAGTTTGAAGTCGCCATAGTCGGTCGGCATCTGGATGACCTCGACCTTGTCGATCTGCTGCTCGCGCTGGCGTCGATGCTTGATGAGGGCCTCGATGGTGCAGATCTTGAGCTTGTGTTTCCGCGCGATCTTCCGGAGTTCCGGCAGGCGGGCCATGGAGCCGTCGTCGCTCATGATCTCACAGATCACGCCGATGGGGCGGCAGCCGGCGAGGCGGGCGAGATCGACCGCGGCCTCGGTGTGGCCGGCGCGCTGGAGGACGCCTCCGGGCTTGGCGCGGAGGGGGAAGATGTGGCCGGGTTGGACGAGGTCGCTGGGCATGGTCCGGGGATCGGCCATGAGCTGGATGGTGCGGGCCCGGTCCGCAGCGCTGATGCCGGTGGTGACATTGGCCGCGGCATCGACGCTGACCTGGAAGTCGGTGCGGAAGCTGTCCTTGTTGTGCGCGACCATCTGCTCAATGCCCAGCTGTTGTAGCCGCTCCTGTGTGGTGGGCGCGCAGATGAGGCCGCGGCCGTGCTTGGCCATGAAGTTGATGGACTGCGGCGTCGCGTGCTCCGCCGCCATGATCAGGTCGCCCTCGTTCTCCCGGTCCTCGTCATCAATCACGATGACCATCTTCCCGGCCCGGATGTCCTCGATGACCGAGTCGACGGAGTCAAAGGTCGCCTTGCGTTTGGCGGCCTTGGGGCTGGGCGTCTTGGCGGGGGCCTTCGGTTTGGCCTTGGCCGGTGATTTCTTTTTGCGTGCGGGCATGGCGGGGGCAGTTCGTTGGGGTGTCAGGGCTCGTTCCAAGCCGAAGGTTTGACAGCCTCTAGCGCGGGGTTGAGCGAAGCGACACCCCGGGAAAAAGGCCCAGGAAAGCCCGCATCCCGTAGGGATGCAGTAGGGTGTGGGGGCAGATGTCCGTTGGTATTGCTCGTTCCTCGCGGCAACCACCGGCTAATGGCTGCGATGCCTCCGGCATGAGCGGCGCGAAATCGGGGTGGACTTGTCGCGCCGAAGCCAGGCGAAGGCGGGTTCGCCCGGACTTGCAAGCGCGATTCGAAAAGTTTCATGGCCGTAAACCTTCAACGGTCACCCGGCCAGCAATTGCCTGGCCGCCTCCAAGGCCTCGCCGACCTTGGCTGCGTCCTTGCCGCCGCCGCGGGCCTGCTCGGGCTTGCCGCCGCCCTTGCCGCCCATGACCGGGGCGATGGTCTTGATGATGTCGCCGGCGCGGATGTCGCCGGTCAATGACTTGTCCACGGTGGCGACCAGGGCGACCGAGCCGCCGGAGGCTCCGGCCAGCACGACGACGCCGTTGAACTCGCCGCGCAGGGCGTCGGCGATGGACTGGCAGTAGTTGCCGTCCTCGTCGCCCAGGTTCTCGATGATCGCCGGTTTGCCGCCGATCTCGACCGCCTTGGCGAGCAGTTCCTTGGCCGTCGCGCCGGCCTGCTTCTGCTTCATCGCCTTGAGCTGCTTCTCGAGTTGCTTCTGTTGGGCGAGGAGGTTCTCAACCTTGCGCTCGAGTTCGCCGATGGGGGAGTTGATCTTGCCGGCCAGGGTTGCAATCAGCTCGGCTTCGGAACGCGCCTTGCCATAGGCCTCCAGACCGGCGATGGCCTCGATGCGTCGGACGCCGGCCGAGATGGCGGATTCGCCGACAATGCGGAACAAGCCGATCTCGCCGGTGGCGCGGGTGTGCGTGCCGCCGCACAACTCCATCGACCAGCCGTTCAAGGAGCCCGCCTCGCCGCCTATTTGCACGACTCGCACCTTCTCGCCGTATTTCTCGCCGAACAGCTGCATGACGCCGGCGTTGTCCTGCACCTCGGTGTAGGGGACCTCGGTCCAGGAGATGCCGGCGTTCTCAACGATGCGCTCGTTCACCAGTTTCTCAATGTCCGCGATCTGCTGCGGCGTGAGCGGCTGCGAATTGAAGTCGAAAGTCAGTTTGTCCGGGCCAACGTAGGAGCCCTTCTGCGAGGCGTCCTTGCTGGCGACCTCGTGCATAGCCCAATGAAAGACATGCGTGACCGAATGATGCCGCTGGATCGCGGCGCGGCGTTCGGCGTCGACGGACAGCTCGACCTCGGCCCCGGCTTCGAGTCCCTCGGCGTCATCGGCGAGAAGGTGGACAAAGGCGTCGCCGACCTTCTGGGTGTTGGTCACGCGCCAGAGGCCGCCGCCGGCGGTGATCTCGCCGGAGTCGCCCAACTGCCCGCCCATCTCCGCGTAGAAAGGCGAGGTGTCGAGGATGACCGCGTTCTTGTCCTTCAGCTTGACGACCTCCTGGACCTTGGCGGTCGAGGCGAGGGATTCGAAGCCGATGAAGTTGGTCGCTGCAAGGTCGCCGAGGTCGGCGACGTCGATGGTCTCCTTCTTTTGCGCGGCGCGGGCGCGCTCGCGCTGTTTCTCCATTTCGACTTCGAACCCTTCGCGATCGACTTCCAAACCCCGTTCGCGAGCCATCAATTCGGTCAGATCCAACGGAAAGCCATACGTGTCGTAGAGTTTGAAGGCAAAGTCGCCGGGAATGACCTTGGATTCCTTCTGGATTGAATCGATCTCTCCCTCAAACAAATCAATCCCCCGGTCCAGGGTCTTGTTGAACGCGACCTCCTCGGTCTTGATGGTGGTCACGATCAGGTCGCGCTTCTCCTTCAATTCCGGGAAGAAGCCGCCGAACTCGGCGACGACGGTGTCGACCAGCTTGAAGAAGAACGGCTCGTGGAAACCGAGGGAGCGGCCGTAGCGGACGGCGCGGCGGAGGATGCGGCGCAGGGTGTAGTTGCGGTCGGTGTTGCCGGGGATCAGACCGTCGGCGATGGAAAAGCTGAGGGTGCGGATATGGTCGGCGATGACGCGGAAGGCGACATCGATCTTCTCCTGGTCTGTTGCGCCGGTCGTGCCTTCGCGGGGCAGGGTGGAGCCGTATTTCTTGCCGCTGAGTTCCTCGAGCTTGTCGAAGATGGGGCGGAAGACATCGGTCTCATAATTTGACGTGCCGCGCTTGAAATCGGTGAAGCCGTTGGTGTTCTGGATGACGGAGCAAACGCGTTCGAAGCCCATGCCGGTGTCGACGTGTTGGGCGGGCAGGGGGGAGAAGGAGCCGTCGGCGTTGGCGTTGAACTGGATGAAGACGAGATTCCAGATCTCGATGCACTCGGAGCTGTCCTTGTTGACGAGCGCGCCCTTGGTGTCGCCCTGCTGGGTAAGGTCGATGTGGACCTCGGAGCACGGGCCGCAGGGGCCGGTGTCGCCCATCATCCAGAAGTTGTCCTTCTTGTTGCCGTAGACGATGTGGATTTCGGGATCGAGCCCTTCCTTTTCAAAGATGGCCTTCCACAGGTCGTAGGCCTCCTGGTCGAAGTCGGCGGGGTCGCCCTCGCCGGGTTTGTAGACGGTGGCGTAGAGGCGCTCCTTGGGGAACTTCCAGACCCCGGTGAGGAGTTCCCAGGCCCATTCGATGGCCTCCGCCTTGAAGTAGTCCCCGAAGCTCCAGTTGCCGAGCATTTCGAAGAAGGTGTGGTGGTAGGTGTCGAGGCCGACGTCGTCGAGGTCGTTGTGCTTGCCGCCTGCGCGGATGCATTTCTGGGTGTCGGCGGCGCGGGTGGGCAGGGAGTTCGCGTCGGTGACCGCGCCGGGCCATTTATCGACGTCGGCCTTGCGCTCGCCGAGGAAGATGGGCACGAACTGGTTCATGCCGGCGTTGGTGAAGATCTTCGCGCCGTCGCGGGACTGGTAGCCGAGGTTGTCCGAGGGTACGATGGAGTGCCGCTTCGATTGGAAGAAATCGAGGAAATCCTGCCGGACCTGCCGGCCGGTTCTGATCTGACTGTCGCTCATGAATCTGACTGGTAAACAAATTGAATCCCCGCGTCGGGGAAAGCTGGGGAAGGTAGAACCCAACTTCCAAATATCCAAGCCCCGGTTTGTCCGATGAGAGCGCTGCCCTGCAAGGAGGGGCTCGGAGCTGTTTCGGACGCGCTTTTCAATTCAGAGTTCACAGACGGAAGGAGGGGCGCAGAGAAAGTCGGGCGCTTTTCCCAGATTCAACCGCGCCCGCCTCAAGAAGCAATCCGCCTTTCTGCTTGCGCCGGCGGTGGTCGGCGAAAAGTATCGCGGCTTCATGCAGCGTCGAATCCGCCAGAGTCTCGCCACGATTCTATTGCTTGCCGGCATTCCGGTTTCCCACGCCGCGGACCTGAGCGATAAACATGCCCGCGACATGGCGGCGGGCTTGGAGTTGTTCAAGGCCACGGTCGGCCCGGCGTTGCGCGAGCATTGCCTGGATTGCCACGGCGGCGAGAAGACCCGAGCGGATCTTGATGTGTCGTCACGAGAAGCGTTGCTGCGCGGGTTCACGGACGGCCCGGCGCTGGTTCCCGGCGATTCAAATGGAAGCCTGCTGCTCAAGCTGATCCGGCATGAGGAGGAGCCGGCGATGCCGCACAAGGAGGACAAACTGCCGGATGCGCTCATCAATCAGATCGCCAGGTGGATCGATCTCGGGGCGCCCTACGACAAACCGTTGATTGAGAAGTCCCACAGCGATGGCAAGGGGCCGTTGGTTGTCTCGGACAAGGATCGCGAGTTCTGGTCGTTCAGGCCGCTTCTACCGGTCGAATTGCCGGCGGTCGCGAAAGGCGCGCAGATTCGCATTCCGATCGATCGGTTCGTGTCGGCGCGACTGGCGAAGAATGGAATCACGGGGAACAGGGAGGCGAATCGCCGGACGCTGATGCGTCGGGTGTATCTGGACCTGATCGGGATGCCGCCGACGCCGGAGGAGGCCGAAGCGTTTCTGAACGACAATCGGCCGAATGCCTACGGGGAGTTGGTCGACCGTTTGCTCAAGGATCCGCGCTATGGCGAGCGTTGGGCGAGGCATTGGCTGGATGCCGCGCGTTTCGCCGAGAGTCACGGTTTCGAGCAGGATTACGATCGCAAGCACGCCTACCACTACCGCGACTTTGTCATCAAGGCGCTGAACGCCGACATGCCCTACGATCAATTCGTGAAGTGGCAGTTGGCGGGCGACGAATTTGCGCCGGACGATCCGCTGGCGATGATGGCGACCGGCTTTCTGGGAGCCGGAGTGTTTCCGACGCAGTTGACGGAGAAGGAATTTGAGTCTGCGCGTTACGATGAGTTGGACGACATGGTCTCGACCATGGGCGCGGCGATGCTGGGGTTGTCGATCGGTTGCGCGCGTTGCCATGACCACAAATTCGATCCGGTGCCCATGCGCGACTACTACCGCCTGGTCTCGACCTTCGCGACGACCATCCGCAGCGAAATCGACCTGGAGTTGGACGCCGTTGGGAATGCGCGTCGTTTGGCGGAGTGGAAGAAAAAGCATGCGGCGGCGGAGGCGGCGTTGGCGACGTTCGAAAAGGAGAAGCTGCCGGGAGCCTTTTCCCGGTGGGCGGAGAATCCGCCAGCGGAGGCCGAGTCGACCAGTGTCTGGATCCTGCCGGGCGGGATCGAAGCGGCCTCCAAGCGGGGCGCGACCTTCTCGGCGCAGTCGGACGGTTCGTTTCTGGTCGGCGGCAAGAATCCCAAGGACGACGAATGGGTGGTGCGCGCCAAGGCGCCGACGGGGACGTTGAAAGCCCTGCGCGTCGAGGCCCTGACGCATGACTCGATGAAACGCAAGGGACCGGGGCGGGCAGGCAACGGCAACTTTGCCTTGAGCGACATCCGGGTGTTTCGCGAGGCGGCGGGGGGCGACCGGAAGCAGCGCGTTCGCATCAAGTTGGTCAATCCGCGGGCCACCCATGAGCAGAATAAGGGAGCGCTTTCGGTGGCGAGTTCGCTGGACGCGGACAAGAAGAAGTCCGGTTGGGCGGTGGACTACGGCGGCATCGGCAAGGATCAGGCGGCGGTGTTTGAATTTGCCGAACCGATTGAGTTCAAGTCCGGCGAGAGCCTGGTTTTGGAAATGGATTTCTTCGTGACCACCAGTCACACCATCGGTCGGCCGCGGTTTTCGGTGACGAGGGAAGCGTCGCCGGCGCCGTTGGACGGCGAGGCGAAGCCGGATACGGGGGCGGGGTTGATTGCCGAGTTGAAAAAGGCGGGGAGCCTGGCCGCCTTGGCCGACGACAAGCGCGCGCAACTGTTGGAATACTACAAGGCGCGGAATGACGCCTGGGTGAAGTTGGACGCGAAGGTCCGGAAAAGCCTGGCCGCCAAGCCGGAGCCGCAGCGGGTCAAGGTCCAGGTCACGAGCGAGGGATTCAAACCGACAAAGCACCACGCGGACGGTCGCGGCTTCCCGCACTTCTATGAAAAGACCTATTTCCTGAATCGCGGCGACGTGAATCAGAAGCGGGACGAGGTCTCGCAAGGCTTTCTGCAGGCCCTGATGCGGGAGGGCGTCGATGAGAAACGCTGGCAGGTGGGCGCGCCGAAAGCCTGGCGCACAAGTTATCGCCGGCGTTCGCTCGCGAATTGGATGACCGACACCGAGAGCGGGGCGGGGGCGTTGCTGGCGCGTGTCGCGGTCAACCGGCTCTGGCATCACCACTTCGGACGCGGCATTGTGTCGACGCCGAATGATTTCGGCTTCCAGGGCGAGCGGCCGACGCATCCGGAGTTGTTGGAGCATCTCGCGCAGGAATTGATCGCCAACGGCTGGCGACTGAAGGGGCTGCACAAACAGATCCTGCTCAGCGCGGCTTATCGGCGGGGCGGGGAGTTCAATTCCGCCAGCGCTAAGATCGATCCGGAGAATCGCCTGCTTTGGCGGCGGACGCCGCGGCGCCTGGAGGCCGAAGCCTTGCGCGACAGCATGCTTGCCGTGGGCGGCGTCCTGGACCGGACCATGTTCGGCCCCGGCACGCTCGATCCGAATCACAAACGGCGCAGCATCTACTTCATGATCAAGCGCAGCCGGCTGATCCCGATGATGCAGGTCTTCGACGCGCCCGAACCGCTGGTCAGCCAAGGGAGCCGTCCAAGCACAACGATCGCCCCGCAGGCCCTGACCTTCATGAACAGCCCGCAGGTGCGCGTTTACGCGGAGGGGATGGCGACCCGCTTGCCGGCGGAAGGCGGCATCGCCGAAGCGGTAAAGCAGGGATTTCAAATTGCCCTGTCGCGCGGGCCGGGGGAATCGGAATTGAAGGAGAACCTTGCGTTCATTCAGGCGCAGTTGCGCTCCTACGAACGCGACGGGGTGCAGGACGCGCGAAAGGTCGCCCTCGCCGACTTCTGCCAGATCCTGATGAGCCTCAACGAATTTGCCTATGTCGAGTGAACGGGAGCCAGTGAATCCCAATTGGAGCTCCGAGCATTGCTCGGCATGGACTGGCGTTCCGGCGCGAAATGCCGAGCAATGCTCGGCGCTCCGACATGGCATTGATGGTCGCGATAGCGTCTTGGACTGCGGCGCTGTGCGCCGCCTTGTCGGGCGCAGGTCGGTCGTGATGCCAAGGCGTGCGGGCGCGCCGGACGCGTGGCTCAGGAATTTGTTTGGTGTGGAACATCAACACGCTGCAAAGCGGCGCACAGCGCCGCAGTCCAAGACGCTGGCGCGGAGTCGGAGACTCCGGTCTCATCCCGGGACCTTTTGAAACAGATTCAACGCTGATCATGAACCGACATTTTTCACAGTTGGACTCCTACACCCGACGTGATGCCTTGAAACGCGCGGGCGGCGGATTGGGCATGCTGGGGCTGGCCTCGTTGTTGAACGACGAGGGCCTGCTGGTTCCCGATGCCGGCGCCGCGGTGTCCGGCGATCCCTTGGCGCCGCGGGCGTCTCATTTCGGCGGGGCAAAGTCGGTGATCTGGCTGTTCATCAACGGCGGCCCCAGCCACGTGGACACCTTCGACTACAAACCGGAACTGGAAAAGGCGGACGGCAAGGAGCTGGAAGGCCTCGACCGGTTCACCGGATTCTTCGCCAACTCGGTCGGCCCGCTGATGAAATCGCCGTTCGAGTTCCGGCAATACGGGCAGTGCGGCAAGCACGTCAGCAGCCTGTTTCCCGGATTGTCGCGGCATGTGGACAAGATGGCCTTCGTCCATTCCGGACACACCGAGTCGAACAATCACAGCCCGGCGCTGTTCATGATGAATTGCGGGCAGCCGCGAATGGGCCTGCCGTGTGTCGGTTCCTGGGCGACCTACGGCCTGGGTTCGGAAAGCCGAAACCTGCCGGCGTTTTGCGTGATGTCCGATCCGCTTGATCGAGGCCTGCCCAAGGGGCACGCGGCCAACTGGGGCGCGGGCTTCCTGCCCAGCGTCTTTCAGGGCACCAGGCTCAAGCCCAAGGGCGACGCCATCGACAATCTTTACCGCCCCGGCCACATGAACGAGGCGCAGCAGCGACGGCAATTGGACCTGCTCGCGCGGATGAATCGCCGGCATCTGGACGCGCGAGCCGAGGAGGCGGAACTCGCGGCTCGGATCGAAAGCTTCGAACTCGCCTACCGCATGCAGTCGGCGGCGCCCGAGGCGATCGATATCGACGCCGAGCCGGATCACATCAAGCGGCTCTACGGAGTCGGCGAGAAACGCTGCGATCATTTTGCGCGGCAATGCCTGACCGCGCGGCGGTTGGTCGAGCGCGGCGTGCGCTTCGTGCAGATCTATTCCGGCGGCATGGAGAACCAGCGCTCCTGGGACGGGCACAAGGACATCAAGGGCAACCACTCACAATTCGCCGGCGAGACCGACACGCCGATCTCCGGTCTGCTCACCGATCTCGAACAGCGCGGCCTGCTGGACGAAACCCTGGTCATCTGGGGCGGGGAATTCGGCCGCCTGCCCGTCGCGCAGAAGGGTAAGCAGCCCGGGCGCGACCACAACCCGCACGCGTTCACCTCCTGGCTGGCCGGCGGCGGCGTCAAGGGCGGCGTCTCCTACGGCGAGACGGATGAAGTCGGCCACAAGGCCGCGGTGGACAAGGTCCACGTCAACGACCTGCACGCCACGATCCTTCACCTGCTTGGCATGGATCACTTGAAGTTGACCTATATGTACAACGGCCGCAGGTTTCGCCTGACCGATGTGGGAGGCAAGGTGATCGAGAAGATCGTTGGGTAGCGGCGCAAGCCGGGGCAGACGCAAAGTCATTTGTGCGTCACGGCTGGCGAGATTTCATACGCTCCGGCGAGCGCGGCGGTTGTTTTCAGCCGGCTCTCCGGGCGCAAGGCAAACAAGGAAAAGGGAAAGGAAGACAATGGACAAAGTTACGAGATACGAATGGCACGGGAACGCAATCATCCTGATTGTGTTGGTGGCGCTGGTGATCACGACGCCCTTTGCGGTGGTCTATTTCATCACCAACCTGATTCAGATTGAGACCGAGGTGAAGGACGGAGAGGCCTTGAACGACTTCTTGAACAAGCGCGCGTGACGTCATCCGGATTTGTCGGGCGAGTATGAGCGATCAACGATCCAACGATCCCCTGCACGGCGTCACCCTGGAGCGGATTGTGACGCGCCTGGTCGAGCATTACGGCTGGGACGAACTCGGCAGGCTCATCGAGATCCGCTGCTTCAATTTCGATCCGTCGGTGAAATCCAGTCTGAAGTTTCTCAGGAAGACGCCGTGGGCGCGGAAGAAGGTCGAGTCGCTTTATCTCATGCTGGGGGAGGATGATTGAACGACGACGGGGGGATCTTGAATTCCGATTGCTGAACAAGGATTGTTGAAGCGGTTGCCGCGTGAGTCGGGGGAAGTCTCGGCGGTTCTGATTTAACAAAGAGGACACAGAGAACCGCGGAGGGGGAACTGTCTTTCTCCGTGGTCCTCCTTTCCTCCGAGTTCTCCGTGTTGAAGTTTGAGGCTCCGGATGCCAGGCGCGTGCGATCGCGGGAGTCCGTCCCCAACGCCATTGCCAAAGCCCCTGTCTGGTCCTACTGTACGGCGAATGGACGACGCATACGATTCGGCTCTCGACCGGCTATGGAGTGAATACTCCGTGGTCTTCCGGGACTTTGACGACCACTCGCTGGCCCGTTGGATGGCGCAGACCCTGGGGCAGCTTGAGGGGCGTTCGTGGCGGTTGTCGCATCCGTTGATCGGGGCGTATCGCCTGGCGGCGATGATCGCGCACGAGCGGCAGATCTGGCCGAAGCGTCTGGCCAACCCGCCGGGAGTCTACGCGACCTCCGGTTGTTGTCGCTCGCCGTTGCTGCCATTGCTGACGCGCGACATTCTGGATTCCGGACTGGTCTGTCAGCATTGCTCGGACACGGCGGTGGCGTTGGAGGATATTCCCGAACCCTACCAGGCGAAGATCCGCAAGTGGGCGCAGGAGTATGATCCGGTTCATCAGGTCGCGCACTGGGAGGATCATCGGCGTCTGAGCGAGGGCGATTACGATCGCCGCTTTGAGGAGGCCGCGCAGGAGGCCGAGCGGAAGCTGGGGTATGTGGGAACGACCCTGGCCCCGCAGTTGTTGGAGTTTTATCCGGCCGTGATCTGGGAGGATCAGGACGAATGCCTCGAGGTGCGGCCGGAAGACATCCAATTGTGAGGCGTCGTTCTTTTCGGCTCCTTGACCCCGGGCAGGCGGTTGAGTAGCTTCCCGCGCATGGCGATTGAAATCAGCATCGAGTATTGCGCGGCCTGAAACTACGAGCCGAAAGCCGTCGGTCTGACGGAGAAACTGCTCAAGTTCAAACAGGAGATCGGCGGCGTGCGGTTGATCCCGTCCTCGGGCGGCGTGTTCGAGGTCATTGCGGGGGGCGAGTTGATCTATTCGAAGAAGGCGACCGGCGAGTTTCCCGATTTCGACGCCATCGTCCAGCAGGTGCGGGGATTGAAGTAGCCGGTTCGCAGTCGAGGGGGGCAAGTTTACGGAGAGTGATGAGTGCCTGGTGGCCTCCGCGGTCTTCAAAACCGTTGATCCGATGTAACGTCGGAAGGTGTGTTCGATTCGCACCCTCTCCGCCATTCCTTTCATGAAGATCAAAGATTTGCGGAGGGCGTATGATCTGATGCA
>JAYPGD010000160.1:0-11701 GCA_038126655.1 Verrucomicrobiales bacterium
GTGCCAGTAAAGGATGGGGTCCACCTCAAAGATTCGAAACAGGAGATTTCTCACGCTTTCTTTGATCGCCGGTTGGTTGAATTACTTGAGATTGGCTCACAAGAGTAAATGACCGTCGAAGCTCCTCTTTCCGGGCCTTGGAAAGAGGAAGAGGTTCCGGAGACTTCGCGATCTTGTTCCAGAGTTTCTCAACCAACTGAATCTGCTCGTTGCGGTCCAATTGACAGAACTTTTCAACCGATGTTCCCGCAGTCATGGGAACACGACAGTTTCAACCGGCCGGTCGCCCAAGGATCGAAAGGAGGGAACTGCGGCCTAGGGCATGATCAGAACCGGGATGGGAGGCGCGGGAATATGATGAACGGCATTCCGCAGTGAATTCGAGACTGTGGAAATTGGCGTCTCCACTCCATCCGTGCTAGGTTGCGCGCCTATGAGCGACGACAGTCAGAAGAACGATCCGACGCCGGAAGAGGTGCACAAGAAGCTTCAGGAGATGATGAAGCAGAGCGGCCTGCCCGGCGGATCGCCCTTTGTCTTCAACATGCCCGGCATGGCTCAGCAGACGCCGGCCGCCCCGGCGGATGACGCCGAAGAAGATGACGAACCGGAGGAATTTAGTTTCGACTACAAGCCCCGCGATGTGAAGGAACACCTCGATCGCTACGTCATCAAGCAGGACGAGGCGAAGAAGGTGTTGAGCGTGGCCCTGTGCGACCATTACCACCACGTGCGCATGGCGATGGAGGGCAGGGATCAGCCGAACTACGCGAAGCAGAACATCCTGCTCGTCGGTCCCACGGGCGTCGGCAAGACCTACCTCATCCGCAGCATTGCCGAACTGATCGGCGTGCCATTCGTGAAGGCGGACGCGACGAAGTTTTCGGAGACGGGCTATGTCGGGGGCGACGCCGAGGACCTCGTGCGCGATCTGGTCCGGCAGGCGGAAGGGGATGTCGCCAAGGCGGAATACGGGATCATCTACATCGACGAGATCGACAAGATCGCCGCCGCCAACAACGTGGGCGGCCGCGATGTCAGCGGGCGCGGCGTGCAGACGAATCTGTTGAAGTTGATGGAGGAAACCGAGGTGTCGGCCCGGGCGCCGAATGACATTTCCGGCCAGATCCAGGCGATGATGCAGATGAGCCAGGGCGGCGGAAAGAAGCAGGCCGAAACCATCAGCACGAAGCACATCCTCTTTGTGGTCAGCGGCGCGTTCGACGGCCTGGAGAAGATCACATCCAAGCGTGTGCGCGAGGCAAGCATCGGCTTTGCCGCGACGGAGACGGCTCCCAGCGAGGCCGAGGAGCTGTTTGACCTGGCGCAGACCCGGGATTTCATCGACTACGGATTCGAACCGGAGTTCATCGGGCGCCTGCCGGTGCGGGTGGTCTGCCAGTCGCTGACGAAGGACGATCTGTTCGAAATCCTGAAGACCTCGGAGGGCAGCATCATCCGCCAATACGAACAGACCCTGTCTGCCTACGGGATTGAAGTCCTGTTCGAGGACGAAGGGTTGGTCCGGATCGCGGAACTGGCGGTCGAGGAAAAGACCGGCGCCCGCGGCCTGATGACGGTCGCCGAACGCGTGTTCCGCGATCTGAAATTCGAACTGCCCTCGACCGAGGTGAAGCGCTTCGTGGTCAATCGCGGGTTGGTGGATGATCCCAAGGCGGCCCTGGACCGCCTGTTGGAGGAGCATCTGAAGCACGAGCGCGAGGTCATGCGGCAGTTGGTGCATGAGTTCGGCCGGCGTTTCCAGGAAAGCCACAACCTGAATCTGACCTTCACCGAAGAGGCGGCCGACATGTTGGTGAAGCAGGCGCTGGAGGAATCCGTGCCCGTCCGCGACCTGTGCGCTCAGCGGTTCAAGGACTTTCAGTTCGGCCTGAAGCTGATCTCTCAGAATACGGGCGAGAACAGCTTCGTCGTCGATGAGAAGGTCGCCGCGGATCCGGAAACCGTCCTCAGCGACATGGTCGTGAAGAGCTACAAGAACGGGGACTGATCAGATCGGCACGTCCACGGAATCGACGATGTGATCGATGACGCTGCGCGCGCTGACGGAGACGGAGCGGGTGCCCTTTTTCGTGATGAGGCGGTGGGGCAGCGTCACGCGGGCGGCTTCCTTGATGTCGTCGGGCAGCACGTAATCCCTGCCGGCCAGAAGCGCGACGGCTTGGCTGAAGCGCTGCATGTCGAGACTGCCGCGGGGGCTGGCCCCATATTCGAGTGAATCGGCTTCCCGGGTGGCGCGGATGATGTCCACGAGATAACCGCAGAGGCTTTCCTCGACGGTGACGTTGCGGACGGCCTTGTGCAGTTCCCGCAGGGCGTCGCAATCCATGGCGGGCTCCACGTGATCCAGCGGATCGGCGGTCTGTTGATCGCGCAGCACGCGGATTTCTCCCTCGCGATCCAGATAGCCGATGGAGAGCCGGATCATGAAACGGTCCATCTGGGCGAAGGGCAGGGGGTAGGTTCCCTCGAGTTCGACCGGATTCTGGGTGGCGATCACGAAGAACGGCGCCTCGAGGGGATAAGCCTCGCCATCGACGGTCACGCACTTTTCCTCCATGGCTTCCAGCAGGCTGGACTGGGTGCGCGGTGTGGCCCGGTTGATTTCATCGCCGAGCAGGATGTTCGTGAAGATGGGGCCGGGGCGGAAGGTGAACTCGTGCCGGTCCTGCGCATAGACCGTCACGCCGGTGATGTCGGAGGGCAGGAGGTCGGCCGTGAATTGCACCCGCTTGAAATCGGCGGAGACGGACTTCGCGATCGCTTTGGCCAGCAGGGTCTTGCCGAGGCCGGGCACGTCCTCAATCAACACATGGCCGCCGGAGATCAACGCAGCGACCGCTTGGCGGACGACGTCCTCCTTGCCGAGAAACGCGCGGGAGACGCTTTCGATGAGGCGGTTGGCGTTGGTTGCGGGATTGGCGGATTGATCTGCTGGCGCCTCCGTTTTAGCCGTGTCGTTCATATGCCTTCCATGAAATCTGCCTGTCCTTGATGCTTGAGACGCGTCAGTTGTCACGTTTCATGACCCGCAAGGCAAGCGGGAATGGCGTCAGGGCATATGCATGGGTCAACCATCGCAACAGTTTCACAGATGTAGCGTCGGCTGTGTCAGCCGAAAAGCGGAACCAGCATTCGACAGCCATCGAATGCGCTGACACAGCGCAAGCTGCGACCCGCCTTTGGGGATTGCCTCTGCAGCTCCTGCGCAGGCCTGGGAAATGACGCGCGCCCGTGAGGCGCTTGCTGTTGAAAACGGGCGGCCCAAGCCGCACCGAAATGACGAAGCGCCCCACAATCCGGAGACCCGATCGTCAGACCTCGATCGATTCGCCCGGGGCCGGAGATTTCACCTGCATCTTCGGATACCGTTCCCGGATCTGGTCTTCGAACCAGTCCCGTGAATCCTGGTCGCCATGTCCGAGGACGACGACACGCGGCGAAACGCGACCAACGAAGTCCAGCAGTTCGTCGCGATTGGCGTGGGCCGTGAGATCGAATTCCTGAAGGTTGCAGTTGTGGGTGAGATTTCCGGCGGCGGGGCTGAAATGAAAGGTTTCGCCCTTGGCGCTGGCGCGGAGCTTGCCGGCCGGCGTGGAAGGATCGGCGTAACCGACGAAGAAAATGTGCTGGCGTTCGTCGCCGACCATGCGCATGGCGAGGTCATGGGCGGCGGTGTTTTCACTCATCATGCCGGCGGTGATGACGAAGAGCTTGCCGCGATTGAGCTTCATGGTCTCGACCTGCTTGCGGTCCAGGACCTGTAGATCGAGCTCCTCCCGCAGTTGGAGGGAGCTCAGATTGCGATGCGTCCGGTGAGCCTGCAGGTCGTAGATCTCGGTGAAGACGCGGCCGAGTCCGCCGATGTAGATGGGCTGTCGGCGAATCTTCTCGTCGCGCATCAGCACGGCGAGGGTGGCGAGCATCTCCTGGGTGCGTCCGAGGGCAAACGTGGGGATCAGGATCGCCCCGCCGCTCTCGCGGGCTGCGTGGATGGCTTCGATCAGGCGGTTCACTTCGCCTTCGCGGGTGAAGTCGGGCGCGACTTCGCGGTTGCCGCGCGTGGTCTCCATGATCAGGACATCGGCCTGGGTGTCCTCAAAGCGCGCGCCTTTCAGGATGGTCTGATCCTGGAAACAGACATCGCCGGTGTAGAACAGGGTTTCCTTTTCGCCCCGGACCATGACGCCCGCCGATCCGAGCGCATGGCCGGCGTCATGAAACTCCAGCGTGGGCGATCGATCGCCGGGGCGGATCTTGTGGAACGCCTGCCACTCGATCTCGCGGTTGTACTTGAAGCCCTGGAACAGCGGCGCGATTTCATCCAATTCGCGATGCGTGAACAACGGGTATTCCCTGATGCCCAGCTCATCGCGCTGGCGTTGCATGACATTGACCGAATTGTGCAGCACGCGCTCCACGATGAAATAGCTCAATTCCGTCATCAGCACATTCGCCTTGGGAAAATGCTGCATGGCCACCGGCAAGGAGCCGACGTGGTCGTGGTGGCAGTGTGTGATCGCGATGGCGTCCAGTTCCTCGCCGCGGATCTGCCCGTACAGGGGCAGCCCCTCGCGCCCCTCGCGCTTGGGATGGATGCCCGCGTCCATCAGGAGCTTGTGTCGGTCCATCTCGACAAACCACGCGCTGGCGCCGATGTCGTGATCGGGATTCAAATTGGCGATCTTCATACAAAACGGGGGCGCGCGAACCGTGTTCCCGCTGATTTCTTGGGGTGGTTCCGCAACCGGAAAGCCGGCAAAGTAGGCTGGTTCTGGAAAGAAGCAACCCGAATGGCGAAAAAGCCCGGAAATGGGCCGATTTCAGGGATCTCCAAAAAGATCAGAAGAATTTTGAATAATACAGAGGGTTGGGATGTCATATCATCCAGTAAGTTGGTTTGGTTGTTTAAGTGAAGGGCGGTCGCCGCAAGGCGGCCGCTCTTTCCTTTTCTTGGGAGAGGATTTGGCAGGCGGATGTTTGCGCGCAAGACGCCCCTTGCCTCCGAGGCGCAGGCGTCTCCGCCCGGTTGTCAGAAATGGGTGACGGGACGTCGCCGCAACCCGCAGTTGGTGCGGCCTCGCTGCCGGGTCACTGATCGGAGAGCAACGCGTCTAGCGAAGGCAAGCCGCCATTCTGAGAGGCCTGGGTCAAGCTGCGCATCACGCCCTCCTGCAGCAGCGCGGTCAGTGAAGCTTTCTTGGCGAATTCTGCGGGAGGCTGGAAATGGCGGTCGTCGACCTTGCCCAACTTCACGTTCCGCAGTTGGAAGCCGTGGACCTTGTCGTCGGTCTTGACGAGGATCTTGATGGGCAGGTTGTCGAGGTCGGTCGCCTCCCAGGTCAGCGCGACCTGGTTGGGATTGTTCTCCGCTGGAACGGTCAGCATATACTTGATGCAGGGGTGGCCGTCGATGGTCTCCCGGCCGACCGCGGTCTTCTTCAGGCCGCCCTGTTTGTCGGCCGCCTTGTTTTCAATCTGATACAACTTGGGTGAAGGGGTCTGCGCCCAGGCCTTGAGGCGCGGCAGCGCCACCTTCAGATCCTCGCCGGGTTTGAGCCAGAGGATGGCGCTGTCCAGATTCATCTGGCGCAGCATGGCGATGCGTTCGGGAGGGAAATGCGCGCTGCGAACCCGGCTGAAATCGACCTGCCAGCGCATCCGCCCTTCGGATACGGCGAGGCCCATCGGGATGGAGTCGCCGCGCGTCCGGCCCGGCAGAATCAGTTCGGCGTGGGCCGAGTAGTCCCGGGAGTCGGTGAAGAATTCGGAAAGCACCGCGGCGAAGAAAGGCGCCTGTTCCTGGAGCTGCCCCTGAATGGGCAACGGTCCGAGGAACTGGCTGAATTGTGCGGCGGAAAGCCCGGGAGCGGCCTGGCCGGACGCGTCAGGCGGCGCGTTCTGGGCAGTGATTCCCGGGGGCAATGCGAAGGCGATTGCGGCGGCAAGCCATGAGATCGAAAGACGGCGGTTCATATCGGCAGGTCTCCTGTTGCTTGGATTGCGGGTCACTGTTCACCAGAAAGTCGCGCATTTCAAATGGGAATGTTGAAAGAAACGAACTCTTGAATTGTGCGGCGACATGGGTCACATTCGCTGCCGCTTGTGCGCGGTTAGCTCAGTGGTAGAGCATTACGTTCACACCGTAGGGGTCATTGGTTCAAATCCAATACCGCGCACCATTTCTTCCAATTTCTTCGTTTTTCGCCCCAAGAATCCGGTTGGCACGGAATCTGCCAAGGCTGATTCCATTATGTTGATCTTCGTTTGCGCCATAGGATTGTTCGTCGGCTTGGGACTTTTTTCCTACACATTCCTCAAGGAACACTCGTGATTCTTTCCGCAGCGGTCTTTTCAAGGAGGGCTGCCCGGGTGAAATTGCGGCGTGATTGAACGAATTGTATCGGCCGGGCAGACCGGAGCTGACCGGGCGGCCTTGGTTTGGCGAAGGCGGCGCGGCCGTCGTGAGCGAGGAGGATCGTGGAATCCCACGCTGCGATCATCCCTCCGCAACTCGATCCTTCCGTCCTTTCAACCCTTGTTTCCCTTTGTCACCGTCCGAAATCGCCCCGCGTAATGCCGCGAAAGGTAGGCGGCGACCTCTTCCTTGTCGGCAAATTCGACCGCGAGGTGGACGGCTTGTTCGGCGCCGTTGAAATCGCGATGAACCACCGTCAGGACCAGGTCCGGCATTTCGACGGGGACCTCGCGTTCGCGCATGCCGGTTGCGCCGCGCATGACCGCGCCCTTCACGCCGCCGGTGACGAAGCCGATCAGGCTGTCGGCGACCACGTTTCCCCGACGCAGTTCGTAGATCTGCTGCATGTCCTCCAACTCGAGGGAGATGACGGACTCGTTGGCCAGGCCGATAAACGGCTGCGCTCCGGCGGCGGGGAGACACAGGGCGACGCCGCGTTCGCAGACTTCCAGCCCCAGCTTGCGGTTGTCGCGCTGGACAAAGGAATCGAACGCCGCGATCCCGCGCAGGTAGCCCAGTTCGCCCGGGCAGCGCGAGACCGATTCGCCAAGGATCAGCTGGATCGCCGGCCAGTCCACATTCTCCAGCTCCAGGACGCAGGTTCTTGACGTTGCGTTCAATCGGGACCGGGCGTCGCGACAGGCCGCGATCTCGGGGATGTCCGCTTCTGATCCGGCGGCGTCCATGGCCATTCCCAGGATGCGTCCCTCGAGCAATTCGCGGGCCTCCCTGTGTCGTTCCAGCTCTTCCGTCCAGGTTTTGCGCAAGGTCTCGATATCCTCGCTCGCTTCAAAGGCGTCGGCGCCGAGTTTGCGGGCGGCGGTCGTGAGGAAATCCGTTTGTCCATCCCGGGCGGATTCCAGTTCGTCGCGGACCTCCTTCAGGGCCGAACGCGCGGCGGTCACCCTGGCCAATTCCTCTTCGGTGCGTTCGCAGCGCAGCCGCTCCTCGGCGTCGGCCTTCAGGATTGCCTTGCCCTGATCCTTGAGGCCGCCGTGCAGTTTGAACTGCGCGACCTTGAGTTTGCCCTGGTTCATCAGTTTTTCAGCCCGGGCCTTGCCCCGGGCCCAGAAGCCTTCGCCCTCCTCGGAGCCTTCGATGCGTCGCCGCAGGTCGGCGATATGGTTTGCGGTTTCGATCAACGAATGAAACGCCTCGTCCTGGGGGAGTTCGCCGCGGCGCATGGCCTGCAGCGCGCGTTTGGCCAGGGGCGCGGCCAGCGCCTGCAGTTCCTTGCGCCGTTCCTTGCGCTGGTCCTCGAGGGCGTCCAGTCGTTCGTCGAAGGCCCGCCCCTCGTCGAGGAGCGGCCCCAGGGTTTCCAGACTCATGCGCCGACCGTCCTCCCGCGCGGCCGCCGCCTTCAATTCGCCGACCACGCCGACGAACCTTGCGGGCGCATTGCCGGCCTCGCGCGACGACAACGCCTTCAGCAGCACCGCCTCACAGGCCCGCGCTTCCCTGCGCAGTTCAAGAATCTCTCCGGTCATGGAACGGTTTCCCTCCCTCGGACCTCAGGAGCGCTCGTTGGCGTCCGTCAACTCCGCGCCCTTGATCAACCGGCAGAATTCCTTCTTGGTGACGTCGTGATGCGCGCCGTCGGAGCCCTCCGGATCCGACATCGATTTGTATCCGACCGACAACCGCTCCAACCGCACGATGCGGATGAACTGGTCGTCTGTCTTCCAGACCTGACCCTGTTTCAATTTCATTTCGGCGCAGTCTATTTGCGCCGCGGATGTCAAACCAGCGATATCGCTTGCAATCGAGCGCGTCGATGATGGCCTTTTCACAATCGATTACCCGATAGCCGGGCTCCTTCGCTAGCCTGCGGACATGAATCCCATCCATCAGATCATCCGCAGCGCGATGATCGCAGCGCTGGCCTTGGTTGTTGCCGGCTGCTACTCCAATGGCCCGTCCGAAACCCGCCGTAGAAGCAGCACGGCCGAGTATCTCTACCCCAAGGACAAGGACCTGAAGGAGCGGCCGACCATCCCGCACATGGAGCTCCCCCTCAACGTCGGCATCGCCTTCGTCCCGGAAGCCAACCAGGACAAATGGCGCACGGCTTCCATCGATGAGGCCGTCAAGCGGGACCTGTTGGAGCAGGTCGCCGCCGAGTTTCGGGACCTGCCCATGGTGTCGGAAATCGAGATCATTCCGTCCGCCTACCTGCGGCCGGGCGGCGGGTTCCGCAATCTCGATCAACTCAGCGCCATGCATAAAGTGGATGTCATCGCCCTCGTGGCCTTCGACCAGATTCAACACTCTGACGACGGAGCGCTTTCGATCACCTACTGGACCATCGTCGGCGCCTACGTCGTTCCCGGTGAGAAGAACGACACGAGCACCATGCTGGACACCGCCGTCTACCACGTGCCCAGCCGCAAGATGCTGTTTCGCGCGCCGGGAACCAGCCAGGTCAAGGGGCGCGCCTCGCTGGTCATGGTGGGAGAGAGCCTGCGCAAGGATTCCGCCGAGGGACTCGCGGAGGCGAACGAGGAGATGATCGCCAATTTGAAAGCCGAACTGGACCGCTTCAAGGTGAAGGTGAAGGAGCAACCGGAGAAATACATCGTCACCCACAGCCCGGGTTACACGGGCGGCGGAAGCCTCGGCATGGGCGCCGCCCTGCTGGCGGTCGGCGCAGGCGCGTGGAGCGCCCGGCGCAGGCGAACCCGCTCGTAGTCAAGAAGTCAGCCCGTATCCGATGAACCATAAGCTTGTAGCGCAGGCTCGGGATTGTTCCGAAAGCTTGAATCGGAAAGCCCCCCGTAGCGCGGCCATCCCGTCTGCGAGTTCCGGCGGCCTTCCGCTGCCGGATTCGAACGCCCGGGAGGGGAGGCCCGGCGAATCCGAAGGCGCGGACGCCTGCGCCACGACGTTCAGAGATCCAAGGCGCGCAGATTCAGACGGGGGAATCTTTTTTCTTCTCATGTGCCTGATGACGACGGCGGTTACGGCAGCCGTCTTCCCCCAATTCAACGAACTGTTGCTCTTTGATCGCGTCGGCATTGAAAAGGGCCAGCTCTGGCGCCTGTTCACCTGCCACCTCGCGCATTGGTCGGCAAGTCATCTGATCTGGAACCTCGTTGTTCTGGCGGCGATCGGTTGGGGCGCGAAGAACGAACCATCGCGATCGCTGGCAACAGCGACTTTTGGGGCCCTTCTGTTGATCGGCCCCGCATTGTATCTCTGTGAAGCGGACATGCTGCAATACGCCGGGCTTTCCGGCGTCGCCACCGCCCTGTTTGTCTGTTTTGCCTGCGAGCGAATGCGGTCCGCGCCAGGCGAACGGCTGCTCTGGGGAGCCTTCCTCATTGCGCTGTGCGGCAAGATTGCCGTGGAATTCGTCAATCCATCGCCCCTGTTCGCCGCCTCGGCCGCCATCGATCTGAGGGTGGCTCCCTTGGCGCATCTGGTGGGCGCGGCGGCCGGCGTCTGGCGCTCGCGGATCCTTCAGTCGATGAACAACGCGATGCCTTCACCCGCCCCCCGTCCAACCCGCAATCACCACCTGACTTGAACATGAAAACTCTGCTGACACTGGCCCTCGCCTTCGGCGCGGCGCTCCTCGTTTCCCGCATCGCATGGATACTGGACCAAAAGAAGCTGGGATGCGGCACACCCGGGCGCGCGGGCATCGCGGCATTCACGCTGGGATTCGCCACGTTGATCCTCGGCCTAATCCTGTTTTCGCAAATTCTGCGCGTCCCGGGAGCTTACGGCCCGGTCCAGTACTGGGGAGGCTCGACTTCGTTCTTTGAGGTAAGAACCGCGACGACATGCGCGCTTATCTTCGGGACCGCGCCAATCGCGATCGTGACAGCGATCTCCTGGCTGGTCGGGTTGATTGTCAAGGACCCCGCACCCAGAGTGGAGCGGTCCGCAACACCCGCGGCGGCGCTGCTTTTTCTGGGCGCTGCATGGGTCATGTTCTTCGCCGTGGAGTTTTTTCCCAGCGCCTGACCACGCATCGACGGCCCGACTCCGTCCGTCGCCGACGAGCGCATCAGGCGAGAATTGCGCTTGCGCGACCCTACGGGAATCGTGAAACACTGAGCGCCATGAATAGAGTCTCGCTCAATGCCTCTGCCCGCAATTCTGCCGCAATCGCGCTCATTCTGACCCTGACCTCAGTTCAGGTTCCCGCGGCAGACGATGTCGTCTTGCAGGTTCAGCTCCGCAACCGAGTGAAGCAGTCTGACGGTCGCTTCAAGGAGGTCCGCAAACGCGCGGATTGGAGCCCGAAGGAAACAGCCATCATCATCGTGGACATGTGGAACGATCACCATTTTGTCAGCGCGGCGAAGCGGGTGGTGGAAATGGCGCCGCACATGAACCGTGTCGTCAAGGCGGCGCGGGACAGGGGCGTGCTGATCATCCACGCGCCCAGCGGTTGCGACGATTTCTACAAGGGGCAGGCTGTCCGCAGGAACGCCGAATCGGCGCCTGTCGCCAAGGCGGGCGTCGGGTTCAAGTGGAACTATTTCAATCCCGAACACGAGGGTCCGCTTGCCGGGAAATTGGAGGCCGCCGGTTGCTCCTGCGATACGCCGAATCCCTGCGGACCCGATCGGCGGGTCTGGGAATCACAGATCAAGGCCATTGAAATGACGGACGCGGACGCAGCCACCAGCAATGGGCAGGAGATCCACAATCGGCTGGAGTCGCGCGGCATCAAGAACGTCATTATCATGGGCGTGCATACCAATCGCTGCGTCCTTGGCCGCCCCTTCGGCATCCGGCAGATGGTGTATCAGAAGCGCAACGTCGTGTTGTGTCGCGATCTGACCGATTCCTACCACCGCGACCCGGGAAAGCACTTCGAAGGGTTGGAGAAGATCGTCGAACACGTGGAGAAATACTGGTGCCCCACGATCACCAGCAAAAGCATCACCGGGGAGAAACCGTTCCGCTTCAGTCAGGCGGGGAAGTAAGCGGGCCGTGGAACGGGATTCAACCTGTCTGCCTGACGGGGAAAAGCGGGGAGGCGTGAGAAGGACGGGCGTCCCGCGACGTCCGCCGCGGAGCAGACGGAATGGAATGAGTTGCGCGTCACGCCGCAATCCAACCGCCGCCGACGACCAGGTCGTCCTGGTAGAACACACAGGCCTGCCCCGGCGTGATGGCGCGTTGGGATTCATGCAGCTTCACCGTCGCCGACCAGCCTTCGCCCGGTTCCACCGTGGCCGGCGTTCC
>JAYPGD010000161.1:0-4012 GCA_038126655.1 Verrucomicrobiales bacterium
CCCTACTCGAACGACATGTGGCCCTTTCATCCGACCGCCGGCCGCAATTATCCGGACCTGCCCTTGATCGAGGACGACAAGGTCGTGAAGAGCCCCGTCACGGGCGAGGACCAAAAGCTGATCACGTCCTGGTACACCGGGCGCGCCGTGGAATTCATCGACAAGAACAAGAACAAGCCCTTCTTCCTCTACGTCCCGCACAGCATGCCGCACGTGCCGTTGTATGTGTCCGGCAAGTTCAAGGGCTCCTCGAAGCAGGGAATGTATGGCGACGTCATCCAGGAGATCGACTGGTCGGTCGGCGAGATCCTGAAGGCCATCAAGCGCAACGGGCTCGATGAGAACACACTGGTGATCTTCACCTCGGACAACGGCCCCTGGATTTCCTACGGCGACCACGCGGGATCGGCGTTGCCATTGCGCGAGGCCAAGGGCACAGCCTGGGAGGGCGGCCAACGCGAACCGACCATCATGCGCTGGCCCGGTCGCATTCCCGCCGGCACGGTCTGCGACACGCCGGCCATGAATATCGATCTCCTGCCCACGATCGCGCACCTCGTCGGCGCGGAACTGCCCAAGCACACGATCGACGGCCTGAACATCTGGCCCCTGCTCGCCGGCGAGAAGGGCGCGAAGAATCCGCACGAGGGCTACTGGTTCTATTACAAGCAGAACGAGCTGCATGCGGTCCTGATGGGCAAGTGGAAGCTCTACTTCCCGCATACCTACCGCACGCTCGGCAACCGCGAAGGCGGAACCGGCGGAACGCCCGTGCGCTACCAATCAGCCAAGGTGACCAAGCCGGAACTCTACAACCTCGCCGACGACATGGGCGAAACCACGGACCTCTCCGCCAAATATCCCGAAGTGGTGAAACGTCTCCAACGCTTCGCCGAAAAGGCCCGCGCCGAACTCGGCGACCGGCTGACCAAGCGCCAGGGCAAGGGCGTCCGCGCCCCGGGGCAGATGGCGAAGAAGTGACTGGCGACGACCGTTTGGCAATCCGCATTCAGCGGCCCAGCGCGTTCTGCGTTCCAACCCGGAGGGTTTCCAGCCTCGGTAGACGGGGGTAATTCTTCGCCACCCCCGGCGCTGAGTCGAAAGCGCCTCTCGACCCCGGAGTGTGTCGCAGCAATGACGGTCGGGCCGGGGGCCGCCGCTGCCCTGCCTTCATCATATGAAGTCCGATCAGTCAGTCGCCGCCGTCCCGCGGCGCGGCGCTCGTCGCATTCGCGGATGATTCTCCCGATTCCTCACCCTTGTATTCCAAGTGGACCACATAGCCGTCCATGTAGTCCCAGCACCCGTTGCGGGCGCGGATCATGAGCTGCATGGTCCTGCCATCGCCGCTCACGGTCCCGGCTCCATAGCCGTTGATGACCTTGTAGGAATGGCTGGTCCAATCCCCGGTCTTGATGACATCAGTCGTTGAATCGCCTTGGTTCACGCCGATGTAGACGACCTCTTCGGGAAGATCCATCTTCTCGACCGCGGCACCGAAGGTGAATTTTGAATCGGCGTTGTCCGCCGCGGCGTCGAGCTCCTTGAACAGGTCGCCGTAGAGGGGTTCGATATGTTCCTGCGTTCCGTGCGGCGGGACTTCAAACGCCTCCTGAATGCCGGTGACGATGGCGTCCTTCTTGGTCCACAACTACACACCCGTTCCAACTACCAGGGCGGCGGCGAACGCCACAGCGATCAGACATCCTTTCAACATGGTTTCCTCCGGTTGACGGTTGAATTCAGATTCTCCTTGTTCACCGCGTCAGCCTCGACCGTTGAACGCGCGGTGTCAACGCAGGGGGCGTTGTCGCGCAGCGCTTCGCATGAGTCATGCAACCCGACTGACTCCACGGTTGTAGCGTCGGCTCTGTGAGCCGAAACCACGCGAACTTGCGCCAGATCGATCCAATGCTCTCACAGAGAGCACGCTACAACACAGGCTGTTTTGCTTGTGTTTCTCACAGACCCGTATGCCCTGCGTTGTCGCGCGGAGATTCCGCAAGCGTCGTGAATTGGGCAATGGGGTGGGACAAAGCTCCCGGGCCGGACATTGGATCTTGCAGGCCAGCGTCAGAACTTGTCGCAGGCCCGGTTCAGCGCGAGCTTCGCCCCGCTGTTTCGCGGCAACAGTTGCTACTCCCGTGTCTTCTTTGTCGCGATGCCCACGGCGCCGAGCTCCCGCGCCAGGCCGCTCCCGGAAGTTCGCAACGCGCCGCTACGATCGCGCCGCAGGCGAAGCCCGCCGACCTGTCGTCCGCCCGACTCGCGGATCGGGAGATTGGGTCGGCACGCGCCCTCGGAATCGCTCCAGAAGTTGCCACGCAACGTGAAGGTTTCCGGAAGGGTTTTGGGCCCAATGTTGACGAAGGAGCGCACGCGTCGGTCGTAGACCACGAGGTTGGATTCGAACACGCCGGCCTGGCAGGGCAGGAAGCGATCGCCCTGCGATTCCTGGAGGATGCGGAAGATCCATTTGTCCGGCTTGTAGATGAGGTTGTATCGCACGATGCAATCCTTGGAATTGACGAAGGCCACCGCGCAAAGCCCGCCCTCGAATTGGCAGTTTTCGACGACGACTCCTGTCGCTTCGAAGGTTGCGTCCTTGGGTCGAAAGTAGGGCGCCCCCGTGGAGCCGCCGAGATTGACGCCGCGTTGTCCGGCGCGATTGAAGATGGAGTCGTGTATGACGATGTCGCTCGACCCGCCCTTGGCCTGCACGCCGTTGCTTTGGCTGAAGCCGTCCTTGCCGACGAATCGGCAACCCTCGATCCGGCCCTTGTGGCAACCGACCATGTCGATCGCCGATCCTCCCCAGCCGGCGACAGCGCAGTCGACGACCTGGAATCCGGCGAGCCCCGAGAGCTTCAGGCCGTCGTGGTTGCCGCGCGGTCCGGTGTCCTCAATGCTCACGCGTTCCAAGCGGATGCCCTCGGACAAGGGACGTCCAGCGCCGCCTTCGTCGATGTTGATCCCGTTCCCGGGAAAGCCGACCACCCGGATGTCGCGCAGCGTCACGTTGTTGCAGCCCGACAAGTGCCAACCGACATTGCCGCCGCGAAAAACCGGCGGGCGCTTCGGGTCCTCCCCGCGGACAATCACCGGCCGCCGGGCTTCGCCTCGAAGTCCGCGCGCCGAGACGCCGCCGCGATAGTTCCCGGGGGCGATGACCAGTTCATCGCCGGCCCGGAGTCCGGCCAGGCCTCGGCGGAGTTCCGCGTCACTGCCGACCCGCACCGCGGCGGCGACTGCATTCTGGGACAACGTGGAGAACGCGATGATCCCCGCGAGGGCGGCGCGGCGAATCAACAGGGGCATTTTCATGGACATGGCAATCAAGAGAAACCTAACCTCCGTCCCAATGAAACCCCGAATTGCGCTGCTTTTGTTCCTCGGTTCGCTCCTGTTCCAGATCCCGGCCCGGTCCCACGCCGCCGGGGAACACCCGAACTTCATCATCATCTTCTGCGACGATCTCGGCTATAACGACATCGGCCCTTTCGGCTCGAAGAAACACCGGACGCCGAACCTCGATCGGATGGCGAAGGAAGGGCGGAAGTTCACGGACTTTTATGTCACCAGCGGGGTGTGTTCGCCGTCGCGGTCGTCGTTGATGACCGGTTGTTATCCCAAGCGGGTCGGCCTGCACGAGAATGAGAAGGGACAATGGGTGCTCTTTCCGGGCAACCAGCGCGGGTTGAATCCGAAGGAGATCACCATCGCCGAGATCATGAAGCAGCAGGGCTACACGACGGCCTGCATCGGCAAGTGGCACCTCGGCGACCAGACGGAATTCCTCCCGACGCGGCAGGGCTTCGACAGCTACTTTGGCATTCCCTATTCAAACGACATGGGCGCAATGAACGGCGCGGGTCAGGTCGTCACCAATCGCGGCTACCCGCCATTGCCGCTGCTGCGCAATGAGAAGGTCGTCGAGACCGAGCCGGACCAACGGCTGATCACGCAACGCTACACGAAGGAGGTCGTCAAATGGCTGCGCGCGCGCAAGGAC
>JAYPGD010000161.1:4022-11684 GCA_038126655.1 Verrucomicrobiales bacterium
GTTCTCCTCCGAGAAGTTCGCCGGCAGGTCCGCCAACGGAAAATGGGGCGACGCGGTCGAGGAGATCGACTGGTCGGTCGGCGAGGTGTTCAAGACCCTGAAGGAACTGGAGATCGACCGGAAGACGATCGTCGTGTTCCTGAGCGACAACGGCGGCGCCACGCGCTGGGGCGCCAGCAATCACCCCTTGTCCGGCGCCAAGGGCAGCACGATGGAGGGCGGACAACGCGTGCCGTTCCTCATCCGCTGGCCCGGCCGGATTCCCCCGGGAAGCGTGTGCAAGGAGGTGGCCACTTCGATGGATCTCCTTCCTTCCTTCGCCGCGCTGGCCGGAGGTTCGGCGCCGAAGGACCGGATCATCGACGGGCGCGATGTCCGGCCCCTGCTTCTCGGCGAGACAGGGGCCCGAACGCCGCATGAGGCGTTCTACTATTACTTCCGCGGCCAGCTTCAGGCGGTGCGCAGCGGGGATTGGAAACTGCATCTCGCCCGAACCCAACGCGGCCGCGGCAGGAACGCGAAGTCCACGAAGCTTCCCGACAGACTCTACAACCTGAAGTCGGACATCGGGGAGAAGAACAACGTCGCCAAGGCAAATCCGGAAGTCGTGAAGCGCCTGCTCGGCCTGGCGGCGAAGGCCCGCGAGGATCTCGGCGACGACGCGCCGGAACACAAGACCGAAGGCAGGAACACGCGGAAGGCCGGCTTCGTCAAACAGGCTGTCAAATTGCGGAAGGACTGACCCGGCCACACGCGGAACAAATCCGCCCTCCCGCTCAAAGCCCCTTGGTCTGGTAGGTCCGCTTGTGGCCGTTGCTGGGGATCGTGACCGTGTAACGGGTCCCGTCCGGGCTGGTGGAAAGCTTGATGTAATTGCCTTCGCAACCCTCGCCGTGCAGGTTGGCGATGAAGTCCTTGCCGGTGTTGTTCTCCGAATCCTTCCGCTCGTTGCGGTGGAGCTGATACATCGTCTTGATCGTCGGGCAACTCTTCAAGGCCGCAAAGGATTCCGGACCGCAACCCTTGGTCCGTCCATTGCACATCACCGAGATGGTCGGCTCCAAGGCGTGGACAAACACCGGGTTGTTGCTGGCATCCAGGCCGTGATGGTTGACCTGGTAGACATCCACGCCGCCGATGAGATTGACCGGGGACACCAGTTCCCCCTCGACATTCCAGGTGGTGTCGCCGCCGTCGAAGAAACTCCAGGGGCCGAAATCGAGCCGCATGTTCACGCTGTTGGCGTTGTCGCTGGTGTCCTTCTTCTTGAGCCGGATCGCGTCGTGCTTTGCCTCCGGCGCATTCTGGGGCGCCTTGCGGGTGAAGATCTGGTCGGCGGCGATGCAGCGCATCGTGAGCTTGGGCGCGCCGGGGAAGGACGGCTGCTTCAGCGGCAGGACCGTGTCCGCCCTGATCGTGTTGCGCTTCTCGACCTTCATCGCCTTGTAGGGCTTGATCATCAACAGGTAGCGGCGGTCGTTCGGCTTGTTGTCCGGCGTCAATTCCGGAACGCCCTTGTCCCAGACATTGACCACCGGGAGCAGCGCGGCCAACTCCGCCGCGCCGCCGAAATGATCCCCGTGCCAGTGGGTGATGATCATGTGGTCAAGCCGCTTCAATCCCGCCGCCCCGGTGATCACCCGGTGAATGCGGCCCGGATCGCGGACGCCGGGATTGCCGGTGTCGATGAGGATGGACTCATCCTCGGGCGTGACAATCAGCGTGGCGCCGCCGCCCTCGACATCGATCCAGTAGATGTCGAGCGACTTGTCCTTCTTGCCGGCCATCAGGGCGGGGACGAGGACGAACGTGAGCAGGGCGAATGCGGCCAACGTGCGGAGCGGGTAGAGATTCTTCATGGAAGCTTGATTTCGAATTTGGACTGGACGCTTTGTAGGATCCAATCCCGGAATATCCAAGTCCGAGTTGACGCTGGTGGTCGTGGTGTTGGAGGAATTCCCGCAGATTCTCATCCTGGGGAGGACGATCTCAGCGGGGGATCGTTGCGCCGATGTTCTCGGCATCGCCTGCCTTGCCTGGGTTCCGCTGCGTCTGGCCGCGGCAGAAGACGTCGACACCTTACCGCGGTGGCTGCCCGTTCCACCTCACCCCTTCTCCATCCAGCCGTCCTTCAGCCTGACGATGCGGTTCCCATAGCCGGCGTTTTCCTCCGAATGGGTGACCTGGATGATCGTCGTCCCCTGGTCGTTCAGTTTCTTGAACAGCTCCATGATCTCGCGGCCCTGGTCCGTGTGGAGATTGCCGGTCGGCTCATCGGCGAGAAGGAGATCCGGCTTGGCGATAACAGCGCGCGCCACAGCGACCAACTGTTGCTGCCCTCCGGAAAGCTGACCGGGAAACAGGTCCTTCTTGGCGACGATCCCGAATCGATCCAACGCATCCGCGACGACGGCCTGCCGCTCGGATTTCTTCACATCGCGGTAGGACAGGGGGATGTCGAGATTCTCCGCGATGGTGAGATCGTCGAGCAGATGGAACTGCTGAAACACGAAGCCGATATGTTTCTTGTTGAGCGCGATGCGCTCCTTCGGCTTCAAGGAATGCACGGCATGCTCGTGGAGATGATACTCTCCCTCCCACTCGCCGTCGTACATGCCGAGAATGTTGAGCAAGGTCGATTTGCCCGCGCCTGACGGCCCCATGATGGTGACGAAGTCGCCGGCCTCGATCTCGAGGTTGATCTGTTGCAGCAGGTAAAGCGGACCCGCCTTCGTCTGGATGCCTTTCTGGAGGTTCTTGAGTTTGATCATGAGAATTCCTTAAACCACGAATGGACACCAATGAACACGAATCAGAGAAGGAGTCCATGTCCTTCAACGTCGGCCGTCAGTTGCGCGCGATACCGGCAAAGCTGGTGAAAGCCCCGGCGCGCCCGACTCCGGTCTTGCGGGGCGCGTTTGTTTTCCCGATCCTGAACGGCGTGTTGAAACCGGATGACTTGTTTGATCTTTCACAGACGGGGCACGCGGCCATTTTCGAGGGCTGTGAGCGCGCTTGGGACGCACTGCGCCGCATCAAGGATTACCTCTCCCTCCACCTGAAACCCGGGTTGCGCAACACCGCGGTCGGGTCCGTGTTTGTCGGGGAAGACGTGTTCATCGACGAGGGAACGGTCGTGGAGGAGGGCGCCATGATCAAGGGCCCCGCCTACATCGGGAAGAACTGCCAGATCCGGCACAACGCCTACATCCGCGAGAATGTCGTGATCGGCGACGACTGCGTGATCGGGAACTCGTGCGAGTTCAAGAACGCCCTGCTGTTCAACGGCTGCCAGGTTCCGCACTTCAACTACGTGGGCGATTCGATCCTCGGCCACAAGGCGCACCTCGGGGCGGGCGTCAAGATCTCCAACGTCAAGATCGTGCCGGGCAACGTCCAGGTCGCCCTGGACGGCCAACGCATCGACTCCGGCCTGCGGAAGTTTGGAGCCCTGCTCGGCGACCGGGCCGAGGTCGGATGCAATGCCGTCCTGAATCCCGGCAGCGTCGTCGGCCGCGACGCGATCGTCTACCCCTGCGTCAACTGGCGCGGCGTTCTGGCCGCCAACGGCATCGCGAAAAACCGGTCGATCGTGGAGGTGGAGACCAGGAAGGCGTGAGGCGTGTTGCGTGAGGAAATCAAACGCCATTCAAGGAAGTATCGACATGCCAAACGCTGCAGGCTGATCGATTCGGATAACAATTGACAGATACTCCCCATCACAATCCCCGCAACACGCAATCCGCCTTCGCTTCGCAGCTACGGCGCGACAAGCACGCAACACGCAACACGCACCACGCACCACGCAACCCGCAACCCGCAACCCGCAACCCGCAACCCGCAATCCGCAACCCGCAACCCGCAACCCGCAATCCGCCTTCGCTTCGCAGCTACGGCGCGACAGGCACGCAACACGCATCATGATCAGCGACATCGACCATCAACCCGCCGGCGCGGATCTCGTGTCGCAGGTGGAGGCTTTCTTCTCGCCGACGGGCGTGTTGTCGCAGGCGAGCAACTTCGAGTATCGGCCGGAGCAACAGGCCATGGCGATGGCGGTGGCGCGGCAGTTGCAGGACGGGGAGCACCTGATCGTGGAGGCCGGAACCGGCGTCGGCAAGAGCCTGGCCTATCTCGTGCCCGCCATTCTCTTCGCCGCCGCCCACCAGAAGAAGGCGATCATTTCGACGCACACGATCAACCTCCAGGAGCAGCTGGTGGACAAGGATCTGCCGATGTTGAAGCAGGTCCTGCCGGTCGATTTCAGTTTCACGATGTTGAAGGGGCGACAGAATTACCTGTGCTCCAAGCGGCTGCATCGGGCGATGGCGCAGGCTGGCAGCCTGTTCACTTCGCCGGAACAGCAGGAACTGGAGCGCATCTACGAGTGGTCCAAGGGGACGGAGGACGGCACGCTTTCCGATTTTGATTTGGAGCCGGATCCCAAGGTCTGGAGCCAAGTCTGTTCCGAGCGCGGCATCTGCACGCCCAAGACCTGCGGCAAGCAATCGGACTTTGCGCGGGACAACGGGCTCTGCTTCTTCCAGCGCGCGCGCAACAAGATCCTCTCCGCCGATGTCGTCGTCCTGAACCACACGCTGTTCTTCATGTATCTCGGCGGCATGCCCGAGGAACCGGGCGAGGGCGTGTTGTTCAAGAACGACTTCGTCATCTTCGACGAGGCCCACACCGTGGAGAAGGTCGCGGCGCGCCACATCGGCCTGAGCGTCTCCAACGGCCAGGTCCGCTATTCCCTGCAACGGCTCTGGAACCCGCGCACGGAAAAGGGGCTGCTTTCCATCCTGCGTCGCGGCGAGGCCGTCAAGCACGTCGCCGACCTGCTCAGCGAGTCCGACAAGTTCTTTGAGAATGTCGATGGCGCCTGCCGGGAGCTGGCGGAATACATGGAGCAGAATCACGGCAGAAACCGCGGCGGCGACGGCAAGGCCCGCGCCTGGAGCGAACTGCGCATCCGCCAACCGGATCTGGTGGAAGACAACATGACCCTGCCCATCCAACGCCTGCGCGAACTGGTCAGCGAGTTGATCAAATCGAGCGAAGACGCCGAGACCGGCCAGGAGCTGATGGAGTGCAACCGTCGCCTGCTGGAGCTTCGCGAAAGCGTCGCCGCCTTTCTCAGCCAGAGCGCGGAAGGGTATGTCTACTGGGTCGAGCGCGGCGGCAGGACCCGCCAGAACCTCACGCTCAGCGCGGCCCCGATCGACATCTCGGCCTACCTGCGCGAACGCTTGTTCGGCAGCGAGACCTCCATCGTCATGACCAGCGCGACGCTGGCGGTGAAAAGCGGCGACGACACCAGGAACGACAAGGCGCCGGAGCAGACAACGCGTTTTCAACGGCCCGGCGAGACCTCGCAACGCCAACCGCGCCACGCCGGACTCGCCTACTTCACCGATCGCGTGGGCGGCCAATCGGCGCTGCAATTGCAGGTGGGCTCCCCCTTCGATTTCGAGAGCCAGATGAAGCTCTATGTGGTCAACCGGATGCCTGATCCCCGGGATTCGGGCTATCGCGACAGCCTCGTCCACTGGATCGAACACTTCGTGCGCGAGACGCACGGGAAGACCTTCGTGTTGTTCACCAACTCCCGCCTGATGCAGGAGGTGGCGGAGGACATGGAGGACTTCTTCGCCGAGCTCGGACTGGAATGCCTGGTGCAGAACACCGGCACGCCGCGCTCGATCATGTTGGAACGATTCAAGGAGGACCGCGATTCGGTGTTGTTCGGAACGGACAGTTTCTGGCAGGGCGTCGACGTGCCGGGCGAGGCGCTTTCCAGCGTCATCATCACCCGGCTGCCCTTCGCCGTGCCGGATCATCCCTTGATCGAGGCGCGGATCGAAGACATCGAGGCCCGCGGCGGCAATTCCTTCATGGAGTTCTCCCTGCCCGAGGCGATCCTCAAGTTCCGGCAGGGAGTGGGGCGATTGATCCGCACCAAGTCGGACAGCGGCATCGTCGTGCTGCTGGACAACCGCGCGTTGACGAAGCGCTATGGGCAACAATTCCTCGACGCCGCGCCCAAGTGCCCGCAGGAAATCGTGTAGTCATGAAACTGAACAACGACACTCACGTCCTTGTCACCGGCGCTTCCGGCGGACTCGGCGTCCCCATCGCGCGGGAACTGGCCAAGCGCGGCGCCAATCTGGCCTTGGTCGCCTTTCCCGGAGTCGAACTGCCGCCGCTGAAGGAGGAACTGGAGAAATCGGGGATCCGGGCCTTTTACCTGGTCGCGGACCTGCGACTGCCGGAGGAGCGCAAACGCGTGGTGGAGACCATCGGGAAGGAATTCGGTGAGATCGATGTGTTGATCAACAACGCGGGCGTCGAATTCACCCGCCCTTATCATCGTCTGGCCGAGGAGGAAATCGCCTCGGGGGGGTCAACCTGGAGGCGCCCATGACGCTGACGCGGCTGTTCCTGCCGGGCATGCTGGAGCGCGGCCGGGGGCACATCGTGAACATGTCTTCCTTGGCGGGGAAATCGGGCCCCGCGTATCAGGAGCCCTATGCCGCGACCAAGGCCGGCCTGGTGGCGTTCACCACCTCGTTGCGCGCAACCTATCGCGGAACCGGAGTGAGCGCGTCGGCCATCTGCCCGGGTTTCGTCGAGGCGGGGATCTACGCTCGCAGCAGGGAGCAGTCGGGCTGCGCCGCGCCGGCGATTCTGGGAACGGTCCCGCCGGAAGCCGTGGCCCGGGCCGTCATCCGTTCCATTCTCCACGACAAACCCCAGGTGATCGTGAACCAGTGGCCGGTCCGCCCCCTGTTCGCGATGACAGAGCTGTTTCCCGCCTTCGGCGCCTGGTTGACCCGGATGACCGGCGCGCACGAATACTTCAAACGCGTCTACGAAGCCCAGTTGAAATCCGAGGCCAAGAACGAAGACCCGGCCGGAGATCCTCCCGATGATTCAAAACTTCAGTCCGACTGAAAAGTTCAGGGAGAAGTTCTCGAACTTGTAGCTGCCGTTCGGCGACTGAAGCGTGATGGGATTCACGGCCGGCGTGCTGACATTCCGCGCGGGACCGGTGATGTATTGCGCCGCAACCGCCCGGGTCCACTTCTCCCCGTCGCGTCCAAAACCGACCGAACCGGTGTGCAGGTTGGTGTCCGGCACGACCGGATTGAAGCTCAGATCCGTCGTGGAATTCACGCTGTAGAAATAACCGCAGCTCGCAAACCAGCCCTTCTCGAAATAGCGCGTGACGCCGAAGTGATAGAGCAGACTCGGCTCCCAGTTGAAGGCCAACGGTAGGTCGGCCGAGACCGAACGATCGACAATCAGGGTCTCCAGCGAATCCCAGTCCGTCCAGTCCACGTTGAACTCGACGTTCCACTTCGGCGTCGGCCGATACGAGACGCCCGCCACGACAAACTGGGCCAAGGGCGCGGTCAGGCTGATGGGCTCCCGCCCCGAGATTGGTCGATGATAGGAATCCCCCTCGAGTCGCATGGTGGTCGCGCTCCGGTATTTGACGCCGAAGGCAAGCTTCTCCAATGGCTGCCAGCGAATGCCCGCGATGTAGCCCACGTCCGTGTCGTCCCCCTGGAAACGAAGCTCATCGAACACCGCGCCGGAAACCAGGCCTTGGCATAGTTGATGGTCACACCCGCCGCGATCGAAAGCTGGTCGTTCACC
>JAYPGD010000162.1:0-302 GCA_038126655.1 Verrucomicrobiales bacterium
GCTCCATTGACGCCCAAGCCCGGCGCCTGTTCAATTTTTCAACAGCCTGCTAGGCCTATTTCTCGCGGAACGCATTGCGCATGGCGGCGTTGATGTCGCCCATCCTGCGGATGTATCAGTTCCTGCTTTATCCGGTCACCAAGCCCACCGGCGTGATCCTTGACTGGTGGCTGGGCAAGGAAGGGATGGAATACTACCGGGAACGCGACCTGCGCGAGGTCATCAGGAAGCATGTCGAGGCCGAGGAGACCGACCTGGAGCACATCGAGGGGCGCGGGGCGCTGAACTTCATGATCCTGGAC
>JAYPGD010000162.1:312-11570 GCA_038126655.1 Verrucomicrobiales bacterium
CCGGCGTCGCAGGAGGGCGAGCCCGTCGATCCCGAAAGCGTGATCAGTCTGCCGGTGAACGTGGACCTGCCGGTGTTCCCGGAGTTTCAGAACAGCCGCGACGATCCCTTCGTGGTCAATCTGCTGCGCTCCGGCCGCAAGTGGGTGATCCTGACCGACCCCGAGGGGCAGCCGCAGCTGGCGCTCGACGCCGATGGTTTTGCCCGCGACCTCCTGCTTCGACCCAGACCGCGCTCGCCCTACGCCTTCTGCCATCGGCCGATCGTGGTCCGCAACCCGGACACCGAGCTGGGCGATGTGATCAGCCGCCTCAAGATTCAGCCGGTGTCCGCCGGGGATGACGTGATCGACCACGACATCATCCTGGTCTGGGCGGACGAGAAGCGGATCATCACCGGGGCCGACATTCTGGGCCGGTTGATGCGGGGCATCGCAAAGCGCGACAAACGACCGGCCGCTTGAATTCAGCGTGGTCGCGCCGCCCGGGGAACGGCGGAATCGTCGCCCGGCGTCCACCAACGATCGAGTCTCGCCTTCAGGCGCGCGACCCGACCGCGCTGATCCGGGCGGCCGGCGAGGTTTCGCTTTTCAGACGGGTCCTCGGCGACGTTGAAGAGCGCCGGTTTCGAAAGGTAGCCGCCCCAGGGTGGGGCGTCGCGCTGCGAGTGCGGAACGATCAACTTGAAGTCCCCGTCCCGGATCCAGCGATAGGCGATGTCGCGGGATGGATTCCGCAGTGACGCGGCGTCGCCCGGGTAGATCTCTCCGAACACCGCGCGTCCGGCGTCCGGCTCCGCCTCGCCCCGCGCCGAGGGCATGAGGTCCGCGCCGGGACGATCGGGAATCGCATCCGGATCGCCCATGGCCGACAGAATCGTGGGAACCAGGTCGATGGAATTCACCAGGGCTTCATGCGTCGCCGGCTTCACCACGCCCGGCCAACTCAGGAGGATCGGCGTGCGCAGGCCGTCCTCGAAGGGCGAGCGCTTGCTCTCTTTCGTGTGATAGAAGAAGTCCTTCTGGGTCCTGTGCCTCCTCGTTCCCGGCGTCCAGCCATTGTCGGTGACGAAGACGAACAGCGTGTCCTTGGTCAGCCCCCTGGATTCCGCAAAGTCCAGCAGATCGCCCACGGTGTCATCGAACTGGGAAATGGAGGCAAAATAGGGAACCTCGTGTTTCGCGATGTCGGGTTTGTTGCGATAAAGATCAAAATACTCCCGGGGAGAATCGTGGGGCTGATGCGGAAGATAAGGGGCATACCAGACGAAGAACGGCGTCTTGTCATCGGCGCAGTCATCGATGAAATCGTGGATCGGTTTCATGGTTTCGCGACCGATCTTGAGGCCCCAGTCGCCATTGCCGTGGGCGGCCTTGGCGCCGTTGGCCAGGGTGCGGACGCCGCCGAAGGTCTGACCGGGCGGCGGCTCGAAGATCGTCATCCCTTCGGTGAATCCGGCGTTGCGCCAATGTCCCTCCCAGAATTTCCCGGTCTGCAGGCAGCGGTAGCCCGCCTTCGCCAGCGCGCGCGGCAGGGTCGGCTGATTGCGGATCAACCCGAAGGAGCGGCTGCGCACGCGCTCGTATTCGCGGCGCGAGGTCATCTTGTTGAAGGCCGAGTTTCCGGGCGGCGGATGATTGTAGTGGATGCCGTGCTGGTGCGGATACAGTCCGGTCAGCAGGGTCGCCAGAGAGGGACTGCAGACGCTGGTCGGGACGTAGCCGTTCACATAGCGGGCCGAACGCCCGGCAAGACGGTCCAGATTCGGCGTCCGCACGCGCCCGTTCCCCATGAAGCCGAAGTCACGGTAGGCCTGGTCATCCGAAATGATCAGGATGACATTGGGGCGCCCGGCGCCCGGGACGCGCAGGCCGGAGCCGAGAAGACAGGCCAGGATGAGGAGAAGGCGCAACATGGCTTCAATCAAACTTGAAGGAGAACAAATCCGCGTCCTTCAGCTCGAACCGCAGACGCACCGGTTTCCCGCTCAAGGAGCCGACATCGGCGCCGTCCTTCCACTTCACCGTCCGATCCAATGTATCGCCGAAGTGTTGGGGGCAGTCGTCGAATCCAAAGCCTTCAATTGCCTTTCCATCCGCCGTTTCCAATGCGATACGAATTCCGCCGATCGCGGAACTCGCGAAGTTCATCGACAGCCTCGACCCCGAAAACACGAACGGCTTCGTGACCAGTTCTCCGCCCTTCGTCCCCGCATTCACCGAGACAAAACCATCGATCCGGATCGTGTAGCGGCGGATCAGATTGTCATCGCCTGTCCAGGAGCCTTCGGTCGCGTAGAGGGAGATCTCATTGGGCGCGCCGGGCAGGGATGACTTCGTCTCCACGGCGTGCCACGCCACGTAGTGTTGGCCGTATTGCCAGGTTTCCGGGCGTTGGATGCCCGGCCGCATGAACGCCTCGTTCCAGCGCTCGAAGTGAACCCCGTCGCGGCTGGCCATGAGCAACGCATCGTTGATCGCCGTCCCGTAGCGCAAGTGGGCCTTGGACCGCATTTCGCGGTGTTCCAACTGCGGCAGCGCGCGCATGGAATCCGACCAACCCCGCTCCACATAGCGCGTCGGAAACCCGATCAGGATGTGCGGCGCGCGGTAATAGGGTCCGATCTGGTTCGTATAAAGGTGCTCATTGTCCGGCGAATCCTCGTAGGTCAGGTCATGCTCGTCCGCCCAATCTAGAAAATTGTCTGAGGAGGCCGTCCGGATGGCGCGGTAACCGGCGGGCTTCCAGACCTTGCCCGTGGTGACGCCCTTGGTGAAGGTGCGGAAGTAGGCGCGATACTTCTTCGCTGTCGGATCCCAGAACGCCAGGTTCTGCGAATCGAAGGCGCCCTCGGTCACCACCGGCTCCTCGCGCATCAGCTTCCAATGAATGCCGTCCGCCGATTGAAAGGCAAACAGCCCCCCTTCCTTCGCCGTCCCCGCCAGCGCCTTGAAGCGCGCCTCCTTGGGGCAATCCGGATTGGCGTCGAGAAAGGGCGCGAAGTTGTGCACGCCCAGGCCGGTGAGGATGATGTTGTTGTCCTTGGAGCCGTTGTATTCGTGCAGGCCCAGCTTCGGCTTCTTCCAGTTCACGCCGTCGCGACTCTCCACATAGCAGTAGACCTGCTTCCCGATCTTGAGCTTCCCGTCCTTCACGCCCAGCGCCGAACCGCGATGATACATGCGATACAGATCGCCGTCCTTGATCACCGTGTGATACCCGCTGCCCGCGCCCTCCCACGCCTCCCCGTGAACCACCGCAACGTCGCGCGGGATGGGATGGCGCAACCGCCGCGTCGCGTCGCCCTTGAGTTCGTGGATGAGATGTTGATCGACAAACAACTCGCGCCGATCGCCGATGTTCAACGGCTGCGCGGCATGCGCGGAGTGAAATCCAGGGGCGACAAGCAGGAGAACGGGAAGGAGGTGTTTCATGGCTTTCAAATCGTCGCGAGAATGTGGGCGATCGCAGAGGGGTTCAAGAATAGTTGGAAGAACCGAACCATCGGTCGCGCATCTGCCGGAGAAATTCAGGGGTAATGGGAAATCCAGAGTCCGAACCCAACACTGCATCGACGCAACAATGCGGACAAATCGCAGTGGTAAGCGCCCCGTTTCGCTCATCCTTCCAGTCGACAATCTCACCGGGCGGGAAGATCTCCATGCAATAGAAGCAGCCACACGTCTCGCTGCTCATGACCTCGTCACGATGAAAGATCGAATGCCGCTTGTGGGCGACATCCAATGGATCATTCTCATCAAATGAGGCGCTCATGCGCACAGAAAACTACGGCAGCAAGGCAGACCAATCAACCTCCCTCATTTCAGTTCTTGGGACCGTCGCCTTCAGGCAACCAAACCGCCGCGCGCCAGCGCCTTGGACTGCGGCGGCTTGACGCCGCCTTTTCGCAGGCATGCCAAAGCCGCGTGGCATTACCGGAGGCCGAAGGTCGCGCTGGTGATTCATCGCAGCCGGCCGGCCCATGAGAATCGCCCATCGATCGCAAGTCCCAAGGGGACGGCTGAATGCCTTCTCCCTGCCATGAAGCCAGGCATCGGCCGTCCCTTCGCCGGGCTACTCTCGGATGTCCCTACGGGACCTGTCTGTAGTGTGGGCTCTGTGAGCCCAATGCGACACCATCGCCCGACACAGGCGACGCTACACCATGTCCCTACGGGACAAGAACGGGAGCAGCTCACCTGCCACAGATTCGACCACCCACTTTCGTTTACATCCGGACGCGCGGGTTGTTGGACGAATGCCTTGGGTATTCCCGGGTTGGCCCCTACTCTCTCCGCCCGACTTTATGGAACCCCAATTGAACTACATACTCACGCACCCCGGCGGCGCGCATAAGGACGACTTCCTCGCCTGCTGCGTGCTGGCGGCGAAACATGGCGTCAAGATCGTGCGCCGCGATCCGGAGGAAGACGAACTGACCTCCGCGAGGGTCGCCGTGGTCGACATCGGGGGGCGCCACGAACCGGAGTTGCTCAACTTCGACCATCATCAATTCCCCCGCGATCACGAACCGACCTGTTCCCTGAGCCTCGTGCTCAAACACCTAGAGCTGTACGAGGACGCGCGGAGTTTCTGCGACTGGCTGGAACCCGCGGAGTGGTTCGACGCCAGGGGAGCCAGCGACACAGCGCACTGGCTCGGCGTCGAACGCAAGGTGATCAACCAGATGGTCTCCCCCATGGACATCAGCCTGCTGCGGCGTTTCGCCCACGAGTCCAGCCATCAGCCCGGCGATCTGATCTGGGAGATGATGCGATTGATCGGCGACGACCTGCTCGCCTTCATCCAGAACCTGCGCGACCGGCTCGAGTTCATTGGAACGCATTCCGAACGTTGGACAGTGGCGGGATCCGCCGGCGGGTTCGAAGCCCTGTTCCTCAAGCGGACGGATCCGCTGCCCAAGGAGCCCTCCATGGGAATGGAGCGCTACGTGGAGCGACTCGGACTCGACGGCGAGATGACGGCCTTGGTCTATCCGGACCGGCGCGGCGACGGCTACGGACTCTCCCGCTATCGCGATCATCCCGGCATCGATCTGAGTCGGATCGGCGACGAGGAGGATGTCCACTTCGCGCACGCTCGCGGCTTCGTGGCCAAGACCTCGGCGACCGATCCCGCGCGACTCCGCGAATTGCTGCAACTGGCGTCGGTGGGCGCATGATTCCATTCCCATGAAGAAGACCTTTCCCCTGACCGACCCGCGCCATGCCCCGCCGCGCGTGGTGGCCGCCATCAAGAACAACGTCCGCAAATACCTGAAACGCGAGCGGCGCAAGGAACTGCCCGAAGACGCGGGCCGCTGGGCCTTCGATTGCCGCGTGGGCCGGGACGCAACCTCGGCCGCGAGCGCTCCCGCGGCGGGGCTGATCGCCGCCATCGACGGCGCGGCGGAAAAGGACTGGCCCGAAATCTACATCGAGATCATCGCTCGACCGGTCAAGCGGGTGGGTCCGCGGAAGGCGCAATGAAGGGCGTGGTCGGACGGGATCACGGAACGGTCGCCTCCGAACGCTAAAACCGCCGCGCGTCAGCGCCTTGGACTGCGGCGGCGGTTCGCATCGCCCCTGCCAGGGCTTTGAACTGTTTCCGTTGCGCAGTTCCGGTGGTTCCGGTGGTTCCTCCCTTCACACACCGGCTGCTTTCCTTTCGTCCCTCCGGGACAGTCGAATGCGGAATACGGAATGCGGAATTCGCAACAGCATTGATTCCGCCTTCGGCTCTGCGTGTCGACAACCACCCGGTCCCTCCGGGACCTGTCTGTAGTGTGGGCTCTGTGAGCCCATTGCGACCCCATCGCCTGACTCAGGCGACGCTACATCCTGTCCCTCCGGGACGAGTCAACACTTTGACCGCACGCTTACCGCAGCATGATATCCGGCGGCTCGGCCACGTAATCGGTCACGGTCAGGCTGGCGTCCGCGTGCGTTCGCAGAAACGACGCCGGACACGCCGGCGTCAGCGGTCCATGCAACACCCGCCGCACGACCGCGCTCTGCCACGGACGGTTGCAATAGAACCGACACCGCTTCGCCTCCAGAATCTCCCTCATCCCCACGGTCACCGCGCGATGCGGAATCACCGCGGTCTCGCCGCCGACGGTGACTGAATTGATCGTCCGGGTTTCGCGGGAGAGGGAAAGGTTCCGCGTCGGGAGCGCGGCAAAGGCCTCGTCGGAAATCGTTTCACCCGGCTCCGGCGGTTCGTTGAAGGCCATGTGGCCGTTGATGCCGATCCCGCCAAAGCAGGCGTCCACGCCGCCGCGCTCCTCGATCAGGCGGCCGATGGCGTCGCAGTCCGCCGGATCGGGAAAGACGCGGTTCTCCGCCACCGGCGCGAGCTCCGGTTTCACCCGTGAATAGAACAACCGGTCCATGAAGCCGCGAAAGCTCAGGGGGTGATCCGCCGGAATCCACTGGTCGTCGTCGGTCAGGTATTCATCCATGTTGATGATGACCGCGTTGCGGATGTCGAGGTTCGACTCGTTCACCATCCCGGCGAGGATGGGGAACTGATCCACCGGCCCCACCGGCAGGATCAGGGTCGCGCCATTGGCGCGGGCCTGACCGGCGCGGAATTCCTCAAGAATCGCGGACGCCATATGGCGCGCGAGGGAGTCCTTGTCGCCGTCGATGGCGACGGAAACCGGGGAGTCGGAGCCGAGTTGGTCGGCCGTTACGGAGAGGTAGTCGGGGAACATGGCGGTGGGTGGTCGGTAATCGGTGATCAGTAATCGGTGGTCGGTAATCAGTGGTCGGTAATCGGTGGTCGGTAATCAGTGATCACTGAATACTCCCCTCCCCACTCACAAGCCCAGCACGTGCGCGAAGATCAGGGGCGCGACGATGGTGGCGTCGGATTCGATGACGAAGCTGGGCGTGTCCGGGGCGAGCTTGCCCCAGGTGATCTTCTCATTCGGCACGGCGCCGGAATAGGAGCCATAGCTCGTGGTCGAATCGCTGATCTGGCAGAAGTAGCTCCAGAGCTGCACATCGTCCAGACGCAGGTCCTGCTCCAGCATCGGCACCACGCAGATCGGAAAATCGCCGGCGATCCCGCCGCCGATCTGGAAGAAGCCGATTTTATGCTTCTTCGAAATCTTCTGATACCAATTGGCCAGATCGATCATGTATTCGATCCCGCTGCGCACGGTGGCTACGTTCTTGATCGTTCCCTTGATATTGTGGCTCGCGTAGATGTTCCCTAGGGTCGAGTCCTCCCAGCCGGGCACGTAGATCGGCAGCTTCTTCTCCATGGCGGCCAGCATCCAGCTGTCCTTGGGATCGATCTGGTAATGCTTCTTCAGTCGCCCGCCGCGCAGGATCTTCTGCAGGAATTCATGCGGGAAGAATCGTTTCCCGGCCTGGTCGGCCTTCACCCATTCCTTGATGACGACGTGTTCGATGCGCCGCATCGCCTCCTCTTCCGGAATGCAGGTGTCGGTGACGCGGTTGAGCTGGCGGTCGAGCAGGTCCTGCTCATCCTGCGCGCTCAGGTAGCGGTAATTGGGCACCTGCTCATAATGGTCGTGGGCCACCAGGTTGAAGATGTCCTCCTCCAGGTTGGCGCCCGTGCAGCAGATCGCGTGGACCTTGTCCTGGCGGATCATCTCGGCCAGCGAGATGCCCAGCTCCGCCGTGCTCATGGCGCCGGCCAGGGTCACGAACATCTTGCCGCCTTCCGCAAGGAGCTCGTTGTAGCCGTCCGCCGCGCGCACCAACGCCACGGCGTTGAAGTGGCGATAGTGTTGTCTGATGAACTTGGAAATAGGCCCGCGTCTCATAACGCGGGATTAAAGGGGATGCCGCGGTGGATTTCAATCGGAGGATGCGGCTGTAGCCGGAGTTGACTCCGGACCGCAGGTCACAGACCCGCGCTCCGGCGCCGGTGGGGCGCAAACGAAAGTGGGTGGTCGAATCTGTGGCAAGTGAGGCGCTCCCGTCTTAGTCCCGTAGGGACATCCGAGAGTAGCCCGGCGATTTATCGTCGGGTTTGGAGAACGGGGCGATCAAGTCCCGACGGGACGGCCGATGCCCGGCTGCATGGCAGGGGAAAGGCATTCATCCGTCCCGTTCGGGACTTGCGATCAATGGGCGCTTTTCCCGGCGATGAATCGCCGGGCTATTCTCAGTCGTCCCGATGGGACTACCTATGCCTGGGGTTGCGCCCGTTCAGTCGCCACCCGCTTCCGTTCACGCCCCACCGTTCGCCCCGCCTCCCTTGCGCGTTGACGCGAAGCGGCCTTTGCGGCAGTTGTATCGGACTGCCGGTCCTTGACCGGGACGCGAATTTTAAACGATTCATGCTCATGAAAGCCACCCGCCGAATTCTCCCCTTCCTTGTGCTCCTGTCCGCCCTTGCTGTCGCGCCGGCCGTGCCCGTCGTCGAGAAGACCCTGTCCAACGGGATGAAGGTCCTGATGGTTGAGCGCCAGGGCGAGCCCACCGTCTCGGGCGGCTGGGTTGTGAAGGTGGGCAGCTCCAACGAGCGCCCCGGCATCACCGGCATCGCGCACCTGTTCGAGCACATGATGTTCAAGGGCACGCCGACGATCGGGACCAAGGACTACCGGAAGGATCAGGAGATCATCGCCGAGCAGGAGCGCGTGCGCGACCTGATGCGCCAGGAGGAGGCCAAGATGCGCGCCGCCTACCGCCGCGGCGAGATCGACGACATCCTCAAGCCGGAAAACCAGACCAAGCGTTACCAGGAGCTGAACACGGAGTTCAAGAAGCTCATCGACGCCCAGCGCGAGATCCTGGTGAAGAACGAATTCGACAAGATCTACACCGCGGCCGGCGCCTCGGGCATGAACGCCTTCACCACCGAGGACAAGACCGGCTACTTCATCACCGTCCCCTCCAACAAACTTGAGCTCTGGATGTGGATGGAAAGCGAGCGCCTGCTGCGCCCGGTCTTCCGCGAGTTCTACGCCGAGCGCGACGTGGTCTTCGAAGAGCGCCGCATGCGCACGGAATCCACGCCGTTGGGACGCGCCGAGGAGCAGTTCAACTCCATGTTCTGGGTGTCGCATCCCTATGGCTGGCCGGTGATTGGCTGGCCTTCGGACATCCCCGCGATCTCCAAGGCGCAGGCCGATGAATTCTACGCGACCTATTACGCGCCGCAGAACATCACCCTGGTCCTGGTCGGCGACTTCAAGAACGGCCCCGCCCTGAAGCTTGCGGAGGAGTATTTCGGCCGCATTCCGCGCGGTAAGAAGGAAGCGCCGGATGTGGTGACGCTGGAGCTGGACCAGCAGATCGAGAAGCGCATGAGCGCCGAGTTGGAGGCGAATCCCCAGGTGGACATCCTCTGGCACAGCGTTCCTTTCGGGCACCCTGATTCCTACGTCCTGGATGTCATCTCGCAGATTCTCTCCGACCGCACCGGCCGCCTATACAAGGGCCTGGTCCTCGGCAAGGAGGTTGCGACCAGCGTTTTCGCCCGGCAGGATTCGCGCAAGTGGGCGGGCCTGTTCAACGCCGGAGGCGAGGCCAAGGACGGCAAGACGCCGGAGGAGGTCGAGCAGGCCATCTATGCGGAGCTGGAGAAACTCAAGAATGAGGACGTGCCCGAGAAGGAGCTGCAGAAGGTGAAGAACCAGTTCGCCGCCTACGAATACCGCAAGCTGCGCAACAACTTCTACATCCTCATCCAGTTGATCTTCTACGAGGGCCTCGGCGACTGGAAGGAAATCAACGAGGGCGGCCCCAAGGCGCTCGCCGTCACGACCGACGACATCAAGCGCGTCGCGAAGAAATACTTCACCAAGGAGAATCGCGCGGTCGCCGTCTACACCCGCAAGGAAGGCGCGAAGAAGGACGAGGACCCGGACCTCGTCGGGCTCGACGATCAGCAGAAGGCGATGATCCGCCGGATCGTCGGCGCCTTGAAGGCCGAGACCGACGCCGCGAAACTCAAGGCCGGCCTAGAGCAGGTCACCGCCCGCATGGGCCAGGCCGGCGAGAAGGAAAAACAGTTCATGAAGATCTACCGCAAGAAGGTCGAAGCCCGCATCAAGGAGATCGAGGGAGGTTCGAATTGAGCGCGACCACGGATGAACACGGATTGACACGGATAAAAGACACTTCCATGAAAACGATTTCAATTTTCGCAGGTCTGACGCTGGCTGCGTTTGCTTCCACCTCCTTCGCCGCGTCCGACATCCCGGACCGGCCGGAGAAGCTGAAGTTCAAGCCGCTGGTCTATGAGTCGCCGAATCCCGCCGAGTATCGCGTGGAGCTGAAGTCCGGCCCCGTCGCCTACATTGTGCCCGACAAGGAGCTGCCGCTGGTCAACCTCGCGGTCAAGGTGCGCGTCGGCAAATACCTCGAGCCCAGGGGCAAGGAAGGCCTCGCGAGCTTCACCGGCTACCTGCTCAGCAAGGGCGGCACGAAGTCTTGGTCCGCCGAGGAATTCGAGGAGCACACCGCCTTCCTCGCGGCGGATGTCTCCTCCGGCATCGGCGACTACCAGGGCAGCGTCAGCATCAACCTGCTTTCCAAGGATCTCGACGAGGGCCTCAGGATCCTCCGCGAGGCGCTGACCTCCCCGCGCTTCCAAAAGGACAAGATCGACCTGCGCAAGCAGCAGATCCTCCAGCAGATGAAGCAGCGCAACGACGACTCCCGCAACATCGAATCCCGCGAGCGCGGCTTCCTCACCCGCGGCGAGAACTTCTGGTCCAACCAACACGCCACCAAGGCCTCCATCGAATCCATCACCCGGGACGACCTGAAGGCCTTTCACCGCGACTGGTTCCACCCGAAGAGCTTCGTCGTCGCCGCCAACGGCGATTTCGACCGCGACCAGCTGATCGCCAAGCTCGACAAGATGTTCTCCGACTGGCCGATCCAGGGGAAGACGCCCAAGGCCATCCCGACCGACGCCGCCTTCGCCGAGCCGGGCGCCTACCTCGTGGACAAGGACGTCAACCAGGGCCGCGTCTCCATCGTCCTGCCCGGCGTCCGGCGCGACAATCCGGACTACTTCGCCATCCGGATCATGAACGACATCCTCGGCGGGGGCGGCTTCACCTCCCGCATCATGAACCGCGTGCGCTCCGACGAAGGCCTCGCCTACTCGGCCGGCTCCCACTTCCCGGGCGGAACCTATTTTCCCTCCATCTTCATGGCGGGTTTCCAGTCGAAGAACCGCACCGTCGCCTACGCCTCCTCCATCGTCATGGAGGAGATGGAGCGCATCCGCAACGAGGACGTGACCGACGAGGAGCTCAAGG
>JAYPGD010000163.1:0-4765 GCA_038126655.1 Verrucomicrobiales bacterium
GGGCGTCTCAGTGAAGTTACGGGAGAACATCGCGCTGGAAGGCTCCGCGCGGATCCCGATCCATCGCAGCGTCGTGGCCACGCAACTGACGCCGGGAATTCGTTGGAGAGTCGGATTGGTTGTGAGGTTTTGAGCGGCCGCGCGACGATTATCTCCACGCGGACCGGATGTATTCGATCACGGCCCGGCGGTCGGCTTCATGGAGGAATCCCCGGAAGGTCATGCTCGTCCCCGGCAGCATGGACTTGGGGGAGGCGAGGAAGCGTTCGAGGTTTTCGGGATTCCAGGTAAGTCCCTTTGCGGCGGCGGTCCGCAGCCCGGAACGGTTGAATGGCAGGAGACGCAGAGGAAGGCGAGGCGTTCGCCGCGCTCGGCGATGGAAAGGCCCGCCAGGCTTTCGGAATCGAGGGTGTTCCGGGCGCGCAGGTTCATGAGCGAGGCCATCTGTTTTTCCGTAAGCCCTTCGCGGAGGGCGGCGTAGGCTCGGGCCTGGATGACGCCGACCCGCACGTCGAGGTCGCCCAGCTCCACGCCGAGCTTCATCAGGAATTCCTCATCGACCGCGCTGCCGCCCAAATGACCCTCCAAATGGCGGAGGAAGGCGGTGCGCTTGGCGAGATAGGCATCGACGAGCGGATGCTGGGTCCGGGCGGTTTCCCGCAGGATGGCCTGCTGCGCGGCGCTCAGGGTTTCCACAAACTCCCAGGCGACGCTGGCGCGGGAGACGGACTGGCCGCTTTTCTGCCGCAGGCTGATGAAGCCGAAGAACATCCCCGGCTTGCCCAGCGGCAGCGAGTCGTTGTCTTTGGGGGATCCGGTCAGCCAGGTGAAGCCCTTGCCGCAGATGTTGAGGAGTTCGTGGCGTTGCTCCCGGGAAAGCCCCCGGGCGTCGGCGTTGATGGGGCCTTTTTGTCCCCGGCGTCCGCCCTGTTTTTCGCCCGCGGTTTCAAGTGAGTCGCCGGCGATGGTGCGCGCGCGGAGATCGCGGAGGGCGGTCTGCTGGGCAAGGGAAAGCGTGGACCGGATTTTCCCGAAGGCGCGGGCCTGCATGAGGGCGACTTGGGTGTCGTGGCGACCGTAGGAGCCGCCGAGGGCGGCGAGCTGTTCCTCGTCGAGTTCGCGGCCGGTGTAGAGAATGGTCTCCAGTTCCCGCATGATCCGCTTGCGGTCCTCGGCGTAGGCGTCATGCGCCGGTTGCTGTTCCCGGACGAGATCGAGCACGATCCGGCGTTGCTCCGGATTGAGGACCTCGTAAAAGGCGTTGGCCGCGCCGCCCCGACTGGCCGCCCGCCCGCTGGAGTAGCGCAGGCTGACGAAGCCGAAATACTGCGCGCTCTTTCCGACGGCGCTGACGTCGTTGTCGGCCGGGGAACCGGTCAGCCAGGTGAAGCCCTTTGAGGCCAGGGCCTCCATCTCGTGCTTGTCGCCGCGCGAGGGGGCGTATTCGCTGAGGGCGGTGACGCTGGTCGTGTTGCAGCCGCCATTGCCGCCGGTTCCCTTGTTTTTGCCGCCTCGGGAGCCTTGGCGACCTTTGCCTTTCGAACCTTTGTTCTGGCCGGGGTTCGGACCTTTTTGTCCGCGTTGGCGGACCTGGCTGGAGTCCTCGCCCAGGCGGTCGCCAGGGGCGTCCGCGGCGGGCAGAATTGAGGTGAGGAAAGCGGTGGCGATCAGGAGTGTGGCGAAGGTTTTCATGGCGGTGGAGGATTGATTTTGAAGATGTTTTCGATCGGAATTCGTTTCGCTCTCCATTGACGCCCATGAAGATGAACGAAGCGGACATGGTTCGATTACGGTTTTGTCATGCTTTGAGTGGAGAGAAGTCCCATGCCGCTCGGGGTCTTGAAGGTAAACGGAGCGGCTGTGTCGAAGACCAGCCGCAGCAACCAGGGCCGTGCCTCAAGCCCTGCCATCAACCGAACCTTCTTGGATGCGGAGGCTGCTGCGGCTGGTCCCGAAGACGGGACACAGCCGCGCTCCGAAGGCGACTGCCAGCGCTCCCTGCGCGCCTTTGGCGGGATTGGGCGATGGCTTGCAAGTTCGGACGTTCGGCCCCGTCTTCGCAGCGCTTCGCCGCGACAAGTCGGCGGGAGCCTCGCCCCACCGGCGCTGTTACTTCGGTCGCTTTCCTGATTTGGCCCCCTTTCCGCCGCGCAGGGCGCGGCGGATCTCTTCCTGAGTGACATTGCCGTCGCTGTTGCGGTCGAACTTCAGCAGGACCGCCGCGGCGTTTTGCATCTCGGCTGTCGAGATGACGCCGTCTTTGTCGGTGTCGAGAGCCTCCAGTGTGATGCTGGGTTTGCCGCCGCCTTTGCCGCCCCCGCCGCGCGGAGGTCGGTCGCCGCGTCGGGCGGCTCCGGTGAGGACGGGTTGCGACATGTCGATCGTGGGCGCCTGCGCGTTCACCCGCTTCAGATAGGCCGACAGCCGCCGGTCGAGTTCGGCGGTCTTGTCCGGCATCCGTGCGGTGAGATCGTTCTGTTCGCCGAGATCGTCGCGGAGGTTGTAGAGGAACCGGTCGCCGGATTCGTAGGCGCGGATCAGTTTGAAATCGCCGTCGTAGAGGGCGGAGGCGGGGCCGATGGGATCGCCGTCGTAGTGCGGGAAATGCGCGACGAACTCCTCGCCGGGCCGGGTGACAGAGCCTTTGCCGCCGTTCAGGAGGATGGACGCGAGGCTGCCTCCCTCGACGCCCGGGGGCAGGGGAGCTTTAACGCCGGCGAGTTCGGAGACGGTCGGAAACAGGTCCATGCCGTTTGCCTGCATCGTCGCGAAGCTGCCGGGCCGGATGCCGGGGCCGCGGAAGAGCAGGGGGACGCGCAGGCCGCCTTCCTTGACGGAGCCCTTGCCGTTGGCGAGCGGGCCGTTGCGGCCGGGGGTTCCGTGGTCGGCGGTGTAATACACGTAGGTGTTCCCGGCGATGCCGAGGCGGTCGAGCGTGTCGATGATCCGGCCGATGTTGATATCCATGTCCAAGGCGACGGCGGCGGCTCCGATGAAGCGCTCATCGCGGCGGCCCACGCGTTCCCGCATCGCCTGCATGGTCTCCGGCTTGGCGTCGAGGGCGCTGCGGCCGCCGTATTGGGAGACCTGCAGGAAGAACGGCCTGCCCGCCCTCGCCTGCCGCGTGATGAAATCGACGCCTTTGTCGGCGGTGGCGTAGGCCTGTTTGGGGTTGGGGTTCTGGGCGTTTTCCGGGCCGCCGTTCGAATTGGCGCCGTCGTTTTCGTCAAATCCGTGTTGCGAGGGATCGGTCCGACCGACGTGCCACTTGCCAAAATGCGCGGTGGCGTAACCGGCGGTCTTCAGGCGTTCGGCGAGGGTGATCTCGGACAGGGGCAGTTCGGTGGAAGTCTGTGGGAGTTGCACGCGTCCGGTCATGGCCGCGCGGTTGATGTAGGTCATGTGGAGCTGAGCGGGGCTTTTGCCGGTGAGGTAGGCGGCGCGGGAAGGCGTGCAGCGCGGTGAGGGCGCGTAGAATCGGGAAAACCGCATCCCGCCCTCCGCCAACCGGGCGAGATTTGGCGTGTAAAAGAAATCGCTCTTCGACGCCGGGTTGGCCGGATCCAGTTGGATGCACATGCTGTTCCAGCCTTGGGCTTCGCCTTGGAGGAAAACGAAGTTTGGGCGCGCGGCGGGAGCGGCGTTGGAGACAAGAGCTCCAAATCCCAAGCTCCAAATCCCAAATAAACTCCAAGCTCCAAATCTCAAAAGGGAGACAGGGCGTCGAAAACGCATTTTCTGGAAATGTTCGCCCACCCTCGATCCGCACAGAAGCCCCGTCGGGGATTTTGGGAGCTTGGAGCTTGGAGCTTTTCTGGAACTTGGAGCTTGGAGCTTGGGATTTAGAGGATTGGGCATGCCTTCTCCGTTTGCAGATTTCAAGAACGTGTTCATGTCAGCGTCTCTTTGGTTGCCTCGGGCGCGGCGGGGCGCCTTTGGGGCGTCCGGGGCGTCGGAAATCTCCGCCGGGACGCGGTGGTCTTCCTCCCGGGCCGCGTTGGTTGGGTGAGTAGGTTTCGTTGGAGACCCGGCCGCTGGCAACGATAAAGCGGAATGCGACGCTTCCGTTTTCCTGGATCCGGTAGCTGACCGAGCCTTCGCGGCCATCTTGGGAATACTTGAGGTTGTAACCGGCCTTCGCGTTTCCGCTGAATCTCGTGATTGTCGCGCCGCGCAATGGTTGGGTGTGGGGGCGCAAAGGCTGGGCGCGGGGTTGCGGATCGACCTGGCCGCCGACCTCCCGGACCTCGCCGCGGAAACCGCCGATGAGGTAAGGATAGACCTTCAAAGCGTGATAGTGATAGCTCCCGTCCGCGCCGGAGTGGCCGCCCATCCAGTCGAGGCCGCGAACGGTCGATCCGTCCGCTTCGGTGAAGCCTAAGACCGGATAGCCGTCGAGCGCGAAGGCGACCGGATTGCCCGGACCGACGTTGGCCTGCAGGTGGGTGGGGGCGATGTGGTAGTGATAATCGTCAGCGCGGCCGCAATGGCCGCCCCACTTGTCGAGCTCGCCGGCGAGATAGGCGTCCACCCCGCGATTGTTCAGGGGATTGAAGATAGGCACGCCATTGACCGCTAGGGCGATGGCGCCGCGGAAGAAGTGGTTCTTGGCGGACATGGGGCGCGCGGCCTTCACCGGATGCAGCGGGATCTGCCAGGCGTTGGCCCCCGTGTAGGGCTGGGGGATGGGAACCTGCTGCTGCCAGGCAGTGATGCCGACCATCATCGGGTGGTCGGGAATGGAATCCGATTCGACGAAGAAATG
>JAYPGD010000163.1:4775-5503 GCA_038126655.1 Verrucomicrobiales bacterium
CGTCCGGACTTTTGGCGCGAAGGTCCCGAAGGCGGCTTCCATGAGGCCGAGGTGGGTGCTTGAGTTTGCCGGGACGCGCGCCGATCTGGCGGCGGCGGTCTGGCGAATCGGCGACGTGTTGAGTTCGCGGATTTGTTTGAGTTTCTCCTTCGCCAAGGCGCGGTCGGTTTCTCCCAGGCGGTCGAGTTCGATGGCGATGAACGCGCCATCCCGGTCCTGCACGATCAGTTCCGTGTCCCGCGCCGCGACGAAGCTGCCCTCGTGGATTGGCTTGCCGGAGGCGTCCTTCCACAGGCGGGTGAGCTCCGGGGTGTGAGCAAGGGCGTCGTGCGCAATCGAACCGACCGGAGAAAGAAGCGCAGCGACCGCGCCGAACACGAGGGGATAGAAATTCAGGTGGTTCATGGCAAATGGCGGGGAGCCGATCACTGATCACTGACTACTGACCGTCGGATCTTCTGACTCATGAGGGCATTCAACCCCGGAAAGATGAAAGAAGCTCCCTCATTTCCATTAAAAAACTGTAATGCGAAACCGCCTCGACAGCGGGCCTTGCGCGGTCGATACCAAGGGGCGCGGAGTATGGTCGTTTCTGTCGCCGCGTCAAAGAATGAAGATCCTGTTGGTCGAAGACGAAACCAAGATCGCCGCGTTCACCCGCAAGGGCTTGGAGGAGGCGGGCTTCATCGTGGACCACGCGGATCATGGCGACGACGGATTCCAACTCG
>JAYPGD010000163.1:5513-11559 GCA_038126655.1 Verrucomicrobiales bacterium
GTGAAAAGGGGGTCGGGTTTGGCGCGGCCGCCGCGTTTGCCGGGCTGGGTGGAAGGACGTTCCTGTTTGGGTGGCGTTTGCGGTCCCGCTTGGGCGGCTGCGGGCAGGATCGCGAGAATGGTCGCGAGCGTGATTGCCCGAAGCGGGCGCTGGAGCTTCCTACACATGGGGGCATTCAACCTTGAAAAGATGAAAGATGCTCCCTCATTTCGATTAAAAAACTGTAATGCGAAACCGCCTCGACAGCGGGCTTCGTGCGGTCGATACCAAGGGGGGGCGCGACCCAACGCGTGCCGCCGTCGCGCCGAGACATGAAGATCCTGTTGATCGAAGACGAAGCCAAGATCGCCGATTTCACCCGGAACGGGTTGGAGGAGGCGGGCTTTATCGTGGACCACGCGGATCACGGCGACGACGGATTCCACCTCGCGACGACGGGCGGCTACGACGCGATCGTGCTCGACATCATGCTGCCGGGACGGGACGGGATCAGCATCCTGCGGCAGTTGCGCGAGCGCAAGAATGCCATCCCGGTCATCCTGTTGACCGCGCGCAGCGAATTGAACGAGCGGCTCGACGGACTGAACCAGGGCGCGGACGACTACCTGACGAAGCCCTTCTACATCGAGGAGCTGATCGCGCGGATTCACGCGGTGATGCGTCGCGCTTCAGGAAACGAGATCAGTGTGTTGAAGGTGGCGGACCTCTCGGTGAACCTGATCACGCGGGAAGTGACCCGGGAGGGGGAGGCGATTGAACTGACCACGCGGGAATTCGCCCTGCTGACCTACCTGATGCGCTCGCCGGGGCGGGTTTACACGAGGACACAGATCCAGGAGCACGTGTGGAACTACGACTTCGATCCGGGCACGAACCTGGTGGATGTCTACGTGCAGCGCGTTCGGAAGAAGCTCGGTGGCTCCGATCGACCGGCGTTGATCGAGACGGTGCGGGGCGTCGGCTACCGCATGGTGATGGATCCGCCGGCTGGTTGAGCGTCATCGTTGCATGAATTCCTTCCGGATCAGGATTGCCTTGCTCGCCGGCTCGATCTCCGCGGTCGCGCTGCTGGGAATGGGGTGGTTTCTCTGGCAGCAGACGGCGCGCTGGAATCTCGCGAGGATAGACCACAGCCTGGCCGAGATCGGCCGCGACAATCTCGAACGCACACACGGGCGAAGTCATTTTCAGAGATTGGACGCCAACCTGAACGCGATGGGCGGTACGAACCGGCCGCCGGCCTACCGATTGCTGCTCTGGGAGAATGGAGAGGAACGGAGGATCCTATACGAGTCGACGGACTGGGTGGCCGAATGGCATCCCAAATCGTTCCCGTCGCTGGACGGGCTGAGGCCGAAGCCGGATAGAGCCCGGCCCAAAGGGGGAGGGCGTCGTGGGGGACGGGAGAATGATGGGCCTCCGCTGAGGCTCATGAACCCGGTCTTCGAGACCCGAACGCTCGCTGGCGAGCCGTGGCGCATTGCCGTCATGGGCAACCGTTTCGACACGCTGGCGCTCGCCCTGCGGATCGCGGACCACGAATCGGACCTTGCGCAGTTGGGGCGGGCCTACGCGCTGGCGTTGGGGCTGGCGTTGGTCGGGGTGTGCGTCGGTTCCTTGTGGTTGGCGGGGCGCGCGATCCGTCCGGTCCGGGCGCTGACGTGTGTGGCGGAGCAGGTGACCGCCGAGGGGTTGGATTGGCGGATTGAGGATCGGGCGCACGACCATGAATTCAACCGCCTGATCACGGTCTTCAATGAGATGATGGACCGGCTGGAAAAGAGTTTCCGACACGCGGCCCGTTTCAGCGCCGACGCCTCGCATGAACTGAAGACGCCGCTCGCGATCATGCAGGGCGAACTCGAACGCGCGATCGCGCACACCGGAGACGACCCGGAACAGCAGCGCCTTTGCGCCGGTATGCTGGAGGAGGTCCAGCGGTTGAAGGCCATCGTTCAGAAGCTGTTGCTGCTCTCCCGCGCCGACGCCGGTGAATTGAAGCTCGTCCGGGAGCCGGTGGATCTCAGCGGGATGCTCATCGAACTGGCCGATGACGCGGCGATCCTGGGGCCGGATCTGGAGATCATGACCCGGGTGGAGCCGGAGGTGAGCGTCGATCTTGATCCGACCCTGGTCTCCCCGGTTCTCAGGAATCTCCTTAGCAACGCGGTGAAGTTCAATCGGAAGGGCGGCTGGATCAGGATCGGGTTGCGGCGCGGCGAAGACCGCGTGGAGATCGTCGTCTCCAATTCGGGCGTCGCGATCCCGACGGGAAACCGTGAGCGGATCTTCCGGCGGTTTTATCGGGAATCCGCGGAAGGAGGAGCCGCGACCGAAGGCTCCGGGCTCGGCCTCAGCCTGGCCCGGGAAATCGTTCGCGCGCAGGGCGGCGAATTGTCGGCGGTCGCTCCGGATGAGCCCGAGGCGGCGAAGTTTGTGCTCCTGCTGCCGGCCGGACATGGCCCGGGCTGATCGACCGACTTCACCGTCGCCGGTCCAAGTCAACTGCGGCGGGCCTGTGGCGCTCCGCGGGGGCGTCGTCGCGGCTGAATGGCTCAGTCCGCGCGCCGCGCGTCTTCACTCCGCGTTGCGGCCGCAGCACTTCTTGTATTTCTTGCCGCTGCCGCAGGGGCAAGGGTCGTTGCGACCGACCTTGGGTCCGCTTTCGACCGGTTTGGCCTTTTCGACCTCGGCCGCCGCTTCGGACACCATGTCGCCGCCGCTGGCCTGGGCCGGGGCGGCCGCGCCTCCGCCGAAGGCGTTCATGTCCTGATGCTGGGCCTGACTGCCGCGATCGGCGAGGCGCAGGCGGAACCGCTCCAGGGCCTCGCGGCTCGAGTGGCCGAGGAAGACGTTGTGGCAGATCTCGGTCTTGATATCGACCATCATCTCGTCGAAGACCTTGAACGCCTCGGCCTTGAACTCCAGCAGCGGGTCGCGTTGACCGTAGGCGCGCAGCCCGATGCTGTAACGCAGGCTGTCGATCTCGTAGAGATGCTCCTGCCACTTCTGGTCGATCGCCGCCATGATCAGGTAGCGTTCGATCGCCGCGAGAGCCTCGGGATCCTCGATGCTCGCCTTGATCTCGTAGGCCTCCTTGACCGCGGCCGTGATCGCCTTGCAGACGCCGAACTGCGCGGCGTTCATGCCGTGGTAGATCGACCCCGAGGGCGCCGCCTCGTCGCTCCCGGTCGCGGACTTGAGCAGTTCCTCCTCCGGAATGCCGATGGGGAAGGTCAGGTTGGTCCAGTCCGCGAGGCCGCGCATGTTCCAATCCTCGGGCTCCTTGTCCTCGAAGCAGAACTCCTCGACCTTCTGGATGATGACCTCCTCGATCACCTCCATCATGCGGTCGTGCACGCTCTCGGCCTGGAGGATCTCGTTGCGGAACTCGTAGATCACCGAGCGCTGCTTGTTCATCACGTCGTCGAACTCGAGCGTGCGCTTGCGGATCTGGAAGTTGTGGCCCTCGACGCGTTTCTGCGCGGAGCCGATGGAGCGGTTCAACAGGGGGTGCTCCAGTTCCTGCCCCTCTTCGAGGCCGACGCGCTCCATCACCTTGCTGATGCGGTCGGAGCCGAACAGGCGCATGAGGTCGTCCTCCAATGAGATGAAGAAGTGCGAGGAGCCGGGATCGCCCTGACGCGCGCAACGTCCGCGCAACTGACGGTCGATGCGGCGGGATTCGTGCCGCTCTGTGCCCAGGACGTGCAGGCCGCCGAGTTCGGCGACGCCCTCGCCCAGTTTGATGTCCGTGCCGCGGCCGGCCATGTTGGTCGCGATGGTGACTGCGCCGCGTTGTCCGGCGCGCGCGACGATCTCCGCCTCCTTTTCGTGGAACTTCGCGTTGAGCACGTTGTGCACGATGCCGGCGCGTTTGAGCATGCGCGCCAACTGCTCCGAGGTCTCGACCGAAACCGTGCCCACCAGGATCGGACGACCCTGCTTGTGGACTTCGCGGATCTCGTCCAGCACCGCATTGAACTTCTCGCGCTTGGTCTTGTAGACCGTGTCATTGTGATCGACGCGCAGGCAGGGCTTGTTCGTCGGGATGACCAACACGCCCAGCTTGTAGATGTCGAAAAACTCCGAGGCTTCGGTTTCCGCCGTGCCGGTCATGCCGGCCAGTTTGTGATAGAGGCGGAAGTAGTTCTGGATGGTGATGGTCGCCAGGGTCTGGGTCTCGCCTTCCAGCTCCACGCCTTCCTTGGCCTCCACAGCCATGTGCAGGCCGTCGCTCCAACGACGACCCGGCATCTTGCGGCCGGTGTTTTCATCGACGATGACGACCTTGTTGTTCTCGACGACGTACTGGACGTCCTTCTCGTAGAGGCAGTAGGCCTTCAGCAACTGGGAAACGACGTGAATCGTGGAGGCGCGCTCGTCGGACAGCTCCTGGATCCTGGCCTTTTCCTGCGCGCGCTCGTGGGCGTCGAGGTCGTCGCGCTGATCGACCTCGTGGAAGAGCGTCGAGATGTCCGGCAGGACGAAGGCCTCCGGATCGTCGGAATTCATGAAGTTGCGGCCCTTTTCGGTCAGGTCCGCGTCGTGGGACTTCTCGTCCATCGCGAAGAAGAGCTCCTCCTTCTGCGCGTAGAGTTCCTTCTTGGTCTGGTCGGCGAGCAACTGCAGCTCGGCCTGGTTCATCATGTTGAGGTTGTCCGGATTCTCCAAGATTGAGAGGAGTCGCGGCGACCGGGGCTGGCCCTGCTTGACCTTGTAGAGTTGCAGGCCGATGTCATAACGCAGCAGCTCGGCCTCCTCGCGCTGCCCTTCATCCAGTTCAGCCAGCTGCTTGATCTTCTTCTTCGCGTCATCGATGAAGCGGTCGCAAAGCTTGCGCTGCGCCTGGATCAGCGCCTGGATCCTGGGCCGGGTGGCGACATAACGCTCGTTGTCGCTGTTGGCCACCGCGGGACCGCTGATGATCAACGGCGTGCGCGCCTCGTCGATGAGAATCGAGTCCACCTCGTCGACAATCGCGAAGTAGTGCCCGCGTTGCACCTGGTCCTCCTTGCGGGTGGCCATGCCGTTGTCGCGGAGGTAATCGAAGCCGAATTCGGAATTGGTGCCGTAGGTGATGTCGCAGTTGTACTGCTCGCGTCGCAGCTCGGAATGCTGGGAGTTCTGGATGCAGCCGACCGTCAGGCCGAGAAATCGATAAACCGCCCCCATCCACTCGCTGTCGCGCGCGGCGAGGTAGTCGTTGACCGTGACCACATGCACGCCGCGGCCGGTCAGGGCGTTGAGGAAGACGGGGAAGGTTCCGACCAGGGTCTTGCCTTCGCCCGTCGCCATTTCCGCGATGCGTCCGGTATGCAGCCCCCAGCCGCCGATCAACTGGCAGTCATAGGGCACCATTTCCCAGGGCAGCGGATGGTCGCGCACCATCACCTCCGTGCCGCACAGGCGACGGCAGGCGTTCTTCACCACGGCGAAGGCCTCGGGCAGGATCTCGTCCAGCCGCCTCTTCAACTGATCGAGATCCTCGATCTCCGACAGCTCCTTCTTCCACTCCGCGGTCTTGTTGCGCAGATAGTCGTCGGACTGCTTCTGATACGACTCCTCGAGCTCGTTGATGCGGGCCACGACCGGCTGCATCTTCTTGATCTCGCGCTCGTTCTTCGAGCCAAACACTTTGTTGATGACAAATTTCAGCATGACAAAAAGGGTTCTCCGAGCCGGGGCGCCCGACGCGATAAGAACCGGCGACGCTACGCGACGGCCCCCGCCGCGTCAAAAGGATTCAAATCGCAAAAAATCAGGAAATTCGCGGGGCGAAACCGGGCGAAAAGGGGCGGCATGGTGAGAAAGCGGCGGGAGCAATTCGAGGAGGACCTTGGCTGAACAACGGCGCGGCGTTCAACCAGGTCTTGGAAAACGGATTCCGGCACTGTTGACTGCGGTTCGATCAATCAATTGAAACGCATGAAATCCTTCCGCCTTCCCGCCCTCGCCGTCGCTGCGGCGTTGTTTTCCCTCTCGGCCGCCGCGGCGGCCCCGCCGAATTTCCTAATCATCATGGCGGACGACTGCACCCATAACG
>JAYPGD010000164.1:0-6402 GCA_038126655.1 Verrucomicrobiales bacterium
GTTGGCGACTGCAACAAATTCGCCGTCGGCCGAAGTGGAGCGAAGAACCTGGTAGTTGTCGGCGTTCGCGACTGCCTCCCACGAGAGTGTGACAAGGCCGTCGTCCGGCTTCGAGCCGAGGTTGGCAGGCGCGGCGGGCAGCGGGAGAGGCGTGACCTTGACACAGTCTGACGCGGGGCCTTCTCCGGCGCTGTTCCGCCCATTTACGCGGTAGAAATAGGAGGCGCCGTTTTCAAGCCCTTCATCGATGAAGGCGTTCGTGGCGACATCTGGCGCCACGATCTCGAAGGGGCCGGATTCACTGAGGGAACGACTCACCACATAGTCGTCCGCGGTGAGCGCTTGATTCCACCGCAGCGCAGCGCCTCCTGATTGCGGCGACACAGTCAGTCCGTCGGGAGCGGTCGGAGGCGGCAGGGGAGTCGCCGCGACGGTTTTTGAGGTCGGTCCTGAGCCAGCCGGGTTGACTGCCTGTGCGCGGTAATGAAAGAACTTTCCGTTCTCTAGATTGACGTCAGTGAAGCTGCATTTGGTCAGATCGGACGCGACTGCGGCAAATTCACCGTCGGGGTTTTCGGAACGCTGGAGTTCGTAAGACACGGCGTCATCGGCCGGTTTCCACGTAACGCTCACCTTGCCATCGCCGGGTATTGCGGTGATTTCGCCGGGTGACGAGGGGAGGGGGATCGGCGTGACCGCTTTGCACGGTTCTCCGCGGCCGGCGATGTTCACGCCGTAGACCGTGTAGAAATAGGTCTGCCCGTTCTCGAGCCCGGTATCGGTAAATGTTGACTCATTCAGCCCTTCGGCGATCGTTTCGAATGGGCCGGCTTCCTGGAGAGAACGCGAGACTACGTGGCCTTCGGCGTGATCGGCTGGTTGCCACGACAATGCCGCGCCATTGGCTTGGCATTTGACTTCGAGTCCGAACGGAGGCGGGGGCGGGGGCAGGGGTTTTGCGGAAACGGATTCAGATTCCGGCCCTGCTCCGGCATTGTTGATCGCCGCGATGACGTAGCGGCAGACGACCCCGTTCTCCAAGCCGGTGTCCGTGTGGCTGCATTCGGTCACTTCCGACGCAATGCTCTCGAACTTGTCGTCGTCGCCCTTTGCGCGGCGAACCTCGTAGGAGTCGGCCGAATCGACTGGTTCCCAGCGAAGCGCGACCTGTTTGTCGCCCGCCACCGCTTTCGCTGGGAGAGGCGCTTTCGGCAGGGCGAGCGGGGTCAGTTCCACGATCTCGGAAGCCTCGCTGTCGCCGACGGGATTCGTGGCAATGACCGCGTAGGCATGGAGTTTGCCGTTCTCCAATCCGTCATCCTTGAAGACCGGCTCTTCTATCCCTTCCTGGATCAATTCAAACGGACCATCCGGGGAAAATGCGCGATGAACGCTGTAAACCTCGGCGTATTCAGTCGGCGACCAATGAAGTTCCACGGCGCCGGTCCCGGCAAGGCCCTGCAGGTTGCCCGGAGCTTCGGGAACGGGCATCGGTGTGGCGGAGGCGAAATCCGATTCAGGACCGGCCCCGGCCTCGTTTTCCGCCTCAATGACGAAATACCGGGCGACGCCATTGGGCAATCCGTCGATCTCGCAATCCGTGATTCCCTCGGTCTGGCCGATAGCGGTGTAGGGGCCTTCGGCTTGGTCGGATGCCTTGATGGTGTAGTGGGTCGCGCCTGCTACCGCTTCCCAGATCAGGCGGATGGAGCCATCGCCGGGGGTGGCGGTAAGTTGGTCTGGGCGCGGGGGAGGGCAGACCGTTTCGACCTCCGGTTCCGTTTCGGCTTCCGGTTCGGGCGCTGGCGGGGCTTCCTTGGTCGGGGCGGATGGCGCTGCAGTGATCTTTGACGTAAAGCCAGTCACGTATCTGCTGGCCATCGCCGTAGATGGGCAGCGGTTTACCGTTCAATGCATTGAGGATGCAGAGCGGAATGAGCTTCTCCGGGAAGTGATATGGCGCTGCAGTGATCTCCGCGCTCTCCACCTCGGCGGACGCGAAGGCGGCGGCGACTTCCTCCGCGGACTGCGGACGATCGGATGGCTCGAAGGCAAGGCAGGAGGCGATGACGCTTTCCCAGACCTCCGGAATGGGCGGGATATCGGCCTGCATGCGCGCGCGGCATTCGTTGATCGATGGCGCAGCGGAACCGCGGGGATGCGGCTGCGGCTTTTGTTTTGCGTCGTCAAAGAAGGGAGGGGCGCCGGCGAAGAGGGAGTAGAGCGTGGCCCCAAGAGCATAGAGGTCGTCCTTTGCGGTCGGGATTTCCCCGGCCACGAGTTGGGGGCTGGCATAGCCGGCCGTGGCGCCCACCGGCATGACTGCGTCGCCCTCCAATCCTGCGTTGACACTGGCGGCCAGACCGAAATCGAGGATGCTCACGTTGGTGCCATCGCCGCCGATGAGCAGGTTGGATGGCTTGAGATCGCCGTGCGCGGCGCCGGATTCATGGGCATGTCCCAATGCGGAGCAGAGCAGTCCGATCCACCCCGCGACCTCCCCCGGTGAAAGGACGCCGTTTGGCGCCTGCTCGCGCAAGGTCGCGGCGTTGGTCCCGGGTGCAAGCTCGGTCGCAATGCCGACGAATCTCGGGCCATGAACGAAATCAAACGCCCGCGCGATATTCATATGTGAAAGCCCGGAGTATTTGCCGACGGCCCTGCGCAGGTTGATCAAAGCGGCTTCGTTGGCGTAAAAGGCATTGCCCAGCGCCCGGAGCGCCGCGGGGGTGTCAGTTTGAAGATCGAAAGCCTCCCAGACCACTCCCATGCTTCCCTGACCGATCCGCTTTTCGAGGCGATACCGATCCAACAGCGTCTGGCCTTGGATCAGCGGCCGGAAGCTGACGCTAACTTTGAGACTTTCGTCGCGAATCGGATTCATTCCGGTGCAGGTGCACGATGCTGCCGGCGCGCCATTTGCATGACGGGTACGAATCGCCGGAAATGAGAGGCCATGATCGGGGGATATCCAATTCAGGCAAGCCGATTCGCAGGGGGGGGCGGAGGCCTGTGGCCTGACTGCGCGCGGCGGATTTGAAGATGGACGAACCGGGATGGCTGGCCAAAGACTTGCGGTAGTCCATGGTTCATTCGCGGGAAGAGACTGCGCGCAGATCGCATGGCATTGTTCAGGAATCAGATATGACTGACCATCGTTGTCCCGCCAACCGGCGCGAGCGTCGCGGCAATGGCGCCCGCCGGAGATTGAGCGCATTCATTCTCGCGTTGACGCTGGCGGCATCGCCGCTGTTGGCGCAGAACCCCCTGTCTGTCTCCAAACCTGAGGCGGACAATTCACCGCAGGCGGAGTTGGCCTCATTCGCGGTCGATGAAAGCCTGAACCTGGAGGTCAGTCTCTATGCGGACGAGTCGCTCGGCATTGCGAATCCGGTCTGTTGCCGTTGGGACGCGTCCGGGCGTCTTTGGGTCCTCTGCACCTGGGCATATCCCCAGGTGCGACCGGACGAACCGCCGGATGACAAGCTGCTTGTTCTGGAGGACAGCGATGGGGACGGCCGGGCCGACAAGAGCTCTGTTTTTGCCGCGGGGCTCGACATGCCGACCGGCTTCGCGCTCGGGCACAACGGCGTCTACCTGGGCGAGGGGCATGATCTCATTCACCTGAGCGACACAGACGGCGACGGAAAAGCCGACCAGCGCCGACTCATCTTCACCGGCTTCGGCACGGGCGACACCCATCAGAACATCAATTCCTTCACCTGGTCTCCGGGCGGGGAACTTTATTTCGGGCAAGGATTGCACTGTTTCTCACATGTGCAGACGCCATGGGGAAACAGGCATTTGGAGGAACACGGCACCTGGCGGATGCGGCCGTTGAGGCGGCAGTTGAACAGTTATCGTCGGACCAGCGGCGGCGGCAACCCTTGGGGCTACGCATTCGGCGATTGGGGCGAACCGTTCATCAAGAGCAACGGCACGACCGTGAGTGAACTCCTGCCGGCCCTGGTTCAGACCGATCACTACGGCGGCGGCTATTGGGGCGGATCCATGGAAATCGGCGGAACCAAGATCAAATCCATGATCATCGAGATCGTCGACTCCCCGGCGCTGCCCGACAGCCTGCAGGGCGACTTTCTCATCGCCGGTTACTTCGCCCGGAATATTGCGCGACTGCGGCCTTCCGTCGATGGCGCGGGCCACCGACTGGAACGGTTGGAACCCCTGTTGGTTTCCTCGCACAACGCCTTTCGTCCGGTTGACATCAACACCGGGCCCGACGGCGCGCTTTATGTCGCCGATTGGTTCAATCCGATCATCGGGCACTACCAGGCCTCGTTTCGTCATCCGGACCGCGATGTGAAGCATGGCCGGGTCTGGCGCATCGCGGGGAAGGGGCGGCCGCGGCTGGATTTCCCGAAGTTGGCGGGCATGACCGGGGATCAACTTTGTCGGCAGCTCGCATCGCCGATTCGTAGCGTGCGGCAGCTCGCAAAGCTGCGGTTGATGGATCTGCCCAAGGCCGAGGCCGTCGCCGCGGTGACGCGCTGGGTCGACGGGGTCGCCCGGGACGACGCCGGTCATGAACACAACCTCTTTGAGGCGATCGGCGTCCTTGAATCGCACGAGGCGGTCAGTCCCGCGCTGCTCGACAGGTTGTTGGCGGCGGAGGATTCTCGCGCCCGCGCCTACGCCATCCGGGTGGCGGGACGTTGGCACGACCGGCTCGACGATCCCTTGAAGCGCCTGCGCCGCGGAGCCCGGGACCCGGAGCCGCGTGTCCGGCTGGAGACCATCGTCGCAGCCGCGGAGGTTCCCGTCCCGGAATCGATCGTTATCGCCTGCCGCGCCGCCGGCGACTCGACTGACCGATTCATCAATTACGCGCTGACCCAGGCTGTTCATGGACTGGCGGAGCAATGGAAGCCCCTTCTGCTCGAGAAGCGGCTCAAATTCGATCGTCCCTCGCACCTTGTTCGAGTGTTGGCGACCTATGGCGGGGAAGAATTGCTGGACGTTGTCCGGGACAACACTTCGGATCCGGCCATGCTGACCGTTCTCGCCAGCATCGGGAATGCTGCGGACGCGGCCACCGCGCTGCGTCTTGGCGCGCGTCGGCCGGAAGTCCTGGAGGCGCTTTCCCGCGCCACGCGTGAGCGCGCCATGAAAGCTCCGGCTGGCGCCGTGGAACTTCTGAGGGAAGCCCTGATCGATCGGGGAAACCCGGCGCGCAGGGAGGCGATTGAGCTTTGCGCGGACTGGAATCTGCGCACCCTGGCCGGAGCGATCGCGGGGATTGCCTTGGACGCGGCAGGGGAGGTTCCGGTTCGCGTGGCCGCAGTTCGCGCGATGGCCAGACTGGGCGGTCCTGGAGTGAATCAGACGCTGGTCGCATTGGCCGGGAAGAACGTCGAGCCGGAACTGGGCGTTGCAGCCATCGGCGGTCTGGCTCTCAGGAATGTCGCCAAGGCCGCAGAGGAGTCCGTCGCCGTGCTGCCGAAGCTTGACCAGTCTGGGATCGGCGCGGTCTTGGCGGCGCTGCTCGAGCGGGTGGACGGCGCCGCGGCGTTGACAGGCGTACTGGCCAAGCAACCGGTTCCGGCCGACACCGCAAAACTCATGCGGCGCTGGATGAACGCCGCCGGCCGTTTTGATGAGCGACTTGCCGCGGCCCTGGATGGAATCATAGGGCTTGAATCCACCCTTCCGGAATTCAGCCCGGGGTTGGTTGCGCAACTGTCACGCGATGCGTTGGCCAAGGGGGACGCAATCAATGGGAGACGGGTTTTTCAACTGCCGCTTGCCAGCGGTGTCGCCTGTCACGACGTGGACGGGATTCCCGGCGTTGTCGGCGGGGTGAAGGGGCCGAATCTCTCCGCCGTCGCCGCCGGACTGCCGGTGGAGTTGCTCGTCGAAAGCGTTCTTTGGCCCGCTCGGCAGATCAAGGAGGGCTACCAGGCGACGACGATCACCACCAAGGACGGGAGGATTGTGACCGGATTCAAGGATGGAGAGCGGGGCGGGTTGATCCGGGTCCGCGATATTGTCACCGGCGCAGTGACGGTTGTCCGGCGCGGGCAGGTAAAACAAGAGGTGAAGAACGGCTCCATGATGCCACAAGGGCTGACCGCCGGACTCACGCGACAGGAACTGCTCGATCTGCTCAAGTATCTCAGCGCCTTGAAGCCTTCAGCCTCCAACTGACCATGAAGACGCTCTTGTTTGGCTCCATCAACGGCCTGCGCGACCGGATTGCCGGCCATCCCGAAAACGTCGCCGCACCGGTTCGGGAACCGTTTTCCTCGCTGGCCTGTCCCCAAGGCTCCACAGGTCCTCGGAGAACCAGCCTGTCGAGGCAGTCTCTGTTCGCCGCCTTCTTCTTTGCTCTGCTTGCGTCATCGATCTCCGCACTCGGCGCTGCGGCGTCCTCGGAACCGCCCA
>JAYPGD010000164.1:6412-10155 GCA_038126655.1 Verrucomicrobiales bacterium
AAGCTCGACGCCAACGATCCGGGCATGACGGAGAAATGGTTCAGCCGCGACCTCCGTGACGCGACATGGAAAACCATGAGTCTTCCCCGTCATCATGAACGAGGCGGATTGCCTGGTCACGATGGGACCGTCTGGTTTCGTCGGACGATTCATTTGCCGGAGGCGCGTTCGGCGAAGGAGCATGTCCTGGAGCTTGGTCCCATAGACGACATGGACATGGCCTGGGTCAACGGCGCGCAAGTTGGCGGCATCGAGATTCCGGGCTACTGGTTGAAACCCCGCAAGTATCGTATTCCGGCAAAATTGTTGCGCCCGGGAAGAAACGTCATCGCGGTCCGGGTCATCGATCATGGATGGAGCGGGGGATTTGCGGGTTCCGCGAAACAGATGAAGTTGGTCGCCGCGGGGCAGTCGCCGATTCCTCTTCACGGAAACTGGTCTTATCGAGTCGGCGTTACATTGAAAGCGCTTGGCCTGGGGGCTTTAGCCAATCCTGCGAAGCCATGGACGCCGTCCTCGCAAACGAAGCCGCAGCCTGTCGAGGCGCCGGCTTTTCTTCGTCCCCTTGAGGCGTCGACGCGCCCGGTTGCAGGTTTCAAGCAGGGCTTCAAGATCGATCGCGACCAGACGATCGTGATCTTTGGCGGCTCGAACGCGGCGGAATGTCAGCGCAATGGCTGGTTGGAATTGAGGTTCGTGTCCGCGCATCCCAAGCATCGCGTCACGATTCGGAATATGGCCTGGCCCACGGACACGGTCTTCCAACAATTGCGCCCGCGGAACTTCTTCGGGCGGGTGAATCCCGACTACGGCGAGAAAGATGGCCGTAAACCGATCAAGGCGGACATTGCATTGCTCTGGTTCGGGCAGATGGAATCCCTCGCCGGGATCGCCGGCCTGCCGGAGTTTGTGGCCGCCTACGAGCGCCTGATCGATCAGGTGGCCGACTACACGGGACTCATCATTGTCGTTGCGCCGACGCCGTTCGAGGACCCCTTGGGACTCGGGTTCGACCTGAAGCAGCGCAATGGCGACCTGACGACCTACGCCGATGCCATCAGAAAGATTGCCGAGAAACGAGGGCTGCCAATCGTGGATCTCACCGTGGCGCTCGATGGCGGGGATGCGACCTCCGATGGAGCGCTGCTTTCGGAGGCGGGGCATGAAGCCGCGGCCGCGGAATTTGCCCGCCAACTTGGTTTTTCAAGGAAGCTTCCGCAGTTTGCGCCCTACATTCGCGAGTCGATCCGGGAGAAGAATCTCGTTTGGAACCGCTATTGGCTGCCGAGCAACTGGGCGTTCCTCTATGGCAACCGGCAGACCCAACCCAGCAGTCGCGACCATCGGAATCGCGGCAAACGTTGGTTTCCCGAGGAGTTGAAACAGTTCCTCGCCCGGACCGAACAAATGGAGCAGGAGATTCGCAGGAAGGTTCAACTCAACGAGAGGTGAAGGGCATCGCCCTGCACCTGGAATCCCCTGACCGGTGCCTTTTGCGAATCCACCTCCATCGTCAAGGACCGCGGGCAGCGCCAGTTCACGCTGCGGTTTGAGGTTCCTCGATGATTCGAGCGGATTGCCATTGGCTGCAGAACGCAAAGGGCAGCCGCAGATTGTGGCGCAACGCGCCAAGCCTGGCATGAATTCTGAGCAAGAGGAGAAATGGGGTGACCGACGGGACTTGAACCCGCGACAACCTGAACCACAATCAGGGGCTCTACCAACTGAGCTACGGCCACCGTTCGGAGAGCGGAGAAAGTAGGCGGTCGGCGGGGCGTCGTCAGGAGCGGGACATCACGTTGGGCGTCCGGAACGTTCGGTGGAGCGGTGCCCCGGGAAGTAGTTTTCTCCCGCCTTCATGACTCAGGACTTGAGACGGCAATTCAATCGTTCCCGTCGACGCGGATAACCCGGGATCCGCGTTCGTCCTCCTTTTCTTCGGTCAACGTCATCCCTTTTCCCGACTCAAATTCTTTTTGAGATGCATTCCTGTTTGAAAATCATCAAAGGCTCCGTGAACGCGCCGAAAGGCTTTCTTTCGGCGGGCGCGCACTGCGGCATCAAACCGGCGGGGCTCGGCAAGGGCTCGTCCGCCAAGAGCGACATCGCGTTGATTGTGTCGGAAGCGCCCGCTGCGGTGGCCGGCATGTTCACGACGAACCAGGTCTGCGCCGCGCCGGTCAAGGTGAGCGAACCGAGGGCGTCCAAGGCGTCGGCGCAGGCGATCGTGGTGAACTCCGGGAACGCCAACGCCTGCACGGGCGATCGCGGGCTGAAGGACGCGCGGGCCATGTGCGCCCAGGTCGGCAAGGCCTTGAACCTTCCGGAGGAGGATGTCCTTGTCTGTTCCACCGGCCGGATCGGGATTGCGCTTCCGATGACGAAGGTGAAGGCCGGGATCCGGGAATGCCTGGGCGGTTTGAACGCCACGGCGAAGAATGCGAAGGAAACGGCCGTCGCGATCATGACCAGCGACAAGGTTTCCAAGGAGAACGCGGTGGAGTTTGAACTGGACGGAACGAAGGTCCGCATCGGCGGGATCGCGAAGGGCGCCGGGATGATAGAGCCGGGCATGAGTCCGAACGGCCAACGTCCGGCCTCGACCTCGCTGCACGCGACGATGCTGTCCTTCATCACGACCGATGCGGCGATTGCGCCGAAGAGCCTGAAGGGCGCCTTGAAGGAGGCTGTCGCGCAGAGTTTCAACCGGGTCACGGTCGATGGCGACATGAGCACGAATGATTCCGTGATTGCGCTCGCCAATGGCATGGCCGGGAACAAGCGGATCGCCGCCTCGAACAAGCCGGCTTTGGAGAAGTTTCAAACCGCGCTGAATCACGTCTGCCTGGAGTTGGCGAAGATGATGGCGCGCGATGGCGAGGGCGCGACGCGGCTGATCACCATCCGGCTTCAGGGCGCGGCAAGCGCCAAGGATGCCGACACTGCGGCCCGGACAGTGGCCAACAGCCAGCTCGTGCGGACCAGTTGGTGCGGCGGCGATCCGAATTGGGGTCGGATCCTGGATGCGCTCGGCTACAGCGCCGCCAAGGTCGTCGAGGAGAAGGTGGATGTCGGTTACAGCCTACCGGGCGACAAGCGGATCAAATACTCGCTCAAGAAGGGCAGGCCGACGAAGACGACACTGGCGGAGTTGGGCAAGATCGCCAAGCGCAAGGAATTCGACCTGCATATCAATCTGAATCTGGGGCGGGGCGCCGCGCTGATCTATTCGGCGGACCTGACTGAAGAATACGTGACTTTCAACCGGGGCGAGTAACGATGGAGAAACTGATTTCCAAGGCGGCGGTGTTGCTGGAGGCATTGCCCTACATTCAACGGTTCCGCAGTCAGACTTTCGTCGTCAAGTATGGCGGCAGTTTCATGGATTCTCCGGATGCCGAGGTGCGCACAGGCGTCGCCCGGGACGTCGTGTTCCTGGAAGCGGTCGGCATCGATCCGGTGGTCGTGCATGGGGGAGGCAAGGCGATCTCCCGCGCGATGGAGACGGCCGGATTGAAGCCGGAGTTCGTCGAAGGGCTTCGCGTGACGGATGAAGCGGCGGCAAAGGTTGTCGAAGACACGCTGTCGAACCATATCAATCCCGACATTGTCGCCGCGATCTTCAATCTGGGCGGCAAGGCCAAGGGGTTTTCCGGGACCGAGATCTTCCGCTGCGAGAAACATGAGCCCATCGGCAAGGACGGCAACCCGCTGGACATCGGCTATGTGGGGCAGGTGGTTGG
>JAYPGD010000164.1:10197-11531 GCA_038126655.1 Verrucomicrobiales bacterium
CCATATCCCGCCGGTGATCAGCCCGACAGCGCTGGGGCCGGACGGCAGGGTGTACAATTGCAACGCGGACATTGCCGCGGCGCAGGCGGCCATCGCATTGAAGGCCAAACGACTGGTTTTCATGAGCGACGTGCCCGGGTTGATGCAGGACCCCGGGAACGCCGACACCGTGATTCCGCATCTGCGGACGTTCCAGGTGTCGGACCTGAAGGCGGAGGGCGTGATTTCGGAGGGGATGATTCCCAAGGTCGACAGCGCGGTGGAGGCCCTGCATTCGGGCGTGACCAAGGTGTCGTTTGTCGATGGCCGCGTGAATCACGCAGTGCTGCTGGAAATCTTCACGGATGAGGGGGTCGGGACCGAGGTGGTGCTTTAGTCTCTCCGCCGCAATTTGTTTTGAACCACGGATGAATACGGACGGACACAAGTTGAACGCGAAGGGGATCCGGGATCTCTTTGGGCAATACGTCGTGCCCACCTACGGACGGTTTGACCTTGTCCTGGTGCGGGGAGAAGGGCGGCAGGTTTGGGACGTCGACGGCAAGCGTTATCTGGATCTGGGTTCAGGCATCGCCGTCTGCTCCCTGGGACACGCCAACCCGGAAATTGCCGACGCCATTTCGCAACAGGCGCGCCGGCTGGTCCATGTTTCCAATCTCTACCACTACGAGACCCAGGCTCGATTGGCGCAACGGTTGACTGGCGGCATTGGCGAGGGAAAGGTCTTCTTCTGCAACAGCGGAGCCGAGGCGAACGAGGCCTTGTTCAAGCTGGCGAGGAAGTCCGGCCACGCCGAAGGCCGCTTCGAAATCATCACTGCGACGAACTCCTTCCACGGCCGGACGCTGGCCGGGATTGCGGCGACGGGGCAGGACAAGGTGAAGGCGGGGTTTGAACCGATGACCCCCGGTTTCAAGCAGGTTCCCTATAATGATCTGGATGCGATCGAAGCAGCGATTTCGCCGTCCACTGTCGCCGTCCTCATCGAGGGCGTCCAGGGCGAGGGCGGCATCACGGCGGCGAATCCCGGGTATCTGCTTGGTTTGCGGAAACTCTGTGATGAGCGAAACCTGTTGCTGCTTTGGGACGGCGTGCAATGCGGGCACTTCCGCACCGGTCGTTTTCAGAGTTTTCAACGGATTCTGGAAGGTGAGGAAGGCGGCGACGCCTTCCTGCCGGACGGCGTCGCGATGGCCAAGTCATTGGGCGGCGGCTTCCCCATGGGGGCGGTCTGGATTCGCGGGCCGCATGCGGACGTGCTGGGTCCCGGGACGCACGGGACGACCTTTGGCGGGACGCCGTTGGCCTGCGCCGTGGCGCACACGATCCTGGAC
>JAYPGD010000165.1:0-8955 GCA_038126655.1 Verrucomicrobiales bacterium
CATCATGGTCACGCACGACCCGCACGCCGCCGCGCGCGCCGGCCGCATCCTTTACATGGAAGAGGGCAACCTGACCGACCGGGAGCCCGAGTGACCCCGCGATGAAGTTCCTGCCCCTCATCTGGCACAACCTGATGCGGAAGAAGATCCGCACCATCCTGACGTTGATGTCCATCCTCGTCGCGTTTGTGCTGTTCGGGTTTCTGTCGGCCATCACCAAGGCCTTCAACGTGGGACTCGACATCGCCGGCGAAGACCGGATCATCGTCCGACACAAGGTCTCGCTCATCCAACTGCTCCCGGAAAGCTACAAGGCCCGCATGGCGAAGATGGACGGCGTCGACCTCGTCTGCCACGCCACCTGGTTCGGAGGCATCTACCAGGATCCCAAGAACTTCTTCGGCCAATTCCCAGTGGAACCGGACGAGTTCTTCGACATGTACCCGGAATTCGACCTGCCCGAGGATCAGATGAAGAAGTGGAAGGAGACGCGGACCGGCGCCGTGGTCGGCAAGGCGACCGCCGACCGGCTCGGCTTCAAGATCGGACAACGCGTCCCTATCCAGGGAACCATCTGGTCGCAGGAGGACGGCGGCAGGCTCTGGGAGTTTGACGTCGTCGGCATCTACGACGCGAAGGAGGGCCAACAGGCCGACACCACGTTGTTCCTCTTCCGTCACGACTATTTTGAGGAGGCGCGATCGGAGAACAAGGGAACGGTTGGCTGGTATTACGTCCGGGTTTCCGACCCCGATCGCGCAGCTGAGATCGCCGCAAACATCGACGACATGTTCGCCAACTCGCCCTACGAGACCAAGGCTGAGCCTGAAGGCGCGTTCATGCAGGGTTTCATCAACCAGATGGGCGACATCGGCGCCATCATGCGCGCCGTGCTCACCGCGGTCTTCTTCACGATCCTGCTCGTGGCGGGCAACACGATGGCGCAATCCGTGCGCGAACGGATCCAGGAAATCGGGACGCTGAAGGCTCTGGGATTCACCAACGGCCAGGCTCTGGTGTTGACGCTGGGCGAATCCTGCCTGCTGGCAACCTTGGGCGGCCTCGCCGGCCTGGGCATTTCCTGGGCCGCCGTGACCGGGATTGAAAGCTCGGGCAAACTCAGCGCCTTCCTGCCCATCTTCTTCATCCCACAACGGGACCTGCTGATCGGCGTCGGACTGGTCTTCGTCCTGGGCCTCGCGGCCGGCCTGATGCCGGCGCTACAGGCCCGCTGGATCGGCATCGCCGCAGCGCTCCGGCGCGGCTAAACCTCATTCAACGCTGAACGAAACCATGCAGATCCTGCTCCAGATCCTGACCGTCACGAAGTTCGCGCTGCGCACGATCCCGCAGCGGTTGGGCTCTTCGGCGACGGCCATGTTCGGCATTGCCGGCGTGGTCGGCGTGCTGACGGGCGTCCTGTCGATCGCCGAGGGATTTCGCGCGGCCATGACAAACTCAGGCTCCCTGGACAACGTCATCGTCCTCCGCAGCGGCTCGGACACCGAAATGATGAGCGGCCTGACCCGCGAGGAGGCCCGCATCATCGCCGACGCGCCCGGCATCGGCCGATCCACCCAATGGGTGATGTCCTCAGCCGAGTTGTTTGTCGTCATCAACCTTCCCGCCCGTTCGACGGGAACCGACGCCAACGTCCCACTGCGCGGGATCGAGTACTCCGGCTTTGTCGTGCGCGAAGGACTGGAGATCGTCGAGGGACGCAGGTTCACCCCCGGCAGGAACGAGGTCATCGTCGGCGTCGGCGCGGCCCGGCAGTTCGCCGGCCTCGAAGTCGGCTCCAAAATCAAACTCGGCGCGCTCGAATGGGACGTCGTCGGCATGTTCACCGGCGGCGGCGGCTCGTCCGATTCCGAGATCTGGACCGACGCGCGCGCGCTGCAGTCCGCCTATCGCCGCAACGACACCTTTCAATCCGTCCACGTGCGCCTCGCGTCCGAGGACGACGAGACCTTCAACCAGTTCGAGGACGCCCTCACCGCGGATCCCAGACTCGACGTGAAGGTGGAACGCCTGATGGATTTTCAGAAGCAGCAGTCCGAAGGGGTCTACATGCTGATCACGATGCTCGGCATCCCGATCTCAATCATGATGGCCATCGGGGCGATCTTCGGCGCGCTGAACACGATGTATAGCGCCGTCTCCGCACGGACGAAGGAAATCGCCACCCTGCGCGCCCTGGGCTTCGGCGGGTTTCCGGCGATGGCGTCGGTGATGATCGAGTCGATGACCCTGGCTGTCATCGGCGGCGCCACGGGCGCAGGACTGGCCTACCTGGCCTTCGACGGCTACCAGACCGCGACCATGAACTGGCAGACCTTCAGCCAGGTCGCCTTCGCCTTCGCCGTCACGCCGCCCGTGTTGATCGCCGGAGTGGCCTACGCCGTCGCCATCGGACTTGTCGGCGGCTTCTTCCCCGCCCTTCGCGCCGCCCACATCCCCGTGGCGCATGCCCTGCGCGAGCAATAACCGCGCCCGCAGAGGCGCCCGGTTCATCCACCTACTCCACTACTCCGCCAACGAGTAGCAGACGATCTCCTCGTCGTTGCGCGCGTAGACCGATTTGTTGGCGAAGGCGGGGTGGGACCAGACGACCGGCCGCCGCGGATGATTGCTGGTGGGCTTCAGCAGGTTGAACCGGTCGATCTCCTCATAGCCCTTCGGCGAGAGCTTCGCGATGATCAGGTCTCCGCGCTCGTTGTGGAGGAAGAAGCGGCCCTCGTGCTTAACGATGAAGGCGTTGCCCCAGCGGACAGGCTTGTCTCCCGTGGTGGGTTCGAAAGTCTCCCACACGCGCTTGCCGGTCTTTAATTCCAGGCAGCGGAATTGCCCGTAACTGCCGACGCCATAGATGTGATCGCCCGCGATGAAGGGCGTGGCCATCAAGGAATGCAGCCCCTCGGTGTTGCGCTCATTCTTCCCGGCCGCCCGGAGGAAAAGTTCCGCGACGGGTTTCTTGTCGTCGAGGCGATACATCATGGAGCCGTTGTAGAATGAGGAGACCAGCAACAGGTCGCCGGACAACCGCGGCGTGGCGACGCTGAGTCCGGAACGGACCTTGAACGGCTCGCGCCAATAGGGCTTCCCATTGGCCGGATTGAGGGAATTCACCGCCTCCGGATGCCAGACAATCAGCTGTTTCCGCCCCCCCGCCTCAATCATCGCGGGCGGGCTGTAACCCGGCTCGCGCGCGCTCAACGACCGCCACAACTCCTTGCCGGTATGCTTGTTGAACGCGACCGCGACGGAGCCCTCGCCGCCGACCAGGCAGATCAACCGGTCGCCATCGATCAAGGGATGCCCCGAGAACCCCCAGAGCGGGGTCTTCGTGCGATAGTCGCGCTTGAGATCCCGCGCCCAACGCGTCTTTCCCGTGGCGACGTTCAGACACATCAGGTTGCCTTCGGCTCCCAGGGTGTAGACGCGGTCGCCGTCCACTGTCGGATGCACGCGCGGCCCCGCGGGATAACTGACCGTGTATTCGCAGTCGTACTCACGTTGCCAGAGCAACCTGCCGTCCGCTTCCCGGAGGCACAGGATCCGCTCCGTTCCTGGGATGACGCCGCGTTGGAAATTCTGTTTCTTCGCGGCCTCGCTTTGTTCGCTGATCAGGCGGTCATGAACGAACACCCGCCCCTCCGCGACCGTGGGCCCCGCGTAGCCGCCGCCGACCGCCGACCGCCAGCGCAGCTTCGGACCGCCCTCCGGAAATCTCTCCACGATGCCCGTCTCCCGCCACACCCCGTCGCGCTCCGGCCCCAACCACTGGGGCCAGTCGTCCGCCGACACGACAACCGCCGACAGAATCAGGCCGACCCAAATCACCGACCCGCACACTCGGGAAAGATTCTTGTTCGCATTCATCATCACAAAATGGCTCCACCGCGGAATCTCAAGGTGTCGCGCACCGTATCGCCTTTGACGCGGGGCGACAAGACCGACAAGTCGCACAGGGCGGTTGACGAATTGAGGGAACTTGAACGAGATTCCCCCCCAACGCCTGACTTGCCCAGTCCACAGATGAACGCGCAGCATCGCCGATACAGTGCCCATTCAAGCCCTCCGACCACGTGAGCGCCCTGATCAATTTCGACTGCCCCGACTGCGGGCAAAACATCGACGCCGAGGCCGAGATGCGCGGCATGGAATTCCCCTGTCCGACCTGTGAGGGGAAACTCACCGTCCCCGGACAGCCCCCCGCCGACGAACAGACAGGCGCCGGCCACACCACCCTGCGCAAGCGCTGCCACGGCTGCGGCGCCGCCTGCCCGCCGGACACCGTCATCTGCGTCGACTGCGGCTACAACTTCAACACCCGCGAACAGATCGACACCGAGACCGTCGTCCATCAGGACGCCCCCCTCGAGGACGAATCCCTCCTGGAGGATTTTGACAGCATTGAAACCGATCGCGATTTCTTCGACGCCGCCGAATCCCGACTCGCGAAGCTCGGCCTGCTGCTGAATGAGAAGGGGGCCTTCGAACCGCCGCCCAGCCCGCGCGACCCGGAACGGATCGAATTCATGGAGCAGCTCAACGTCGGGCGCATTGAGGCGCTGGAACTGCGCCGGGAGCACAAGCGCATCCAGCCGCTCGGCGAACAGGCCTTCGACCCACTCGACAACCCGCTGCCCAACATCCACAGCCTCGCCATCCTCTTCGACCGGGACTGCATGGACGACGCCTTCGGCTGGCAGATGCTTCTCACCTTCCTCCGCCGCGTCAAACCCTCGTCCCTCCGCAAGAAAATGGTCCTCCACGCCGGCAGCCTGCTCGGTTTCCAGAACCTCTGCGCCATCGTCGCCCGCAGCCAGGCCCCCAAGGATCTCGTCCATGTGGCCGACCGGTTCGGCGTCGAGTTCCAGGCCGACTGGATCCTCCCGCACAACCTGCGCTTCCTGCGCGCCGACAAGTCGGACGGCCATCGACTGCCGCGCGCCTTCTCCATCCCCATCGAACTGATCCTTGAAGCCGGCGTCATCCACCCTGACGCCAACGGCGTGGCCGGCAGGACCATCACGCCCGAATGCGCGGCCACCACCGACTGGCGGCTCCCGGAATGGACCCATGAGCCGGCCTGAAAACAATTGACCCCCCCGAAGCCTCTGCATAGGTTTCAGGATCTGAGCGGGCCGTCTCAAGCCCGTTCGTCAGCGGGCAGTCCAGACTCAGCAGCCAACTCCAACTCCCCCCATCTTCCACCATGCCAGTCTACTCCTACGTCGCGCGCGATGCCGGTTCCGGGAAGGAAATAAAGAAGGAAATCGAAGCTCCTTCCGAGGAAGCCGCCACAGCCGTCCTGCTCGGCAAGAATCTCATCATCACCGAGATGAAGGAGAAGGTCGCCCAGAAGAAGCGGGCGGGCGGCTCCATCAAGCTGGAGGACCAGGTCGTGTTCACCCGCCAGCTGGCGACCATGATCGACGCCGGTCTCGCCATCGTCGAATCCCTCAAGGCCCTCGCCGAGCAGACCACCAACAAGGCGATGCAGGATGTCATCAGGGACATCACCAACCGCGTCGAAACCGGCGACAATTTCTCCGATTCCCTGCGCAAGCACCCCAAGGTCTTCGACCGCCTCTACACCTCCATGGTGGACGCCGGTGAAAAGGGCGGTCTCCTCGCGGAGATTCTCTCCCGCGTTGCGACCTTCCTGGAGGCCCGCCAGCGGATGAACAAGAAGATCAAGTCCGCGATGATGTATCCGACCATGGTGACCCTGGTCGCCATCGCGATCACGATCTTCCTCATGGTCAAGGTGGTTCCCGTGTTTGCCACGGTGTTCGCGGACTTCGGCGGCGAACTGCCCAAGCCGACCCAGTACCTGATCAACGTCAGCGACTTCCTGAAGGCCAACCTGCTCTTCATGCTCCCGGCCGCCGGCGGCGCCGTCTACGGCTGGCTCTGGTACATCAAGACGCCCAAGGGCCGCGCGTTCTGGGACCACCTCCGCATCCGCCTCCCCGTCTTCGGACACATCGCCCACAAGATTGTCCTCGCCCGCTTCACCCGCACCTTCTCGGCCCTCATCCGTTCCGGCGTGCCGATTCTCGACGTCATGAACATCGTCGCCAACACCGCCGGCCACACCCAGATGGAGGCCTCCATCCGCCACGCCTGCAGCGACATCGAAAAAGGCGACGGCATCTCCGCCGCTCTCAGCAAACACGAGATCTTCCCGGTCATGATCATCCGCATGATGACCGCCGGCGAACAGACCGGTAATATAGACGCCATGATGGAGAAGGTCGCCGACTTCCTCGACGAGGAGATCGAGACCATCCTCAACGGCCTCACCTCCCTCATCGAGCCGCTGCTGATCGTCTTCCTCGGCGTCACTGTCGGCACGATCGTCGTCTGCATGTTCCTGCCGATCTTCAAGATGGGCACCCTGGTTTCCTCCTGACGGAGCAAGAACATCGTCGCCAGACCAACTGAAAAGCCCCGCCGATCGGCGGAGCTTTTTTTTGATTCAGGCCGGTCGAAGACTCCGCGCTTCGCGCGCAAACTTCGGTATGTCGTTGGGAGTTCTGAGTTGCGCGTTGAACCTTGGCTTTCCGCCCCTCGCTCGTTCAGCTGATTCTCCCGGCGCGCCTGTCGTCGCCAACCGGGCCGGCGGCGTCCCCGTCCCCGCCGTTGACCAGGAACAACACCGCCATGCGCACGGCCAGGCCATTGGTCACCTGGTCCAGGATCACCGAACGGTCGCAGTCGGCCAACTCGCTTTCGATCTCCACGCCGCGGTTGATGGGCCCCGGATGCATGATCGTCGCGTCGGGCTTGGTCAACGCCAACCGTTTCTCGTTCAGGCCGAACATCGCCGTGTATTCCCCGATGCTGGGAAACATCGTCTTGCGCTGCCGCTCGTGCTGGATGCGCAGGAGATTGACAATGTCCGCATCCGCCAACGCCTCCTCCAGATCGTAGGTCACCCGACACCCCATGTCCTCGAAGACCCTGGGGACCAGGGTGGAAGGCCCGCACAACGTGACGTTGGCTCCGAGCTTCGTCAGCGCCCAGATGTTGGATCGGGCGACGCGGCTGTAGAGGATGTCGCCGAGAATGGTCACGTTCAACCCCTCGACGCGGCCCTTGGTCTCGCGGATCGTGAACACATCCAACAACGCCTGGGTCGGATGCTCGTGTGCGCCGTCGCCCGCGTTGACCACCCGCGCCTTGAGAAAGCGGGACAGGAAATGCGGCGCGCCCGCGGCCTTGTGCCGGATGATGATGATGTCCGCATTCAACGCCTCCAGCGTCCGCGCCGTGTCCTTCAGCGTCTCCCCCTTCTTCAACGACGACGCCTCGGCGGAAAAATTGATGATGTCGGCGGACAACCTCTTGGCGGCCAACTCAAAACTGATGCGCGTGCGCGTCGACGGCTCGACGAACAGGTTGACGACAGTCTTGCCCTGCAACGCGGGAACTTTCTTGATCGCCCGCTCCCCGACCGCCTTGAAGTTCTTCGCCGTGTCGAGGACGGCGGTGATCTCTTCCGCCGTCAACGATTCGATATCCACCAGATGTCTGCGATTCCAACTCATGAGCGCTCCAGGTAAACTTCATCATTCCCGCCGCGTTCAACCAGGCGCACATCCACCCGTTCGTTCTGCGCGGTCGGCGCGTTCTTGCCAATGAAATCAGGCTTGATCGGAAGCTCTCGATGTCCCCGATCGATCAACGTCGCCAGTTGAATGCGGCGCGGCCGGCCGTAGGCGTGAATGGCGTCCATCGCCGCGCGGACCGTCCGCCCGCTGAACAACACGTCGTCCACCAGAACCACCGTTCTGCCCGCGCAATCGAAGGGGATCGACGTCGGCGCCATATCCGGGGCCGGCCGCGAATCCAGATCGTCGCGATGCATGGAGACATCCAGATGCCCCACCTCCACCGTCCGTCCCCAGATCCCGCCCAGGATCACGCCCAGGCGATCCGCCAACGCCACGCCGCCTCGCTGGATGCCCACCACGCACACCGCATCCGGCGAATCGTCGTTGCGCTCGGCAATCTCGTGGCCAATGCGCGTCAGCGCGCGTTCCAGGGCCGAGGCGGTCAGAAGCAGACTTTCTTCAGGCATAAAAAAATCCGAAGCCGCCGGTCGCGACCGACGTTTCGGATATCATTCAGGTTTGAAATTTCATGTCTTCCTTGGGGCCTCACAGGACCGCCTTCAAGGAATCGTTTGTTGCTTCAGCCAGTTCTCAGCCGCCGTTCCCATTGCCGCCTTCAAGAGCCTGTTGGCGCATGCGGCGCCAACGCGCGCGGTGCTTCACGATCCAGTCCGTCAGCGCCATCTCGAAACCGATGTCGTGGCCGGCCTTCTCGGACTCGATCCACTTGTGCTTCATGATCTCGTCACGCTCCGCCTGAAACTCGCGGTACAACGTGGAGTTCTTCAGCAGGTCCTGACTCTCGGAGTCTTTGTTCATGGCGTCCATTCACACAGGCGTCCAACCACTGACGGGTAAGCCACGCAATGTAGCGCCCAGGCCAGCGATGACAACCGTTTTGACGCGCGAATTCCTGAAACGATTCAGCCTCATTCCGTCGCGCGGCCGCAGGCGTCCTCTCCCCCGCTCAGGCGCAGGCCTGCTCGACGGCGCGCCCCACCGCGATCAAGGCCTTGCCCGCCGGCGAGTCCGGGGCGCCCGCCACCACCGGAACGCCCGAGTCGCCCCCCTCGCGAATCTCGGTGAAGATCGGCACCTCGCCGAGGAACCGCGCATTGGTGCGCTCCGCCTCCGCCTTGCCGCCGCCATGGCCAAAGATCTCGACGCGTTCGCCGCCCGGCGCGGTGAAGTAGCTCATGTTCTCCACAATGCCGAGAATCGGAACGTTGACCTTGGCAAACATCGCCACGCCCTTGCGCACAACGCCCAGAGAGGCCTCCTGCGGCGTGGTCACAATCACGCCGCCATCGATCGCCGTGGTCTGGCA
>JAYPGD010000165.1:9055-11523 GCA_038126655.1 Verrucomicrobiales bacterium
AGGCCTCCTGCGGCGTGGTCACAATCACGCCGCCATCGATCGCCGTGGTCTGGCACAACGACAACTGCGCGTCGCCGGTTCCCGGAGGAAGATCGACTAGCAGAAAGTCCAGTTCGCCCCATTCGGTCTGGTTGATGAACTGGTGAACCGTCTTCTGGATCATCGGCCCGCGCCAGATGACCGGCTGGTCGTCATCGACGATGAAGCCCATGCTCATCAACCGAACGCCATGCGTCTCCAACGGAACAAGCCGTTCCGCTGCAGTGACCTGCGGCCGGCCGCCCGCGCCCATCATCAACGGAATGCTTGGCCCGTAGATATCGCAGTCCAGCAACCCGACCTTGTGCCCCAGATGCTGCAACGCGCAGGCGAGGTTGACCGACAACGTCGATTTGCCGACGCCGCCCTTGCCGCTGGCCACGGCAATGACCTTCTTGATGCCGTAGGCGCGCTGAGGACCCTGCCATTGCGCGCCGCCTCCTGGAGCCCCCCCGGGAGCTCCGGCCGGCCCCGCCCCGGCCGGCGGCTGTTTGATCTCCACGTAGGCCATGCGCACATCCGGCAGACCGCGGATGACGGCCTCGGCCTCCTTCTTGATCGCCGCGCCTTTCTCCGGATCGTTCGAGGTCATCTCAATGACCACGCTCACGGCGCCATCGCCGCAGGCAATGTCCTTGACCATTCCAAACGAAACGATATCCCGCGAATACCCGGGAAACTTCACGGCCTGCAGGGCTTCTTTGACAGAGTCTTGAGTCAACATAAGCTAAACAAATTGTGCAAAAGAGGGGCAAATGTGTGGTTTACACCCAGAAACCGCAAGCGTCATCCGCAGGAAACAGCAAAAAAGGGGCAGAAAGCGTTCGACCAATCACCTCGCCAAACTGACTGCGATCGGGCGTTCGCCGCTCCAACCAACGTTGATGGAGAGTGTGCCATGAGTGGCCAGAGAAATGAGAAGGAATAACTCCCATTCCTCGCATCCGCCCCGTTCTCAAGCCTCACCCTCCCACCTGCGACGCCCGATTCCCCGCCTTGAATTCCTCCCAGGTCGGAGACATGCCGCGCAAATCCTCGATCACGCCGGCCAGGATCTCCACCGCCTCATTCACTTCCGCCTCCAGGTTCATCGCGCCCGGCGACAGGATCACGCCACCCTGCGCCAAGGCCGGATCCAGTCCGATCGCCGCCAGCGCCCGCGGGACTTTCAAGGCCTTCGACACACAGGCCGAACCGCTGCCGATCGCCAGCCCCTTCAAGTCCGCCCGCAAGGCAACCCCCTCGCCTTCGACAAACTCCACACTCAGATTCAGATTCGTGGGAAGCCTGCCCGCGCCCGGCTCGGGACCATTCAACTTGAGCTGCGGGACACGCTCGCGAAGGCCGTTCCAAAGCCCTGCTTGAATCCTGGCGACGCTCTCCCGCCGGACCTCCAACTCACGCAGCGCAATCTCCGCCGCCACCCCCGCCCCGACGATCGCCGGCAGGTTCTCCTCGCCCGCGCGCCGACCGTCTTCCTGCGAACCGCCGCGAATGAGCGGATGAACCCGCGCGCGCCGTTGTCGATAAAGAACGCCGACGCCCTTCGGCCCGTGAAATCGATTGGGCTCCAGCGACAGCAACGACGCGCGCATCGCGCGCACATCGACGGGCAGCCAGCCGCCGCTGAACGAGGCGTCCACGAAATAGGGCGCCCCCTTCTCCATCGCAATCTCCCCGATCCCCGCCACCGACTGGATTGTTCCCAGATCATGGTTGGCATGATGCGTCGCCAGCAGAAGGCAATCGTCTGAAAGAACGCCCTCCAACCGGGCGAGATCAATCGCCCCGACCGAATCCACGCCGACCTCTTCGCAATCGATGCCGCCGTTCTCCAACGCCAACGCCGGATCGATCACCGAGGGATGTTCCGCCGCGCTCAAGACCACGCGTTTGCCGCCGAAACGCCGGTTCGCCTCAACCGTTCCCACGATGGCGAGATTCGCCGCCTCGGCTGCATTGGCGGTGAAGATGATTTCCTCAGGCGACTCGGCGTTGATCAGGGCCGCGACCTGTTCGCGCGCCGCGGTCAGCGCCGCGCGGGCGTCGAGCCCGAAACGATGAAGCGAGGACGGGGATCCGAAGCAATCCCGCGCGCATTTCGCCATGGCCTCCTCAACCTCCGGAAGCGGGCGCGCCGCGGAATTGTGATCGAGATAAATCAATGTTTCAGAATCGCCCTCACCGCCTTCAACAACGCGGCCATTTCACGCTCCGTCCCGATGGTGATGCGCAGGAACCGGTTGATCCCCGGCTTGTCGAAGAATCGCACGAGGATCTTGCGGTCGCGCAATTCCTTGAACCAACGCTTCGCCGCGAATCGAGGAGGCCGCGCCAACAGGAAATTCGTCTGGCTCGGCAGGACGTCAAAGCCGAGCCCCGCCAACTCCTCCGTCACCGAGTCGCGCGTCTCGATCACCTTGCGGATG
>JAYPGD010000166.1:0-4366 GCA_038126655.1 Verrucomicrobiales bacterium
GCGCCAACGCCTGGTTCTGGGGAACCGGCAAGCTCACCGACGGCTGGCTCGCGTTTTTCCTGCTGGCCGCCATGACCGCGGGTTTCATTCGTTGGAACCGAAACGCCCCGAAGACCGACGCCGCCAACCCTCAGCATGATCCTCCCCCTCCAGATTGAGCCGCTCCGCGCGTGGACGGAGGCGGCGCTCGGGTTCTTCTATCCCGACGCCTGCCAGATCTGCGGCGACCGGAAGGCCGGCAAGGCCGACGGCTACGTCTGCGCTGACTGCTGGGCGCGCCCCGACGGCGTGCGCTTCATCAAGGCGCCGTTCTGTGAATTGTGCGGACTGCCCTTCCGCGGCGACATCACCCAGGCATTCGAATGCGCCAACTGCCGGGAGATGGACCTGCAGTTCTCCCACGCCCGGGCCGCGATCGTGGCGACCGGGCTGCTCCTCGACGTGATCCACCGCTACAAATACAAGCGCGCGTTGTGGTTCGAACCCTTCCTCGCGGACCTGCTTGTCCGCGCCGCCGCCCCCGAACTGGAAGCCGAACCGGTGGACCTGCTCGTGCCCGTTCCGCTTCACCCGTTGAAGGAAAAGGAACGGGAATTCAATCAGGCCGCGCGGCTCGCCGGCCGACTGGCGCAGGCGACCGGCATCCAGGCCGATCCCCACTGCGTCGAACGCATACGCGACACCGACACCCAGACCCTGCTCTCCCGTGAGGATCGCGCCCGGAACATGAAGCGCGCCTTCGAGGCAAAGGATTCCGCCGCGCTCAAAGGCCGGCGCATCGCGCTGATCGACGACGTCCTCACCACCGGCGCCACCACCAGTTCCTGCGCCAAGGCACTGCGTCCGGCCGGGGCGGCGGTGGTCTTGGTGTGGACGGTGGCGCGGGGCTTGTGACCGCGCCGCGCCCGCCCGTCACCTGACGGCGCGCTCGATCTCCTTCCTGATCGCCGGGACGAAACACTAGGAAACAGGCGGGTTCACAAAGCTTGGGATTGCCACACGGTTGCCCGCTCCCTAGTCTCGCCGGCCATGAAATTTGGGAATCACGAATCCAAGCCGTTCCGGGCTGCCCTCGTTGCAGCCCTGCTGAGTCTCACCGTCGTCTCCGCCGCGCCCGCCCAGGACGCGGCCTCTCTTTCCGATCTCCGGACCAAGGCGGAGAGCGGCGACGCCAAGTCGCAACTGGCGCTGGGCCTGCGCTATTACATCGGCCAGGGCGTCCTCCAACACTACGGCGAGGCCGCCAAGTGGTTCCGCCAGGCCGCGGAAAAAGGAGAGGCGACCGCGCAAAAGAACCTGGCGCTCATGTATCTCAACGGCGAAGGCGTGGAACTCGACGCCCGCCAGGCCGCCAACTGGTTCACCCGCGCCGCCGTCCAGGGCGACATCCTCTCCATGCAGAACCTCGGCGTGATGCACGTCCGCGGCACGGGGGTCGACAAGGATCCGGCCGCCGCCATCCAATGGTTCACCCAGGCCGCCAACAAAGGCGACGTCACCTCGCAGAAGAACCTCGGCGTCCTCCTCGCCCAGGGCGTCGGCGGCAAACAGGACTTCGCCAAGGCCGCCGAGTGGTTCGAAAAGGCTGCCGCCCAGGGCGACATCACCTCGCAGACCGAACTGGGCGTTCTCTACGCCAACGGCCTAGGCGTCAAACAGGACGTCCAACAGGCCATGGACTGGTTCCGCAAGGCCGCCGAAAAAGGCGCGGTCCAGGCCCAGAAAAATCTCGGCATCCTGCACTTTCGCCAACCGGCAGATGAGGCCAACGACGCCATCGCCCTGCGTTGGCTGCGCGAGGCCGCCAAGGCAAAGAATCCGGAGGCGAACTATTACCTCGGCCTGATGTACGCCAACGGGCGCGGCGTCGCCAAGGACGAGGCCGAAGCCGTGAACTATTACCGCGTCGCCGCCGACGCCGGCATCCCGGTCGCCCAGAATGAACTGGGCTGGATGCACGATCAGGGCAAGGGCGTCGCCAAAGACGACGCCAAGGCCTTCGAGTGGTACCGCAAGGCCGCCCAGGCCGGACTCTCCGTCGCCCAGCACAACCTGGGAATCATGTACGCCAACGGTCGCGGCGTCGCGAAAAACGTCCAGACCGCCATCGAGTGGTATCGCAAGGCCGCGGACGCCGGCAACGTCCGCTCCCAGGCCGCCTTGGCAAGCCTCTTCGAAGCCGGCCCCGACGGAGCGAAGGACCCGAAGGAGGCGTTCAAATACTACCTCCAGACCGCGCAACAGGGAGCGCCCGCCGCGCAGAACAAGATCGGTTTCTTTTACGACCGCGGACTCGGCGTGGAGAAGAACGACGCCGAGGCCTTCAAGTGGTATCTGAAGGCGGCGCAGAACGACTTCCCCGTCGCGCTCTACAACGTCGCGGTGATGTACGCCAACGGCCGCGGCACGGACAAGGACATGGTCCTCGCCGCCCAATGGTTTCACAAGGCCGCCGACCAGGGCAACATCGCGGCGCAGGCCGAACTCGGCCGCATCTACTACAACGGTCTCGGCATGAGCAAGGACAAGGAGGCCGGGGCAAAGTGGTTCGCCAAGGCCGCGGACGCCGGATTTCACTTCGCCCAGCAGGGCATGGGCATCGCCTGCTTCGAGGGCGAAGGCGTGAAGAAGGACCTCGTCGAAGCCTACAAGTGGTTCAACCTCGCCGCGGCGCAGGGCAACACCAACGCCGTGACCAACCGCGAAGTCGTCCGCCGCCAATTGACGCCCGAGCAGATCGAGGAAGGCCAGAACCGCGCCCTGCAGTTCAAGCCCAAGGCGCCCGGACAGTAGGCCGCCTTCCACCCCGGCGCATTCCGCTTCGACACGTCGCGCCCGCTTCGGCATGCTCGCCGCATGTCGAAGTCCGTCAGCGCCGCAGCTCCCGAACGCCGGCGCATCGGGATGTGGGATTCGGTCAGCCTGATTGTCGGCATCGTCATCGGCGTGGGGATTCACGAGACCGCGCCCATGGTGTTTCACAACGCCGGCGGCGCGACCACGGCGATGCTGTTCTGGGTCCTGGGCGGCGTCATCTCCCTCTCCGGCGCCTTGTGCTACGCCGAACTCGCCAGCGCCTGGCCGCGCTCCGGAGGCGAATACTGCTACCTGACACGCGCGTTCGGCCGCTTCCCCGGATTCCTGTTCGGCTGGAGCCAGTTGACGGTCGTCCGCACCGGCAATGTCGGCATGATGGCGTTCATCTTCGCCGAGTACGCCGCCAGGCTTTGGGGGCTCGATTCCGCGCAGACCGTGGCGCTCGCCATCGCCGCGCCGCTCGTCTTTTCCGGATTGAACATTCTCGGCGTCGCCGTCGGAACCCGGACCCAGAACGCCCTGACCCTTCTCAAACTGCTCGGCTTCTCCTCGATCGTCATCGCCGGCCTGGTCTGGGGCGAAGGCGGCGATCCCTCCCCCGCTCCGGCGGCCGCGGAGAACAACGCCTCGCTCGGTCTGGCGCTCCTGTTCGTCCTGTTCACCTACGGCGGCTGGAATGACGCCGCCCTGGTCACCGCGGAGATCAAGGACAGCCGACGGAACATCGTGCGCTCCCTGATCATCGGGGTGGCCATCATCACCGGGGTCTACCTGCTGGTGAACGCCGCCTATCTGCGCGCGCTCGGCTACGAGGAGGCCAGCCGGTCGTCCGGCATTGCGGCCAAGGCGTTGGAACTGGCCTTCGGGCCGCCCGGAGCCAGGATCATGTCCCTCATCGTCATGATCTCGGCGCTGGGCGCGGTCAACGGCATCATCTTCACCGGGGCCCGCATCTACGCGACCATGGGCGAGGATCACCGCTTCTTCGCCTGGCTTTCGCGTTGGCACCCCAGGCTCGGCACTCCGATCTGGGCCCTCCTCGCGGAATCCGCCATCACCATCACCCTGATCCTGCTCCTGGGAACGGAAGCCGGCCGCGGCATGATCGACCGCATCCTGCCGGGGTCGATCTTCGGCGCGATCGCCTGGCAGGGCAATCCGTTCAGCAATCTCTTTCAGTGGTGCGCGCCCTTCTTCTGGATCTTCTTCTTCCTGACCGGGGTTTCGTTGTTTGTCCTCCGCCGGAAGGAACCGGAGACGCCCCGCGGTTTCAGCGCTCCGCTTCATCCCCTACCCGGCCTCATCTTCTGCGCATCGTCGGCCTGGTGTCTCTGGTCCTCGATCACCTATGCCGGAACCCTCCTCCTGCTCGGCTGCGTCCCGGTCCTGATCGGCGTCGGGATATACTTGTTTTCCCCGGCCGCCCCCGTTACCAAGAAGCGTCCAGAATACGAATTGTCCGACGAATCCGATCCATGAAAACCATTTCCCGCCACGCGCTCGCGACCCTCGCGGGCCTCTCCCTCATCGCCAATGTCGCCGCGGCGAA
>JAYPGD010000166.1:4376-6873 GCA_038126655.1 Verrucomicrobiales bacterium
GCCGTCTTGCGCCGCGCGCTTTGCGATCTCGGCGCCGATGCCCCGGCTGGCGCCGGTGACGAAGACGGTCTTGCCCTTGAGGGTGCTCAACGGATGAAGGCTCCTATTCGCCCTTGAAGTCCGGCCGGCGCTTCTCCTTGTATGCCTCGCGACCCTCGCGGGCCTCTCCCTCCTCGCCAATGCCGCCGCGGCGACCTGGCCGCACTGGCGCGGCGACGCCGCCGGCTCCGGCATCTCCGCCGAACAATCCGCGCCCACCTCCTGGAGCGCGACCGACAATGTCCTCTGGCGCGTCGAGCTTCCCAATCGCGGCAATTCCACGCCCGTCGTCTGGGGCGACAAGGTCTTCGTCACCCAGGCCGTCGACGCCGAAAACCTCCGCAGCCTCATGTGCCTCGACCGCAAAACCGGCAAGGTTCTCTGGCAACAGGGCGTCGTCTACGACAAACCGGAGAAGACCCACCGCACCAACCCCTATTGCTCCGCATCGCCCACCACCGACGGCGAACGCGTCATCGTCACCTTCGGATCCGCCGGCGTCTATTGCTACGACTTCAACGGCAAGGAACTCTGGAAGCGCGACCTCGGCCCGCAGCGCCACACCTGGGGCAACGCCTCCTCCCCCGTTCTGTTCGGCGACCTCTGCATCCTCTACCACGGCCCCGATCCCAATGCCCGCCTCCTCGCCATGGACAAGAAGACCGGCAAGACCCGCTGGGAATACAAGGAACCCAGGTGGAACACCCGCGGCCGCACCGACGGCTTCGAAGGCAACGACGAGGGCGGCATCGTCGGCTCCTTCAGCACGCCGGTGATTGTGAACCATCAGGGCCGCGACGAACTCGTCATGAGCTTCCCCACCGAGATCAAGGCCTTCGATCCCAAGACCGGCAAGGAACTCTGGGGCTGCAAGGGATTGAACCCGCTCGTCTACACCTCGCAGATCGTCGGCGACGGCGTGGTCGTGGCCATGGGCGGCTACAAAGGGAACTCCATCGCCGCCAAGCTCGGAGGCAAGGGCGATGTCACCAGGACCCATCGCCTCTGGCAGAAGGTGAAGGCCAACGGCGGCATCGGCTCGGGAATCATTCACGACGGCCATGTCTACTTCCCCGACAACGGCGGCACGGCGCGCTGCCTCAATCTCGAAACCGGCAACATCGTCTGGGAACAGAAACTCTCCGGCCCCGGCCGCAATCGCCAGATCTGGTCCAACTTCACCCTCGTCGGCGACAACATCTACGCCATCAACAAATCCGGCGATGTGTTCATCTTCAAGGCCAGTCCCAATTGGAAACAGGTCGCCGTTAATTCCATCGGCCGCGAGGAATCCAACTCCTCCATCGTCGTCGCCGATGGCGAGATCTACCTCCGCACCTACAAGGCCCTCTGGAAAATCGGCCGCGGCAAGGCAACCGCGCGTCTCCGTTGATGCGCTCCGGCGCCCCCTTCCCAATCCGCCGCCCTCCCGCCTCGCCATGGCCAAACCCGAACCCGCCCCGGTCGATCCCGGCAAAGTCCCGGAACTCGCCGCCGCCGTCATCGCCGCGGACCGCTTCCCCTGCCTCGCCACCATGGATGGAGACCAACCGCGCCTTCGCCCGGTCTCGCCGGTCCGCACCGACGGCTTCACGGTCTACGTCGCCAACCTGCGCCAATATCACAAGACGCAGGAACTTGAAGCCAACCCCAAGGTGGAACTCTGCTACATGGACGAACATCACAACCAGGTCCGCCTCAGCGGCGTCGCGGAAGTTCTGGAAGACCGCCCCCTGCTCGAGGAAATCTGGGAGGCGAACCCGCTGATGCGCCATTACCTCGGCTCCATCGACAACCCCGCCCTGATCGTCTATCGGATCAAGCCGACACAAGTGCGCTCCATGCAGGAGTGGGCGCTGGAGTATTTCGAAGCTCCGCTTTGGATGCGGAATTCAGGATTCGGAACGCGGAACGAATAACATCCCCATTCCGCATTCCGCATTCCGCATTTCAATACCCCCCGCTGATGTAGCTCTCCATCTCCTGGATCTGGGATTGCTGAGCGGAGATGACCCACTTGACGAGGTCCCCAATGGAAACGATGCCGACCACCCATCCGTGGTTGATGACGGGCAGATGACGCACCCGTTTGTCGGTCATGATCCGCAGCCCCGTGTCCACCGTGTCGCCCGGTTTCAGCGTGTCCGGCTCCATGCTCATGATCTCCTTCACGGCGGTCTTCCTCGACGCCTTCCCCTGTAGGATCACCTTGCGGGTGTAATCGCGCTCCGAGATCATGCCGACCAGTTTGCGCCCCTTCATCACCGGCAACGCCCCGGCCTTCTTCTCCGCCATCATTTCAATCGCCTCATAGACCGTCGCGTCCGGAGAGATCGACCAGACGTCCTTTCCCTTCCCCGCGATGATCTGACTGATAAGCCCGCTGACTCCGCTCATGATTTGCCCTTTCGTTGGTGAGTGATCCAGGTGTGTGTCGCAGACGCCGTCGAACAACCGG
>JAYPGD010000166.1:6883-11508 GCA_038126655.1 Verrucomicrobiales bacterium
ATCATAAGCAATTCTTCTATGAAGACGCAACCCGCGAACCCGCCTTCACGAAGAATTAAAGGCTGGCGAAACCGTCCCCCGATTTGTAGAAAAGTGGTTTCCCCATGGCGACCGAGCAGAAAAAAGAAGCTTGGAATTCGCGACTCGGCGTCATCCTCGCCGTCGCCGGCAGCGCCGTCGGCCTCGGCAACTTCCTGCGGTTCCCCGGACAGGCTGTGAAGTATGGCGGCGAAGATGGCGGCGGCGCCTTCATGATCGCCTACTTCATCTCGCTCGTCCTCATCGGCATTCCAATCTGCTGGGCGGAATGGGCCATGGGTCGATTCGGCGGCTCCAAGGGCTACAACTCCAGCCCCGGCATTCTCAATCTCATCATCAAACATCCGGCCGGCAAATACATCGGCATCCTCGGCGTCATCATTCCGGTCATCATCTACATGTACTACGTCTACATCGAGGCGTGGTGCCTCGGTTACGCGGTGAACTTCCTCCGCGGCGGCCTGGACCTCGGGGCGGACCCCGACAAATACAGCGAATTCTGGGGAGGCTTCATCGGCATCCAGGAGAATGGCTCCGCCATCGGCTTTGGATTGGGACAGGTGGGCGGCTACCTGATCCTGGTGTTCGCGCTCAACTTCTTCCTGATTTACCGCGGCATTTCCCAAGGCATCGAGTGGTTCTGCCGCTATGCCATGCCCACGCTCCTCGTCCTGGCCATCATCATTCTCGTCCGCGTCCTGACGCTCGGCGCGCCCATCCCCGACAAGCCCGATCAGAACGTGATCAATGGCCTGGGATTCATGTGGAACCCGGGAGCCCTGATGAGCAATCTCGCCAATCCGGAGCTCTGGCTGGCGGCCGCGGGCCAGATCTTCTTCTCATTGTCGGTCGGTTTCGGCGTCATCATCACCTACGCCTCCTACCTGACGAAGAATGACGATGTCGTGCTCAGCGGCCTCACTGCCACGAGCGCGAATGAATTCTGCGAGGTCGGCCTCGGAGGCATGATCACCGTGCCGGCCGCATTCGTCTTCCTCGGCTCCGCGGGCGTGGTCGGGATGGGCACCTTCGGGCTCGGCTTCAATGTCCTGCCATTGGTCTTCTCCCAGATGCCCGCCGGGCAGCTCTTCGGCTTCATATTCTTCTTCCTGCTGTTCCTCGCCGCGGTCACCAGTTCCCTCTCCATGCTGCAGCCAGGAATCGCCTTTCTGGAGGAGGGGCTCGGCATCAACCGCAAGCAGTCGGTCGGCCTGCTCGGACTGATCACGGCCATGGGCTGCCTGTTCGTTGTGTTCTTCTCCAAGGACATCAAGGCGCTCGACACCATGGATTTCTGGGTCGGCACCTTCCTGATCTTTGTGCTGGCGACCATTCAGATCATCGTCTTCGGCTGGGTCGTGGGAATCGAAAGGGGCTGGCAGCTGGCCCATCAGGGAGCGGAGCTCCGCATTCCCGATTTCTTCAAGGTGGTGATCAAGTTCATCTGCCCGCTGTTTCTGCTGCTCATCTTCGCCTGCTGGGTGGCGACCAATGTGATCGGCTACAATTTCAGCACGGGTGAATTCAAGCTCAGCGGCTATGTCCTGGATCTCGTCGGCTCCGAGGAGCAACCCGCCAACAACGTGGCCCGCGCAAGCGTGGCGCTGATCCTGATTGTCGCGGCCTTCATCGCCGCGCTCATTGCCCAGGCGGGCAAACGCTGGGCAAGGCTGGAACAGACAAAGGAAGGCAAATCATGAACGCTGGAGGCTGGATCATCATGCTGGTCTCGGTGGGCGGCGTCACCGCCCTGTTCCTGACCTGCCTCTACAAGGTCCTCGCCGGCGGCGGCAAAAAGACCGAACACATGCACGGCCTCGACATCGACACCCACGACGTCGAGGAGGGTTGAACCTCCGACCGCAACCCGCCGGCACGCGAGGGAATATCCCCTCTCCCTCCAAACCTTCACCGCAATTGGATCCGGCCCGGCCTCCATGGACCAGTCGCTTCAATCCAACTGCGAAAGACACTGAATACCCGGAAGCAAGACGCCTTGCGCCCGGATTCGATTGATCGCGCAAAAAGGAACGACGTCGAGCATTCCGCCTTTGCTCTCCGTGTCTTCCGCGTATTCCGTAGTTCCCCTTTTCACGGAACCCAGACCGCCTTCCTCTCTCGCTTGCCCCTTCAAACCGCCACCACGCCGTCCACCAGTGCCACGATCCGCGGCGCGGCGTCGGCGACCTTGGAATCGTGGGTGGCGATGACGAGTGTGACGTTGCGCTCGGCGCGCAGTTCCGCCAACAGGGCGATGATCTCCTCCCCCGTGTGCGAATCCAGGTTGCCGGTCGGCTCGTCGGCCAGGATCAGGTCGGGATCGTTCATCAGCGCGCGGGCAATGGCGACCCGTTGGCGCTCCCCGCCGGAAAGCTCCGTCGGCCGGTGCTCCATCCGCTCCCCGAGCCCCACGCGCGCCAGCAGGTCCTTCGCCCGCGCCGTGACCCGGCCGGACCGTTCCCTCGCCATGCGCGAGGGCAGGCAGACATTCTCCAACGCATCCAGATCCGGCAGCAGATGATAGGCTTGGAAGACGAAACCCACGTTCCGGTTGCGAAAGCGGTTCAGCTCGCGCTTTGAAAACCGGCCGACGTTCCGCCCCCGAAAGCGGACCTCGCCGCCGTCGGGCGAATCCAGCCCGCCCAGCAGGTGCAACAGGGTGCTCTTCCCGGCTCCCGAGGCCCCCTTGAGCGCGACGAACTCGCCCGCATCAATCGCCAGGCTCACGCCGCGCAGGACCTCGAGTTTACGCGCGCCCATCGCAAAGGCCCGCCTCACCTCATCGGCGCGGAGGATCGGTTTGTCGCCGGCTCCGGCCTCACTCATGGCGCAGCGCCTCCACCGGTTTGAGCCGCGCCGCGATCAGCGCGGGAACGAGCCCCGCAAGCAGGCAGATCAGCAGCGAGAAGCCGCAGATCGAAATCACGTCCGACGCCAGGACCAACGCCGGCAGTTCCCCGAGTTGATAGACCGACGCCGGCATCACGGTCGTGTTGAAGGTCCGGTCAACGAACGCCATGAACTCATTGCGGTAGCGCACGGCCAGCATGCCCAGCCAGTAGCCGATGCCGACCCCGACAGCCCCGACGACCAGGCACTGCGTGAGAAAGATGTTCATGATCTGCAGGGAACCCGCCCCCATCGAACGCAGGGCCCCGATCTCCCGCGTCTTCTGCACCACGAAAGTGATCAGCGAACTGGTGATTCCAAACGCCGCCACCAACACGATGAAGAACAACAGATAGCGGATCATGTTCTTCTCCATCTGCAGCGAATCAAAAATCTCCCGGTGATCCGCCATCCATGGCCGGACCCCGAATTCCGGACCCAGCTGTTCCGCCAGATCGAAATAGACGTCGTAGGCCTGGTAGTAATCGTCGATCTTGACCGCCAGCCCCTGCACCTGGTCGTCCCAGCCATTCATCAACTGCGCGCTCTCCACGGAGGCATAGAGCCACATGTGGTCGTATTCGAAGAAATCCGCCGCGAAGATCCCCCGCACCTCGTAGTCGTCCGGAATGGGAACCTCGGCGTCGGGATCGTCCTTCAGCTTGCGGAGTTGACGCAGTTCCCGCCGGGAGTAGATCGAGAGGAAGTCCCCGACCTGGACGCCCATCCGCGCGGCAAATCCGCGTCCAACCAGCACGCCGTCATCCTCCAGCCCCATGCTGCCGCCCGGCAACAACGAGGCCGGCAGATCCGTCACCTCGCCCTCGGTCGCCGGATCGATCCCCCGGACCAGGGGCGCGACCGCCTGGGGCTCCCCGATTCGCGGCTGTGTCTCCACCAGAGCCTGGTCCTCGATGTAGGGGGAAACGCCGACCACCCGCGGATGCTTCCGGATCTTCGCCGCGATCACCGCGTAGTCGGACATGGGGGATTCGTCAAACATCTCCACCCGGAGGTGGGGATTGAAGCCGAGAATCCGCTTGTGCCACTCCGCGTCGAAGCCGCTCATCACGGCGATCACCACGATCAACACCGCCACGCCCAAGGTGACGCCGACGATCGATATCAGGGTGATGAAGGAAACGAAGGTGCGCTTGGGGCGCAGATAACGCAGCGCCAGAAGGAGTTCAAACGGAAGCCGGGACATGGGATCAGCACCGCCCTTTCAATGCGCCCGGAGGCCGTCGCCTCCGCCGCGCTCTGTCGCAAAGCGACCGAAGCTCAATTGCTCGAGTCCCCTTCCGCCGCAGACGCCGGTTGAGCGCCGGAGCGACCGCTCTTGTCCAGCGGCACGATGTCATGCAGCCCGACGATGTAGATGATGTCCGCGTCGAGTTGCTCGATCTTGAATTCCCGCCCGCCGCGTTCATTGAGCATCATGTGGCTGTTGGCGTATCCCGGATCGCCCGGGTAGACCACGTTGCCCTGACCGCTTTCGTCGTCCACGCGGTCGGAGCCATGCCGGGAATACGAATTGAACACATTGCGGATGCGGATGGCGTCGATCATCTCCCCCTTGCCGATCCCGAAGTCATCCAGATCAAAGGCCACGGCGTTCACATTGTGGATCGGATCGAAGTAGGTCGCGAACTGGTAGCGCGGCTGCGTGAACTCATCCGTCCCGGAGCGCCGAACGT
>JAYPGD010000167.1:0-4567 GCA_038126655.1 Verrucomicrobiales bacterium
CCGCCGCAACCTGCCTTTTGGAATTGCTTCTGCAGCCCGCCTGCCAAGGCCGGGTGTTCTTCCTGTTCAAGCCGATGGTCCAAGGTAAAGTGCGCCCATGATTACCCGTCGTGAATTTGCCAGATTGTCAGCCGCGGGCGCGACCATGGCGGCGGCCGGTGTCTCCGTCCGGGCTCAGGAGGCCGGCAAGACCCCGGATGCCGGGTTCCTGTCGGGATCGGAGCTGAAGAAACTTCGAATCTGGGACTCCTATTTCACGCCCTCGCATTCAAGTCCCGGGCCCGACGGGGAACGACTTCTCACGGAGATCGAAGCCTCGCTGCGGAAACTGGAGCCCTTCCACTTCCAGAGGCTCTGCTACTTCCCGCACGTGGGATTGGGCACGACGGACAAGGCGACCGACGCCTGGCTGCGGGCGAACCCCAAGGCGGTCGAGGCGCCGCTGAAGCGTTGGCCTGGCCGGTTGTTGGGCATGATCCAGCTGAATCCCAATGACGTGCGGGGTTCGCTCGATGCGTTGGATCGCTGGTTGCGGGACGGTCCGATGACCGGGGTGTATTTCTCAGGCGGCTCCAAGGCGTCGCTGCCCTGTTCGCATCCGAATTACGAGCCGCTGGTGAAGCGCATCGCCGAGTTGGACGGCGTGATCATGCAGCACACCTGGTTCATCACCGGCGGCAAGCCGAGGCCCACGATGTCCACGCCTGACGAACTCGCGCAGCTGGCCGCGCGTTTCCCGGAGATTGAGTTCGTCTGCGCCCACGCCGGCGGTGAATGGGAAAAGGGCGTCCGGGCCATCCGAGGCCGCGCCAACATTCTCGCGGAGACCTCCGGCTTCGATCCAACCGCCGGCTTCGTTGAGATGACGGTGCGGGAACTCGGCGCCGAGCGCGTCATCTTCGGCAGCCATGCGCCCTCCCGATCGTTGGGCACGGAACTCAGCAAGGTCCTCGCCGCGCAGATTTCGGACGAAGACAAACGCCTGATCATGGGGGCGAACTTCCGCCGGCTCCTGAAACCGATCCTGAAGCGCAAGGGGATGCTCTGAACGGTCACGCTCCGGAAAGCGCCGTGGCCGCGACCTTCAGCTTGGGTTGTGAGTCCGACTGGACGAGAAGTGGGGCAACCCGGCTTCCGTATTCTCGCGCAGGACGCGCTCGGGGCGCATCCTGAAGGTTGCGGCTACCGGATCTTGTGATCCCCTACCTTCCGACAAACCGGATTGCCGCCCAGCACGCGCCGCCGCCGAGGAGCAACGCGACAAACGGATTGAGCCCCATCCCGGTCAAACCGTATCCCATTGTCACCGCGACGCCCGCCGCCAACAGCGCATAGGGAAGCTGTGTGCGCGCGTGTTCAATGGCGTCGCAGCCGCTGGCAAAGGCGGAGACGATGGTCGTATCGCTGATTGGCGAGCAATGATCGCCGAACACTGCCCCGGCCAGGACGGCCCCGATGGTTGAAATGATGATCGGCCCGGGGACGCCGCCGCCCTCGAGACCGATCAGCGCGCAGGCGACCGGGATGCAGAGCGGCATCAGGATGCCCATCGTGCCCCAGGAGGTCCCGACGCTGAAGGACATCAACGCCGCAATGAGGAACACGACCGCCGGCAGCGCCGCGGCGGGAAATCCACCCTGCAGCGCCCCGGTCAGCCACTCCGCCGTCTTCAATTCCTTGATGACGCTTCCCAGGGTGAAGGCGAACACCAGGATCAGGACCGGCAGGAACATCTCCTTCATGCCTTCCAGGTAGATCGTCATCGGATTGTCCTTCAGATCGTCTCCGGAGCCGAACCGCAGCGTCCCCATCGCGACCAGCGAGGCGAATGCCGTGGCGGTGACGAAGACCAGATCCGCGTCCGCCTTGCCAAACGCCTGGATCATCCGCGCCAGCGCGCCGGGCGGCCATTCCTCCAACTTCGACAAGCCGCTCACGAACAGGCCGCCGAAAACACCGGCGATCAACAATCCCAGCGGAAGCAGCGTCAGCCAGATTCTCCGGCCAACGCAATCGTCTTCCTCCCCCTTGGCCGCCTCAACCCCGAGCTTCGGTTCCTCCCCCTGTTCCGCCTGCGCCGCGGCCTCGGCCTCGGCCTTCCGCATCGGCCCGATGTCCCGCCCCAGCCAGATCGTCAGGAACACGATCAGCAGAAGGAAATAGTTATAGAACCGGTAGGGCAGCGTGCGGACCAAGATCTCGTAGGACGACAAATACGCAAACTGCCCCGTGCCGCCCAACTCGTTCTCGCCATAGGCGGCAAACCCGTTCTGGATCAATGTCAGCTCAAACGCGATCCAGGTGGAGATCAACGCGAAGGCGGCGATCGGCGAGGCGGTCGAATCCACGATGAAGGCCAGCTTCGCGCGGGACAGCCCCGCCCGATCGGTCACCGGACGCATGGTCCGGCCGACAAGCATGCAGTTGGCGAGGCCGTCGAAAAACACCAGCCAACCCATGCCGAACACGCCCAGCCCGGCGCGTCGTTTGGAATCGCCGGAACCGAGAAGCCGGGCCGCAATGGCCTGCATGCCGCCCGCCCGGTTCAACAAGGCGATGAAGCCGCCCATCATCAACGAAAACGTCAGCGCGCAGACATTCCACCGACTTGTCAGGGGCGGAATCAGATGCCGGGCGAACAGGTCGATGAAGGCCGAGACGATGTTTCCACCAGCCAGCAACAACGCCCCCGCAAAGCCGCCGAGAAAAAGCGACGAGTAGATCTCGCGGGTGACAAACGCCAACCCCACCGCGACCGCGCTCGGCCAGATCGACGCCGCCGACCCGCGCGGTTCGCCCGCCAGGACGAAAGCCAGGGTGACCAACAAAAGGGCGGCGGCCAGAATGATGCGGGAACGGTTCATGGACAAGGCGCATTGAAAACGGCATCGGCGAACCAGACAAGAACTCAGGCGGCGGTTGACAGACCGTTTGCGTCCCCTAGCATGCCCAGCGTTGACCACCGTAGCCGCGACGCGCGGCGCAGACATGACACGGCCATTCGCCATACTGATCCGAAAACCGGCATTCGCGCCGTCGGTGGCCGGCCTCGCCCTGCTGATCGCGCTGGCCCCCATCCGCCTTCCGGCCGCGAACACGCCGCTTCACCAACGCATTGACGCGACCCTGGCCGCTTCCCGGATTGCGCCGACGCCTCCCACGGCCGATGACGCCGCCTTTCTCCGGCGCGCCTTTCTCGACCTGACAGGCCGCATCCCCTCCACCGGGGCCGCCCGGGCCTTCCTGGCCGACACAGACCCCGACAAGCGCGCGAAATGGATCGACCGCCTCCTGGCCAGCCCCGAACACATACGCCACATGGCAATCTCCTTCGACGTCACCTGGGTGGAGCGTCGATCGGACCCGCATGTAAAGGCCGACGCCTGGCGGGATTTCCTCCATTCCCGGTTTGCGACCAACGCGCCTTACACTTCGCTCGCCGCCAGCGTCATCGCGGCCGAGGGCGCCGATCCGAAAAAGAACGGCCCCGCGAAGTTTCTTCTCGCCCGCGAAGCCGAACCCAATGCCCTGACGCGCGACGTCAGCCGCATGTTCCTCGGGCAGGATCTCCAGTGCGCCCAATGCCACGACCACCCGCGCATCGACGACTACACCATGCGCGAATACTACGGCGTCAACGCGTTCCTGAACCGCAGCTACCTCTTCCGGCCCGACAAGAACAAGCCCGGCGTCATCGCGGAGAAGCCGACCGGCGAGGCTGATTACAAATCGGCCTTCACCCAGGCGGCGGGACGCTCCAAGCCCCGCCTGCCCGGCGAGTCCGAAATCACCGAGCCCGTCGTCGCCAAGGACAAGGAATACCGGGTCAAACCGGACAAGAAGAACAAGAAGCTGCGGCCGGTCCCGACCTACTCCCGCCGCGCCGAGCTGGCCAGGCTTTTCGCCAAGGGAGACAATCCCCAGTTTCGCCGCAATATCGCCAACCGCCTCTGGGCGCACATGATGGGCCGCGGCATTGTGGAGCCGGTCGATTTTCATCATTCGGACAACCCGCCGACCCATCCGGAACTGCTGGAATTGCTGGCGGACGAGTTCGCCGCGATGAACTTCGACATCCGCGCCTTCCTGCGGGAACTCGCCCTGAGCCAGACCTACCAACGCGGCTTCGACCTGCCGACCGCCACGGAGAATTCTTCAACTGCCGCCGAACAGCGCCTCGCCAATCTGGACTCGGATTACGAACGCCTCGGCAACGCGGCAGGCGCCGCCATCGAGGCCTTCGAGCAATTCAAGGCTGCCATTGAAACGAAGCAATCCGAACTCGGAACGGCGAAGCAATCGATCGCCGCAAAGGAAAAGAACGTCGCTGAATTGACAAAGGCTCGCGACGCGGCAAGGAAACCCGCGGATGCCGCGGCCAAACCTTTCGCCAAGGAGAGCGGCAGACTCGCCACACTCGCCGAGGCCGCCGCCAAGGCGACCAAGGCGGCTGCCGAACTGAAGGACGACAAGGAACTCGCCAGGGCCGCGGCGGGGGGGGGTGGCCGCCCCCGGGAACACGCCCCCCCCGGGGCCCCCTTTTATGGGGGTGTCGGGGCCCCCAAGG
>JAYPGD010000167.1:4577-6069 GCA_038126655.1 Verrucomicrobiales bacterium
GTCTTCGAAGACCGCCGAAGGAAACTCGCCGCCGAGGTCGCCAGATTGAAGGCGGATGTCGACGCCAAGAAGGCGACGCTGGGCGAAGCGGAGAAGAAGCTCGCCGCCGCGACAGGCGACTTGAAATCGACGAAGGAACAGGTCGCCAGGTTGGAGGCCGGGTTGCAGGGTTTGCGGGCGCGCTTCAATGCCGAGGACAAGAAGCGCGTCGACGCCAAGCTTGCCGCCAGCTTTGCCAAGCAACGGCGCGACGCGGCGCGCGAACTCGTCGAAATCGCGCGACTGGAATCGGAATCAACCCGGCTCGGAAGGCAGATCGACACATTCCAACGGGAGTTGCGCGACGCCGACAGGAAGTTCGCGGATCACTCCGCCGCGGCCCCCCGATTGGCGGCGAAACTGCCCGCGGCCCAACTGGAGCTGAACCGGATCCTGGAACGAAAGAAGGCCGACGTCGGCGCCATCGCGCTTGCCCGCACAGAGCTCAAGGATATCGAGACCCAGCTGGGGAAGGCGGATGCCGGGCAACCGACGAAGCAGGGCGACCGCGCCGACGCCCTTCTCGCCAGCCAACGCCGACTCGAATCCTCGCTGACCGGGCTCGAAGCGCAATCCCAAGAACTCCGCGACGCCTTTCTCCGGGCCGGTAAAGCCCTGGTGGAGGCCAAGGCCCGGATTCGCGGCAATTCACTGCAGTTGGATGCCGAGGGACTCCGGCGCGCCGAGCTTTCCACGATGCTCAACGAATTCCGCGGCAAGCGCGAAACGCTGGCCGCCAAACTCGATGCCGCAAGAATGGAGCACGCGGACTCGCTCAGCGCCCGCTTCGCCATCGGAGGCCTGACGCCGCTCAGTCCGGAACAGCTCTGCTGGAGCATGCTCGAAGCGACCGGCGAAGCCGCGAAGCAGGCCCGGGCGGGCGCGGCGGAGTTCGACAAAAAGAACCCGCTCAAGGACGGGGCGAAATCCACGCCGGCGCGGGAAGCCGAACGCGCAAAGCACATCGAGCAATATGTGTATGGCAAGCTGAAGGCCCAGGAGGGGAACTTTGTCTCATTGTTCGGGAGCGCCGCGGGTTCGCCGCAGAACGCCTTCTTTGCCACGCCGGACCAGGCCCTGTTTTTCGCCAACGGCGGCAATGTCCGCGGCTGGCTGAATCCCTCCAGCGGCAATCTCACCGACCGTTTGAGCAAACTGGAAGACCCGGCCGCCTTCGCCGAGGAGCTTTACCTTGCCGTGCTCACCCGCATGCCGACGCCATCGGAGATCGCCGACGTGAAGGCGCAACTGGCGGCGCATGGAAAGGATCGCAGGACCGCCGCCCAGGAACTCGCCTGGGCCCTGTTCACCTCGATTGAATTCCGTTTCCGCCACTGAAGCCGCCATGACGCCGCACGAACAGAACAACAAGGCTCAGCCTGGCGCCGTTGGAGCGCCGAGCATTTAACGGCAAGGGGCCCGCAAATAAATTGTGGCCAGGCAAAGCTCGGCG
>JAYPGD010000167.1:6079-11494 GCA_038126655.1 Verrucomicrobiales bacterium
CCCCCTTCACCCCCCTTGCCGCCGCCCCAAACCAAAAACCCGGGACCCGCGGGGGGGGGTTGGGCGGCCTCGTTTCCGCGCGATGGGTCGTTTTTTTTTGTTTGGGGGGGGAAATGGCTCGGCGCTCCGCAAGTCTGCATCAACCCAACACCACTGATTCCATGAACATCAACTACGCCTGTGGAACAGACGACCACGCGATGGCTCGTCGAAGCTTTCTGGGAACCATGGCGGCCGGCGCCGGCGCGGTGGTCGGCGGACTGGGCGCCTTCGCCAATCCCGGCGTCGCCGATCAGTTGAAGCGCGACCAGAAGCGCATGATCGTGATCGAACTGCACGGCGGCGTCAGCCAACTGGAAAGCTGGGATCCGAAGCCCGGCACGGACACCGGCGGTCCCTTCCGCGCGATTCCCACCAGCGTGCCCGGCATCCACATCAGCGAACTGCTGCCGCACACCGCGAAGCAGATGCATCACCTCTCGCTGATCCGCAGCATCAACATCCACGAGAACGACCACGGCAAGGGCCGGCACAAGATGCTGACCGGCTACAAGCAGACCCCCGCCGGCTCCTATCCCGAACTCGGCGCCGTCGTGGCCAAGGGGCTCGACGACGGTTCCAGCGGCCTGCCCGGCAACATCAAGATCTATCCCAGCGCCAGCGGGTCGCGTTCGGCGGACTCCGCCTACCTCGGACCCAAGTATGGCAGCGTCCTGCTCGATGGCGGCAAGGCTCCCGCCAATTCCGCGCGCCCCGACGCCATTTCCGCCGAGGCGGACGCCCGTCGCAACCTGCTTCGCCAGTCGGCGAATGAACGCTTTCTCCAACGCCGCCGCACCGCCTACACCGACGCCTACACGCAGAGTTACGAACAGGCCGCGGAACTCATGGCCCGCCGCGAGATCTTCGACCTCGCCAAGGAATCGGAGAAGGACAAGGAACGTTATGGCGCGCATGACTTCGGACGCCATTGCCTCCTGGCCCGGCGTCTCGCGGAGAACGGCATCAGCTACGTGCACGTCCGGCATTCGAACTACGACACCCACAACGAGAACTTCAACTTCCACTTCGAACAGCTCGGCGAATTCGACAAACCCTTCGCCACGCTGATGGCCGATCTGGCGGATCGCGGCATGTTGGAGAGCACGTTAGTCGTGGTTCTTTCCGAATTCGGCCGCACGCCGCGCATCAACGAACGCTACGGCCGCGACCACTGGGGCAAGGCCTGGTCGATCGCGCTCGGCGGCGCGGGCATCCAACCGGGCGCGGTCATCGGCGCCACCAACAAGAACGGCACCGAAGTGTCCGAACGCGAGGTCGATGCCGGACACCTGTTCCACACCTACCTGCGGGCCGTGGGTCTCAAGTCGAACCGCCAATTCAGCATCGGCGGCCGCAAGTTCCCCATGGCCGACCCGGCCACGGAGCCAATCCGGGAATTGTTGGCGTGAAGTCCCAACTCCTCGTGGCCGCAACCTTCAGGTTGCGCATCGTTCGGCATGGCAAACTGGCGCGACATTTCACGAACCGCGCCTGGCGCAGCCTGAAAACGCAGGCGTCCTCGCCTGCGGGTTTGTCGGGCGTCCCCGCCCGGTTCTCCTCATCTCGCGGCGAGACGCCGCAAGAACCCACAGCCGGGACGGCCGCGCTACGGCGGAGCATCCACAGCGTTCAACCCCGCAATTATTGCCCGATTTCAGACAGTTTTCGTCATTCGTTGAACATTGCGGCATTTTGATGCGTCGTCAGAATCCAACGTGAAGATGTCCTATCAAATCGACAAACGTATCGGCGCGGGGATTTTGGCGACGGCGCTTGCCGGAGCGCTCGCGATCGCAGGCGCATTTTCGGCGCAGGCCGAGGAGTCCAAACACTGGGCCTTTGAGCCTGTTCAACCCACCGAAGCGCCGGCCGATGAAACCGGCTGGGCCGTCAATGAGATCGACCGCTTCATTGTCGCCAGGCTTCACGAGAAGGGGCTCAAGCCCAATCCGCCGGCAAACAAGCGCGTCCTGATCCGGCGCGTGTATTTTGATCTGATCGGCCTGCCTCCCACGCCGGCGCAGGTGAACGCCTTCCTCAATGACAAATCACCGAACGCATTTGAAAAGGTGGTCGACGAACTGTTGGCCTCGCGTCACTACGGCGAACGCTGGGGACGTCACTGGCTCGACCTCGCGCGTTACGCCGACACCTCCGGCGACGGCGCCGATGCGCCCGTTCCCGAGGCGCATCATTATCGCGATTACGTGATCGACTGCTTCAACGCGGACATGCCCTACGACCAGTTCATCAAGGAACAGATCGCCGGCGACATCCTCGCAAGGAAGGATCCCGACACCCGCGCCCGCGAGCGCATCATCGCCACCAGCTACGTTGGTCTGACGCGGCGTTTCAACAACGGCGAATACCGCGACATGCACCTCGTCATCGAGAACACCCTGTCCACCATCGGCAAGGGCATGCTGGCGATGTCCATCGGCTGCGCGCGCTGCCACGATCACAAGTACGATCCGATCTCGATGCAGGACTACTACGGCCTCTACGGCTACTTTGAGAGCACGCAGTATCCGCACGCGGGGACCGAATCCGGGCGGATGCGGAAGAACTTCACCGAACTCCCCGGCGGCGGCCTCGCCTACGCGGTCTTCGACAAGAAGGACAGGAAGCACATCCGCGACACGCGCATCCACACCGGCGGCAATCCCGGCAGCCATGGCGATCCCGCGCCGCGGGGATTCCTCGATGTCATCAGCGAGCAGAACGCCGAGATCCCGGAAGGCGAATCCGGGCGCCTGCAACTCGCCGAGTGGCTCGCCTCGCCCGACAACCAGCTCACCACCCGGGTCATGGCCAATCGCATCTGGCAGTATCACTTTGGCAAGGGGCTGGTGAAAACCTCCAGCTCCTTCGGACTCCAGGGCGAGGAGCCCTCCCATCCTCAACTGCTCGATTGGCTGGCCGATCGCTTCGTCAAGGATGGCTGGTCCTTCAAGAAGATGCACAAGCGCATCCTGCTTTCGCAGACCTGGCGACAATCCAGCGACGCTTCCGAAACCGCCGCCGAGAAGGACCCCGACAACAAGCTCCTTTCGCATTATCCGCGGCGACGCCTGGAAGCCGAACCCATCCGGGATTCCGTCCTGTTCGTCAGCGGCCGCTTGAAGGAAGGCAGCCCGGGCGCGCATCCATTCCCGAAGCCGAACGCCAAGAACGAGTATCCCTACACGCAGCACAATCCCTTCGCCAAGGATTACAACCACGAACATCGCACGATCTATCTCCCCTCGCGGCGCCTCGGCAAACACCCCTACATGGAGACCTTCAACGGCCCCGATCCCAATGAATGCACCGCCAAGCGCAACGTCTCAACCGTGCCGCTGCAGTCGTTGTTCTGGATGAACAGTGATTTCATGAGCGCCAACGCCCGGTCGCTCGCCGACCGTCTGAAGAAACATTCGGACGACCCGGCCAAGCGCATCGAGCTCGGCTACGAACTGGCCTACGCCCGCAAGCCTTCGAAGGACGAAGCGAAGGCCCTGGCCGATTATGTCGAAGCGCACGCCAAGCGCATTCCCGGCGACGTCAAACCCGGGGACCGCGAGACCCGCGCCTGGATCAGCGCCTGCCGGATACTGCTGTCCGGAAACGAATTCATTTACGTGGACTGAACATGAAAACGCAGAACATCACCCGCCGTTCGATGTTGAAGCGCACGGCCGCCCTGGGCGGCGCCTGCGCCGGATACGGCCTGGGCAACCGGCTGCTGCCGGTCCTGGCCTCGCCGTCGGCCGAACCGCATCCGCTGGCCGCGCGGCCGCCGCACTACGCGCCGAAGGCCAAGCGCATCATCATGTTCTTCCTCACCGGCGGCATGTCGCATGTCGATTCCTTCGATCCGAAGTCGGAACTCACCAAGCGCGACGGTCAGCCCTACAAGAAGTCCAGTCGCGACAAGCAGGTCTTCGTCGGTTCCCCTTGGAAACATCAGCCGCGCGGACAAAGCGGCATTGAAATCACCGACCTCTTTCCGCACGTGGCGGGCGTCGCCGATGATCTCTGCCTGATGCGCTCGCTGCACGGCGACCACAGCGACCACTTCGAGGCGACGCTGCACATGCACACCGGCTCCAACGGCGTTGCCTGGCCGGGCATGGGAGCCTGGATCAGCTACGGCATCGGCTCGGAGAACATCAACCTCCCTTCGCACGTCGTCTTCGCCGAGCGCAAGCCCTACGCCGGCGCGCAGGTCTGGGACTCCAATTTCCTGCCCGCCTATCATCAGGGCGTGCGCCTCAAGCCCGGCGACGAGATCATCCCGCACCTGACGCCGCAGAAGGATAATCCCTGGCCCCTGCAGCAGGCCGAGCTGGCGATGTTGAAGCAGGTCAACCAACGCCACTTTGAGTCGCGTCGCGATGGCGAACTCGCCGCCCGCATGCTCAGCTTCGAAACCGCCGCCAATCTCCAACGCCTCGCGCCGCAGCTCTTCGACCTCAAGGACGAGAGCGACAAGACGCTGGAAATGTACGGCGTGAAGCGCGGCGACATGCGCAGCTTCGGTTGGCAGACCCTGGTCGCGCGACGCATGGCCGAGAATGGCGTGCGCTTTATAGAACTCGTCGACACCGGATCCAGCGGCAACTGGGACCGCCACAGCCGGATCGAGGGCAACGCCGGGCTCGCCAAGAAGGTGGATCAACCCATCGCGGCCCTGATCAAGGACCTCAAGGAACGCGGCATGTTGGAGGACACGCTGGTGATCTGCGCCTCCGAATTCGGCCGCACAGCCTACGGCGCGAGCCACGGCCGCAACCACCACGCCAAGGCCTTCACCTGCTGGCTCGCCGGCGGCGGCGTCAAGGCCGGCCATGTCCATGGCGCGACCGACGACTTCGGCTTCACCATCGCGAAGGACCCCGTGCACGTGCACGACTTCCACGCCACGATTCTTCACCTCCTCGGTCTCGACCACGAGAAACTCACCTTCCACCATGAAGGCCGCAATTTCCGCCTGACCAACATCTTCGGAAACGTGGTGGATGGGGTGTTGGCGTAGGATCCAAAAGGCGGCGTGTCCTTTTGCCAAGTCCCTCTCGGGAGATATTCGCTACGAACGCGACTTGTCGCGACGTAGCGCTGCGAAGGCGGATTTGCCCGGACTTGCAACAAGCATCCGAACACGCCGCGGTCGTGTTTCGCACACGCCCTTTGCGTTGGGCCTTCAGACCGGCAACCATTACATACAAGCCGCCGCTCGTTCTTCAACGCGGAGCGTTGGCAGCCAGGCAGCCCCGGGTTGAGCGAAGCGACACCCGGGGGACGCCGCCCTCGCGCGAAATCGACCCCGAACGGGGTCGCAGCCGCCGCCTTGCCTGGCGGTGTCCGGCGCGCAGTTGCCGGCATCCTTTCAGG
>JAYPGD010000168.1:0-11479 GCA_038126655.1 Verrucomicrobiales bacterium
GTATGAAGGCATGTTCAGCCTCATGCAGATGGCCAAGACCTGCGGGGCGCTCGCCTATCACGCCGAGAAGAAACTCCCCTTCATCAGCGTGCTGACCAACCCCACCTACGCCGGCGTCATGGCCAGTTACGCCTCGGTCGGCGACCTCATCATCGCGGAACCGGGAGCTTCCATCGGCTTCGCCGGCGCACGGGTCATCAAGGACACCACGCAGGCAGAACTTCCGGATGGATTCCAGACCTCTGAATTCCTGATGGATCACGGCCTCATCGACGCCATCGTCCCCCGCGGCGAGATGAAGGCGGCCATCGAAAACTACCTCGACTTCATGATGACCGGAGCCGCCAGGCCCACTCCGGCGAAGCGGCCAGCCCGTAAAGCCCGGGCAAAGGCCCCGGCAAAGGCCAAAGCCCCCGCCAAGCGCAAGGCGGCGCCGAAGGCAAGGAACGGGGCCAAGGCAAAGACCGCTCCCAAATCCGGCGCGGCGCCGAAGAAAAAAGCCAAGGCGAAGCGCGCGCCGAAGAAGAACTCCGGCAAGGCCTGACTCCGGGGCATTGCAGATCGGCCGCCTCCCGACCAGCGTGGATTTGCCGCGCCAACCGCGTCAGGCAAACAACTCCTTCACCGCCCTGCCCCTGCCCTCGTCAGTCACGTAGAACGGCCGGTTCTCCACGCTGAACTCTGTCTTCGGACTGATCCCCATGGCGGTCATGATCGTGGCGTGCAGATCCATGATGGACACCGGATTCTCCACCGCGACCAGAGGGCGCTCGTCGGCGGTCTTCCCGTAAAGGAAGCCCTTCTTCATCCCGCCGCCGAACAGGACCACGCTGGTCCCGCCGGTGAAATGGCGATGCAGGCCGTAGTGCTTCAGCTCCGTCATCGCGTCGCCTTTGAAACGCGCCTGATCATTCGCTGTCGACCCCGGCTGTCCCTCGATCAGGGCGTCGCGACTGAACTCCGAGGCAATGATCACCAGGGTGCGATCCAGCAGTCCCCGCTCCTCCAGATCCAGCACGAGTTGCGCGATGGGACGATCGATCTCCGAATGCAGCCGCTCCATGGTCGTGTGCCCGTCGATGTGGGTGTCCCAGTGCAGGAAGGGCACATACTCGGTGGTGACCTCTACAAAGCGCGCGCCCGATTCCACCAGGCGCCGCGCCAGCAGGCAGCCGCGCCCGAAGCGACCGGTGTCATATTTCTCGCGGCTCTCCTTCGGCTCCAGGCCGATATCGAACGCCTTGCGTTCGTCGGAGGCGATCAGGCGGTCCGCATTCTCCAGCGAGCGCAGCATGGATTGTCGCTGGTGGTCGCTCATGAAATCACGGTTGGGATTCCGATCCACCAGTTTGCGGAACAGCCGGGCCCGGCTGGCGAAGCGCTCATTCGTCATCCCCTTCGGCGGCTGCACGGACGCGGCGGCCTGTTCCGGAAACGGGAGGTTCATCGGTCCGTATTCCGTTCCGAAGAATCCGGCGGTGGTGAAGGCCTTCAATTCCTCCTTTTCCCCCACGCCTTCGAGTCGCTGACCAATGTTGATGAAAGGCGGGACGACCGGGTTGCGCGGCCCCAGGACCCGCGCCATCCAAGAGCCGATATGGGGACATGCCACTGTTTGAGGGGGGACATAGCCCGTATGCCAGTGATACTGGTGCCGCGAATGCAGAATGCTGCCCAGATCCGCCTGCACGGCCGAGCGGATCAACGTCGCGCGATCCATCACACCGGCGATTTTCTCCAGCCCCTGGCAGATCTTCACTCCATCGACCACGGTATCGATCGCGGGAAACGTGCTCAGGACCTTCTTTACCTCCAACCCCTTCTCAAACGGCAGATAACGCTTGGGATCGAAGGTCTCGGGCGCAGCCATGCCTCCCCCCATCCACAGCAGGATGCAGGCGTCGGCAGTGGCCTCGGGATGTTCCAACTTGGGTTGCCCATCCTTCGCCAGGGCCCAAGCCGGCTCGCCCGCCATCCAGGCCGCCGTTCCGGCCGCGGCCAGGCGTTTCAGAAAATCGCGCCGCACAATGCGCTCCGGCGCCTCGGGATCGGGTTCAAATCTCATGGCCATGGCCCGAAGATACCGCCGATCATATCGCCGAGAAAGCCTGTTTCTGGTTGAAACGGACGCCTGTTTCCCGCCATGGTCCCGGGCATGTCAAATGTGATTACCGGTCCCGTCTACGTCGTTAAGGACAACATCGACACCGATCAGATCATTCCGGCGCAGTATCTCACGCTCGTGCCGACGATCGCTGAGGAATACGAGAAACTCGGCAGCTACGCCCTTTGCGGCCTGCCCGAATCGATCTACGCCGAACGCTACGTCGCCGAAGGGGAACTCGACAGCCGCTTCCCCATCATCGTCGCCGGACGCAATTTCGGTTGCGGCAGCTCCCGGGAGCACGCGCCCATCGCCCTGGGTTCGGCCGACTGCAGACTCGTTCTTGCCGAGAGCTTCGCCCGCATCTTCTTCCGCAACTGCGTCGCCACCGGGGAACTCTACCCCTGCGAACTCGTCGACCGCCTGTGTGAGGAATTGGAAAACGGGGACGAGGTCAGCGTGGATTTCGACGCGGCGACAGTCACCGTGACCAAAACCGGCAAGGTCCACTCCTTCAAGCCCCTGGGCGACGTCCGCCCCGTGGTCGACGCCGGCGGCCTTTTCAACTATGCCCGCGCCAACGGCATGATCGCCTCCTAGGCGCACCCCGGCCCCGCCAACGCAACGCGGCCGTCACAGATCCGGATTCGCAGCCGGGATCGGAGCGACGATCCTCGCCCGCCTTGATCCCGGATCGGCGCCGCGGTCCGGCCGGCCTCGGCGCGCCGACCAAGGATCCCCCCGAAGCGTTTCCACGGCAAGGATCGGTCACGCCTCGGCAAAAATGGCGATCGGCATCAGGCCCGATTCTTCTTTCCGAGGCAAAGGGCAGGGTTTTAAATGGCGGTTTGTTCCGATTCGAAACCTACAACTGAGCTGCATTCATGGAAAAGAGCCACCGCAACATCCTGATCGTCCTGCTGGCACTGCTGGCCGTGGTCTTCGCGTTCAACCGCTGGGCATTCCGGGAAACCGGTCCGTTTGAGGTCTCCCTCTTCCTTGCCCCTGTCTCAGCCAATGAACAGGCCGCCAACGAGATGTTCACCCTGTTGGAGATCGAATGGCAGGACTATTACGCGCCGTTGCTGGTCGAAACCGCCTACTCCCCCTTCGCCACAACCAACCGCCGCGACCGGATCATCCGGATCCTGGACGCCGGGACCGGTCAGAATTTCGGCAACGACCACGTCAAGTGGCAGCGCTGGATTTGGAATGCGCCCGAGAATCTCCATGACGACTACGCCGAATTCAAGGCCCTGCTCTACGAACAGATCGACCCATCATTCCGCGAGTATTTCCACAAGCAGCGCGCCAAGACCATCCGGCTCGACGAGGTCGTCTGGAGCGGCATCCCGCGCGACGGCGTCCCTCCGATTGCGCAGCCCCACCACCTTGAGAACCCCGCCCCCGATTTTCGTCCCGATGAAGAACTCGTGATCGGTGTGGAACTGAACGGCAAGGCCCGGGCCTACCCCCGGCGCATGCTGGAATACCATGAACTGGTCCAGGATTCACTCGGCGGGGATCCCATCGTCGGCACGCTCTGCGGCTTCAGCGGCTGCGCCGCCTTCTACAACGCCTCGGTCAACAATGTCGCCTACGAATTCGGCAACAGCGGCTTCCATTACCGCGCCAACAAGCTCCTCTACGACAAGTCCACCAAATCCCTCTGGCAGGCCCTTTCCGGATTGCCGGTGATCGGCCCCATGGCCGGCGGCTCCACCAAACTGCAGGCGCTCCCCATCGTCACCACAACCTGGAAGAACTGGCGCGAACTCCATCCCAACACCTCCCTGCTCTCACCCGACACCGGCTTTCAGATCGACTACAGCAAACCCACCCCCTTCTCCGAATACGCCAAGACCGACGAACTCGTCTACCAGGTCCCCAAGACTGATGACCGTTTGAAGAACAAACAGGAGGTCCTGGCCGTCCGCGCCATGCCCGCCGACGCCAGGCAGCTCGCCATAGCCCGCGAATTGCTGCTGGCCAATCGCGTCTACCACGGCGAATCCGGCGGCAACCCCTACGTCGTGTTGACCGACGAGTCGGGAGCCAGCCGGGTCTATGAGAGCGGCGATGTGAAGTTCGAATCCTTCGACGGCCGGACCGCGACCGATTCCGCCAAGAAGGCGTGGAAGCTGACCGAGACCGCGCTGATCGGCCCGGACAACGCCAAGCTCCGCCGCTACCCCGCGCACCACGCCTACTGGTTCGCCTGGCAGGCCGCCTATCCGGACACCGATCTGGTGAAGTAGGCGTTCGCGCCCGCTTGCAGGAAGCCCCGCTCAGAACAGGCGGTTCACCGCCGTGCCCAACACGCTGAGGGGCCCCGTGTCCTCCAGCCCTTCCGTCGCCTTGTCCACCTTCTGCAGGGTGCGCTTGGTGTTGCGGATCAGGCTGTCGTCGTTGACCAGCTCACCCATGGTGCCCTGCCCGGAATTGATCTTCTCCAGGATTTCCCGAAGCTGAACCAACCCCGCCAGAGTCTCCTTGTAGAGCGCCTCGTCGTTGGCGAGAAGGCCGAGCGTGCCCTTGCCCTGCTGAATGCCCTGCACCACCTTGCGGGCCTCGGTGAGCGTGGTTTCCAACTCCGCCAGGGCATTCTCCGCGTTGTCCAACGACTTCCGCCCATCGCCGAACAAACCCCGCGCCTCCGCCAGCGTCGTCTGCAATTCACCGCCGGTCTGCTCCAGTTTCTTTACCGCGGCCACAGCCGACGTATAAAGCTCGTCGTCGGTCAGGATCCTGCCCATCGTGCCCTCGCCGTCGGACATCTTCCCGGTGACGACCTTCAGATTGTCGAAGATCTGCGTGATCTTCGGATTGTTCTCCTCCAGAAAGTGCGTCAACGGGCCGAGCACGTTCTGAATGCTGTCGCCGCTGAAGCTGCGGGTGATGTTCTCAATGCCCGACGCCACGTTGTCCAGGCGCGCCATCAGGGCGCTCAAATCCGGCTGTTCCTCGGTCTCAATCGCCGCGTCCGCCGCCAATGCCGGCGAGCCCGTCGAGCCGAAATCGACCGAAACAAAATTCTGCCCGAGCAGGCCGATGAACTCGATCCGCGCCTTGCTGTCGGTCTTGACGACATGTCCCTCGTCGATGCGCAGCGAAACGCGCACCTTGGAGTCCTGGAAGCTGATGGCCTCCACCTGGCCGATCTGCACGCCGGCCTTCTTCACGGGATCCCCCTCCTTCAGTTCCTGCACGTCTTCGAACAGGCCGTGGACGACGTAGCCGCCCTTGAAATACTTGCCGCCGCTGGCCATCTCAAAAATCAGGAACGACGCGATCATCGTGAGCGCGAAGAACATGCCGAGTCGGGTTTCGAGTGAGTTTCTCATGAGTCCGTATGCGTGGTGTTATGTCTCAAGGTTGAAATCCGCGGTCAGAAAATGCTGCACGCGTTCATTGTCACATTCCCGGATCTTTTCCGGGGTGTCGACGACCAGGATCTCTCCGGCCTCGATCAGCGCGATCCGGTCCGCCACGCCGAAGGCCATGTCGCGATCATGGGAGACCACGATCGAGGTCACATGGGTCCGCTGCTTCAGGGTCAGGATTTCCTTTCCGATGGTGATGGCCATGAGGGGATCCAACTCGCTGGTCGGTTCATCGTAGAGGATCAACTGCGGCTCGATCACCAGCGCCCGCGCGATGGCCGCGCGCTTCTTCATGCCGCCCGACAACTCGCCGGGAAACTTGTCGACCGCCTCCTCCAACCCGACGATGGCCAGCTTCTCCTTCACGATCTTCTCGATCTCCTCCGCCGGCCTGAGCCGATGCTCGGTCAGGTAAAGGCCGACGTTTTCGCCGACTGTCATGGAGTTCAGCAGGGCGCCGGACTGAAAGACCATCGCCAGGCGGTAATCGTCCATGACGCCCTCCATCGCGATGGATCGGCCATCGATGAAGATGTCGCCCTCGTCCGGCTGCTCCAGTCCGATCAGATGCTTCAGGAGGACGGATTTCCCCGAACCGCTGGGCCCCATGATCACGAAGATCTCCCCCGGCCTCACCTCCAGATCAATGCCCTTCAGAATCTCATGCTCGCCGAAGCTCTTCCGAAGCCCCTCGACGCGGACGCTGACGCATTCCTGCGATGTCTTCGCTGCGGCGCTCATAGGTCGAAAAACAGGAGAATTCGGGTGAGCACGTAGTCGAGGATCAGGATCAGGACGATGGAATTGACCACCGCCTTGGTGACGGACCGGCCGATGCCGCGCGGCCCCCCGATGGTCCGCAATCCCTGGTGACAGGAAACCGTGCCGACAACGACCGCGAAGACGAAACTCTTGATCAGTCCGTTGACGATGTCCGCGGGATCCACAAAGGCCTTCAGATTGGTGAAGTAGGTCTGGAACGAAACCCCGATGTCGTTGTTGGAATTGGCGACAATCGCGCCCCCCATCCAGCCCACCATGTCCGAGAAGATGACCAGCATCGGCAACGCGATGCTGATGGCGACCAATCGCGGCAGGACCAGGAAATGGATCGGGTTGATGTTCATCGTCTTCAGGGCGTCGATTTCCTGGTAGACCGCCATGGACCCGATCTCAGCCGCCATGGCCGAGCCGATGCGTCCGGCGATGAGGATCGACATCATCACGGGGCCCAACTCCTTGCACAAGGTCAGTCCGACCGCGCCGCCGAGGTAGCTGCCCAACCCCCGCTCCACCAGCACGGGCCCCGTCTGCAACGCCAGCACGCCGCCGATGAAGATCGACAGAATGCACGCCATCAACAGGCTCGCATTGCCGATCTCGTACAGCTGGTCGACGACCTTGCGTCGCTGACGCCAGGACAGCGGCAGCGACCTGAAGGTCCTGCTGAACAGAATCAGCATCTGGCCAATATCGTTGAACATCAGTCGTCGTTTGTCTTGCCGTCGGGAGCCCCGCCGAAAATGGATTTGAGGCGACGCCACGGCGTCGCCAATACGGCGTCCCTGTCCGGGGAATCGGACGTTGGGGAGGCCGGCCGGGATTCAATGCCTTCCGTCGCGGAATCGACCTGCGGCGATTCGGTCCGGACGGGTTCGGTCTGCGAGCCGCCCCGCCCGGTCGAGAAGAGGTGGAACCACTTCCAACGCTTCCCTGCGACGCCCGATTCATACTGAATCAGACCGAAGAAACTCGAGCCTTTTCTCGAATCGGACCGTGATTCGCTCCGCCAGAGATTCCAGAGCAGGGACCGGCTGCGGGCTCCGGTGACCGGATTCTTCTCCGAACGCCAGATCGACCAAAGTGGCGAGTAGTTCCGCTCGATGCTGTCGCTCGACCGCAGCAGCGGCTCCAACGGGGCGATGAACTGCCACCGCTCCTTGCCCGTCCAATCGCGCCGGGCGGTGAACAACGGCCAGAAGTCCTTCCGCCACATGAAATCGCCGTTCTCGGTGTCGGTCTGCCGAAGGTCCTGATAGAGGAAGAACAGGATGCGGGTGAACCGGCGTTCGAGAAACCGGCCTTCCTCGGGAACCGGTTTGACCAGGTTGGCCTTGTAAAGCGGCCATAACGCCCAGCGACTCTCCAGGTAGTCATTGTGAGCCCGGCTGAAAAGCGGCCAGATCCGATTCGCGGTCTTGCCCTCGCCCCGCGCAAAGACCACCAGCGGCCAGGGAGCGCCCCACTCGCGATACTTTTTCTCCCGATCGTCAATCCGCGTGAAGAACGGCCACAGGACCGTCGTCTGGTCGCGCGTCTGCGAGCGCTCCATGGCGACCAGAGGCAGAATGTTGTGCTGATGCACGGGATTCTCCGTGCCGAGTCCCGTCCAGTCGTTGAAATAGAACGGCCAAAGCGCGAAGAACTTCCGGTGCCCCGGAACCTGCTCCTCGTCCCCCCAGGTGTTCAGCTTAACCGAGGGCTCCTTCTTCTCGGCGCCGATCAAGGGCCAGAACTGCCAGCCCCGGAGATTCTCGCCCCGCCGCAAGTGAAAAAAGGGAACCAGATAGTTGTCCGTGACAATGTCCCGCTTGCGGCTTTGCGCATACAGCGGCAGCATCACCCACTTGATCTCCCGGCGAAAGAAACGATTCTTGAGCCGACCGTAAAACGGCATGACTGCCGTGTAGTTCAGATTGGTGTCGTCCGACCTCTGCTGGAAGTAGAACGGAAACAAGGTGAACTTCCGGGCGACCGACTCTTCCTCCACGCCCTGCCCTCCGCCGGAAAAGGAAAGCCATTGCATGACCTGGAACCGATATTCCCCGCCAAACCGGTCATAGGTCAGCAGCGGATAGGCGATGTCGATCTCCGTGAAATCGCCCACCGGATCGTCCACCCGGGAAATCAGCGGCGTCCAACGCCGCGTCTTCTGCGGCCCCTTCCTCTCCACGCCGAACAGCGGCCCCAGGGTCTCGCTCGCGCGCCCCGCTTCCAGGGTCAGTTCAAACTCATGATGCAGCGGCCCAAACCGCCGCTCCGCCGCGTTCAAACCGCGCGGCGCAACAGCGGCCAACCCGCTCAAGATCAACAAGATGAACCGAATCCGCATACCCAGAATCCACGTCAAAACAGAAAGCGTTGGAACTTACGCGGAGCCCCCGCATCGTCAAGATTGTTCCCTCGTTTCAAGGCGTTTCAACTTGGTTCAACCTCGGACGCGACGTAATCTCCCCCGGTCTGAGGCGCCCCCATGGCTGAACCGAAACAGATCATCCGCCACCTGCGCGCCTGTTACGAGGCGGACAATCGGGAGGCGTCGATCTTCAATCTCAAGGACCGCAAGGTCGCCCAGCTCAATTTCCCCCGCAAGGGCGGCGAGTTCCTGCGCGGCAATCTGGATGTCGTCCCCCTCGACCTTGACCTGGGAATCGGAATCAAGAAGACCGCCCAGCTGAACAAGCGGGAAAAGACCCTGATGTTCGGCGCCTTCATGATCGTCGGCAAACCGCCCAGGACCAGGCAGCGAGGCCCGACGCGGCTCTTCGCGCCGTTGATCTGGTTCCCCACCCAGATCGACATCCAGGAAAACCACGCGGAACTCCTCATCGACCGCGGCCGCCAGCGCGTCAACACCCGCATGCTCTCCCTCCTGATGGGCGAGGACACCGGAGCCGCCGGCCAACTCAACGAGCTCCTGGCCCAACTGCCGCCATCGCCGTTCGACTGGGACGACGTCCAACAGATTGCCGACGCGCTGCATGACTCGATGCCTGCCCTCGACGTCCGGGCCCTGACCGGCTATCCCGCGATGCTGGATGACGACGCCGTCACGGCCGAACGCCGGCGAGGAGGACCTGACCATCCATTCCTCCTGCGCCCTCGCGTTGATTCCGAACTCCCCCGACACGCGCGGCGTCCTGACCGAACTCAAGCAGATTGCCAATCGCAACGCCTTCTCCCCGCCGGTCGCGGCCCTGCTCGGAGGCGCGGCAACCGGACGCCCAACAGAATCGGAGCGACCGCTCAAGCGCCCCCATTCCGCCGCGCTCAGCAAGGCGCAGACCAAGGCGTTGAAATCGGCCGCGCGGCATCCGCTGACCGTGCTGGTCGGCCCGCCCGGCACCGGCAAATCCTATACGATCGCCGCCATCGCCCTGGACCATGTCCTCCGCGGCGAACGCGTGTTGATCGCCTCCAAGATGGCTCAGCCCCTGGCCGTCATTGAACAGAAGATCGCCGAACTTGCGGGCGATTCCTCCTTCGTCGTCAGCGGCGGCAAGGCCAACTACAAGAAGGAGCTCTGCCAATACATCGAGGACATCCTCCAGGGCTACGGCCTCACCGCCCCGCCCCCGGATTCCGGCTACACCGAATGGTCCAAGGCAAACCTCAGCGAACTCCTTCAACAACTCGATGAAAACCAAGGCCACATCGAGGCGCTGGAGCGCAGACTCCAGGAACGCACCGACCTTGAACTCGCCTGGGGCGCCGCTGACACCGACAAGCGCAAAGGGGTCTTCCGCCTCATCCATCGAGGCTTCAAGCTCTGGCAGGCGGACCGGAAACTGGATCCGCTGAACAACTACTGGGGCGCACTGGCCGCCTACGAGGATCTGCTGGAAAAGCGCCAGCGCGATGTCGTGACCGCGCTGCAGTATTCGATCGGCGCCTGGCGGCAGCTTTCGCTCAAGTCCCGCCGCAACGATCTGCGACGTCTCTCCCGTTCCCTCCGCGCCCGCACCCACCGAAAGCAGGAGGAGTGGTTCGACAAGATCGACCACTCCATCCTGTTCCGGTCCTTCCCCATCTGGATGGTTCCGCTCGCCAACATGGCCGAGTGTCTGCCGCTGCGAAAGGAAACCTTCGACCTCGCCATCGTGGACGAGGCGACACAGTGCGACATGGCCAGCGCGCTGCCCGTGTTCCAACGCGCCAAACGCGCCGTCATCACCGGCGACCCCAAGCAGCTTCGCCATATCTCCTTCCTCTCCCGGGAACGCCAACGCCTGATCGGCGCCCAATACGGCCTTTCGGAAGACGAACTCGAAATCCACGACTTCCGCGGGAAAAGCCTGCTCGACCTGATGAACGAACGCATCGATTCGCAGAAACAGATCGTTCTGCTGGACGAGCACTTCCGCAGCCGCCCCCCAATCATCGCCTTCAGCAACCGCGAGTTCTACCGGGGTGCCTTGAAGATCATGACCGAACGCCCGGGAGAATCGACCGCGCCCGCGATCGTCGTCCGCAACGCCGCCGGCCGCCGCGAGGAGGGAGGGCGCAATCCGATCGAAGCCGAAGCGTTGGCCGCCGAATTGGGGGAGTGGATGGCCAACGAAGCCGAACTGCCCCGGGGCGCCTGCCACAGCCTCGGCGTCCTCTCCCCCTTCCGCGACCAGGTCGAATGCATCCAGTCCCTGATTGCGCAACGGTTCAGCTCGGCGCAGATCGATAAACACAACCTGATCGTCGGCACGGCCCATGGATTCCAGGGCGAGGAGCGCGATATCATGTTTCTCTCCTTCGCCCTGGATGCGGGAAGCCACACCGCGTCGTTCCGCTTCCTGAATCGTCCGGATGTCTTCAATGTCTCGATCACCCGCGCCAAGACCCTGCAATTGGTCTTCACCTCCCTGGCCGGACGCAAGGCCCCGGCCGGCAGCCTGCTGGCGCGCTACCTGGACGCGACCGAACGCGCCTCGAAGCCCCCCCGGCCCGCCGCCCGCAGGGACGCCTTCCTCGATGAAGTGGCCAACGCCCTGACCGCCCGGGGCTTTCAAGCCTGGCCGGCCTTCCCCGTCGCCGGCCAGACGATCGATCTCCTCGTCGAACGCGACGGCTTCGCGCTCGGCATCGATCTCATCGGCCACCCTGGTCCCTACAAGGACGCATTTGAACTCGAACGCTACCGCCTGTTCCGACGAGCGGGGTTGAGGTTGTTCCCCCTGCCCTGGTCCGCCTGGAAAAAGAATCGAGAAAACTGCCTGAC
>JAYPGD010000169.1:0-6358 GCA_038126655.1 Verrucomicrobiales bacterium
ATCGCGTTCCGGTGTCCGGTTGTCTCGGCAGCGTGGATGCCCTTCTGCGGAATCCCGGACGGATCCTGTTCCAACTGAGTCAGGGGAAGAGTCATGAGACGATCCTGAGGCTGATCGCCGTGGCCATCGTCTGCGCTCTTGGCTACGGGCTGATCGTCGGTCTGTTTTCCGGCGGCGAGCAGCTGTTCCTTGCGCCCTTGAAGATCGCGGTCGGGCTGCTGTTGTCGGCGTTGATCTGTCTGCCGAGTCTCTACATTTTTGCGGCGTTGGGCGGCTCCAGGGCCGGCATCGCGGATGTGCTGGGGCTGCTGGCCGGATTGCTGGCGTTGACGACGATCCTCTTGATCGGGTTTGCGCCGGTGGCGTGGGTCTTTTCCGAGTCGACGGACTCCGTCGCCATGATGGGAGGTCTGCATCTTGCGTCCTGGTTCGTGGCCGTTGGCTTCGGACTGCGGTTCCTGCACGCGGGATTCAAGGGCGCCCGTTTGAGAGGAAACGAAGGACTTTCGGTCTGGACGATCATCTTCGTCGCGGTGGCGCTGCAGATGACCACGGCATTGCGTCCGATTCTTGGCACGGCGGATGCCCTGCTGCCCAAGTAGAAGAAGTTCTTTCTCGCGCACTGGGCGGACAATCTGGATTCCTCATCGGACGCCGGGCAGAAATCCGCCAGTCGCCGGTAACGCTCGACGATCACCATCAACACGAAGGAGAAACCATGAGTTGGTTGAACTATTTCAAACAGAACCGAGTCGATCGGAGGGCCGTTCCCTGGCGGCGGAAACTGAAGGTGGAGGCGCGGCTTGAGATGCCCCTGATCCGATCACTGAAGCGATTTCAAGTTGGCGAAAGCGGGGATGGGAGGCATCTCAAGGCCAGCGCGCGGTTGAGCGGCGACAAGGAGTATATCGAGGCGATTGATCTCTTTATCGCCGAAGAGCAGGAGCATGCGCGTTTGATGGCGCGACTTCTGAAACGCATGGGCGCGACCTTGCTGGAAAGTCATTGGAGCGATCGTGTCTTCATTTCGCTGCGCCGGGCGCTGGGCCTACGGACCGAGCTCATGGTGTTGTTGGTTCCCGAGATGATCGCCAAGCGTTATTTTCGGGCGCTGCATGACGGGACGAAGGATCCAATTCTGCGGGCGGTGTTCGATCAGATCTGCCGCGACGAGGACGGGCATGTCGCGTTTCACGTCGACACTCTACATCGGATGTTGGCGAGTCAGTCGATTCCTTTGCGGATGCTGACCCGGCTTGCCTGGCGATGCGTGTTCCGTGCCGCGTGTCTGGTGGTCATGTTGGATCACTTCAGCGTCCTCCGCGCATGCGGTGTGTCTCCGCTGACGTTTTGGTGGGATTGCGGGCTGATCTTTGATGAGACTTCTGCGGGGATCTTTCGACGGGCTCCGGAAGCGCCGGTTCTGGGGGCGCGATTGAGCGTGGAAACAGTCTGAGAATGGGGCGGACCATGAATGATGAGAAAGCATTGCTGAAGCGCATCCGCCTGCTGACCGCGGTGATGATTGTTGGCCTGGTGGTCAGCGGCGCCACTGCCATGCCCGTGGTGTCGGAACTGCAACTGCTGGCGCGCTGGTTTGGCGTCGAGAAGGTCAGCGATCCGGAGTCCTTGTCCGGCATGCAGCGTTGGATCCACGATGTCCGGGTTGGCCTCAAGGACACGGACGCGCGCCACCCCTTTCTGCTCTACGGCTATGATTGGCTGGCCTTCGGGCATTTAGTGATCGCGTTGGCGTTCGTCGGCGCCTGGCGCGATCCGGTCAGGAATGTCTGGCTGTTCGAGTTTGGAATGATCGCCTGTGTGGCCGTGATTCCCTTTGCGCTGGCGGCGGGGCAGTTCCGCGGCATCCCGGTTGGTTGGCGAATGATTGACTGCGCGTTCGGTGTACTTGGATTCCTGCCGATGTGGTGGGCGCGGAGGGCGATTGGGGAACTGGAGAAACAATCATGAATCTGACAATCGAATCGATCTTCAAGCAGGATGAGGCGACCGCGTTATGCGGCGAGGTTTCGGAGAATGTGCGGTTGCCGCAGAAGTGTCGATCGCTGGTCGGTTACGCGGCGGCGGGTTGCGCGCTCTATGGCTTCTCGATGGGGTTGTCGCATTCGCTGCTGCAGGCGGCGAGTTCGGCGGTGAAGGTGTTCTGCCTGTTCGGGGTGACGCTGGCGATCTGTCTGCCGACCTTGCATTTCATCGGGTTGTTGTTTGGGGCGCGGGTGAGATTGGGGCAGACCTTGACCGTCTTGCTGGGGGGCGTGTCGTTGACCGGAACCCTGCTGGGCGCCTTTGCGCCGATCTCGCTGTTCTTCCTCTTCTCGGGTTCGAGTTATGAGTTTCTGCTGCTGCTGCATGTCGCGGTGTTTGGATTCTGCGGCGGGGCGGGGCTGTTGTCGGTGAGGCGGAACATGCGGGAGATTGCGGGGCGCGCGGACGATGACGCGGAGGCCATCCGTCGTTCGAACCGCCTGATGAACGTGTGGTTCGGCGTCTACATGTTCATCGGCGCGCAGATGTCGTTCATCCTGTCGCCGTTTGTGGGCAAGTCGGACGAGTTCTTTTTCCTGGTCTCGCACAAGGGGGATTTCTTCAGCTACGTGTTCGACACCCTGCTGAAGTTCCTGGGGGGCTCATGATTTTACTGTGCCGCGGCGGGGCGGGGACGTAGATTGTCGGGAGACGAAACAGCGCGAAGGGACAGCCATGCCGGAAGAGGAAATTTCACTGTAGGATCGCATCGGCGGCCGGGAGGTCGTGAAGAAACTGGTGGACGAGTTCTATGGGCGGGTATGCGACGATCCGGAGTTGGCGCCGTTTTTCGGACACGCCTCCCTGGAAAAGTTGATCCGCATGCAGCACGAGTTTTTCAGCGCGGCGTTGGGCGGACCGATCGATTACAGCGGGATGGATCTGACGAAGGCGCATCATGGCCGGGGAATCCAGCGGCAGCATTTTGGAAGATTCGTGGAGCATTTGTTGGCGACGTTGCAGTCGCAGGGCATTGAGGATTCGGCTGCGGGCGAGATCATTCAGCGCATCGCCACCTATGAGGGGGATGTCACGGGCGACAGTTATGAGGATGGTTGAATTCCTGCCGTGCGCAATTTGCGGAAGGGCGGGGCAATTCGAGTTGCGGCATTGATTCTTTTCTCCGATTGGGCATAGTCCGCCCACGGTTTGCGGCGGCGCTGGATCGAGAATGACGGTTTTTGTTCGGAGCGCCGCTCGACGTGGAATGAAATCATGAGCGACCAGGGGAGTCATTCAGATGAGGCTGCGCCGATTCCGGAATCGGGGGATCCGCGGTTTACGGCGTTCATGGATCATTCGCCCGCCGTTGCCTGGATCAAGGACCACGAATTTCGTTACCGCTACATCAACCGCGCCTACGAGGAGTTGTTTTAGTTGGGTTCGGAGGAAGTGATCGGCAAGGAGGATTACGACCTGATGCCGGCCGAGGTGGCGGACCAGACCCGGGGGAACGATGCGGCTGTCCTGGAAAGCGGCAAGGCTTCGGAAGTGGTGGAGCTTGTGCCCGGCGCGGACGGTGTTGTGCGCCATTGGCTGGTGAAGAAGTTCCCGTTTGAAGGCGAGGAAGGCCGTTTGTGGACGGGCGGGATGGCGTTTGAGATCACGTCGCGCGTGGAGGCGCAGCAGCAGCTCAAGGATTCGGAGGCGCTGTATGCCTCCCTGGTGAATTCGATTCCGATGAACGTCTTCCGCAAGGACCTTGAGGGGCGGATCACCTTCATGAGCCCGCGTTACATGGAAGAACTGGGCGAGACCGCCGGATCGATTCTGGGCAAGACGGACTTCGATCTGTTCCCGAGGGAGCTGGCGGAGAAATACCGGAATGACGACCGGCGCGTGGTGGAGCGAGAGGCGACGATTGAACTGGTCGAGGAGTTCGAGAACGCCGAGGGCGACCGATCCTTTGTCCAGACCCTGAAGACGCCGGTCCGTGATGCCGATGGGCGGGTCGTCGGCATGCAGGAGATTTTTTGGGATATTACCGAAAAGAAAATGGCGGAGGAAAGGTTGGCGCAGCGGGAGCGCGAACTGCGGGAGATCATCGATGTGGTGCCGCACGCCATCTTCATGAAGGACAGCGAGGGCAGGTTCCTGCTCGCCAACAAGGCGACGGCCGTGGCCTATGGGATGGCGCCCGAGGAAATCGTGGGCAAGCTGCATCAGGACGTTGACCGGCGTCCGGAACTGGTGGAGGCGATGCTGGCGGACGATCGGGAGGTGATAGAGACCCGACGCCTGAAATTCGTGCCGGAGGAGGTCCTTTACGACGCGACCGGCAGCCGGCGCATCAGCGGCAGGATCTGCATGTGCAGCGGACGCCGTTGGGCGTCATCGAATGGGATCTGGATTTTTGCGTGGCGGAATGGAATCTCGCCGCCGAGCGGATTTTCGGGTTTACTCGTGAAGAAGCGATGGAGAGGCATGCCGCCTTCATAATCCCCGAAGAGGCGAGGGCGCATGTGGACGATATCTGGGCGAATCTGCTGACCGCCGAGGGCGGCTTGCGGAGTTCCAACGCGAATCTCCACAAGTCTGGGAGGCTGATCCATTGCGAGTGGCACAACACGCCGCTGGTCACCGCTGCGGGCAAGGTGATCGGAGGGACGTCTCTGGTGCAGGATGTGACCGGCTTGAAGGAGGCGGAGGCGGAGAAGGAGCGGATGCAGAAGAAGCTGCAGGAGACCCAGAAGCTGGAGAGTCTGGGCATCCTGGCCGGCGGCATCGCGCATGATTTCAACAATCTGCTGACCGGCATTCTCGGGAACGCGAGTCTGGCAAGGATGAGGCTGCCGGAGCGTTCTCCGGGAATGCGGTTTGTTCAACAGATCGAGGAGGCGGCGACCCGCGCCGCAGATCTCTGGGCCCAGATGCTGGCCTATTCCGGCAAGGGGAGGTTCGTCGTGAGGAAGATCGATCTCAACAGCCTGATCCGCGACACCACCCACCTGCTGGAGTTGTCCATCAGCAAGAAGGCTTCACTGAGATTCGAGCTCCAGGAAAGACTGCCGGCGACCATGGCCGACGCCGCCCAGATGCGCCAGATCATCATGAACCTGGTCATCAACGCCTCCGAGGCCCTCGGCGAAAAGCAGGGGGAGATCACCCTGAAGACCGGCATCCAGAAGGTGGACGCCCGCTTCCTGAAACTGGGGCATTTCGACGACGATTTCCGGGAGGGCGACTACGTGACCCTGGAGGTGAGCGATACGGGCTGCGGCATGGATGAGGCCACGAGGGAGAAGATCTTTGATCCGTTCTTCACCACGAAGTTCACCGGTCGCGGACTGGGATTGGCGGTGGCGTTGGGAATCGTCCGCGGGCACGGCGGGGGCGTCCACGTCTACAGCGAGCCGGATGTCGGAACGACCTTCAAACTGTTCCTGCCTTTTGCCGAGGGTGAGGCGGAGACCTTTGCCGCGGCGGAGCCCCCTCCTTCAACCGCGAAGGCGCAGGGAGGGTTGGTCCTGATCGTGGACGACGAGGACACGGTGCGCGCCGTCACCGAGGAGATGTTGTTGATGTTCGCTTTCGAGGTCGTCTCGGCCGGCGATGGGGAGGAGGGGGTCCGTCGTTTCCGCGAGGAGGGCGATCGGGTGACCTTGGTCCTGCTTGATCTGACCATGCCCAACATGGACGGCGAGGAAGCCTTCCGGGGGATTCGCAGGCTGCGGAACGAAGTCCCCGTTCTGCTGATGAGCGGCTTCAACGAACAGGAGGCCATCAACCGCTTTGCCGGTCTCGGCCTCGCCGGATTCATTCAGAAACCGTTCAAGGCGGAGGAGCTCCGGGCCAAAATCGACGAAGCCCTTGCCAATGCGGAATGCGGAATGCGGAATAGGGAAGTGAGTCTTCTGTTCAGCGCTTTGAATTCGAGGTTCGGGGATTCTCGTTCACACCTGCCCGTATTTCTCGATCCAGCTTTGGGGAAGGGTTCCGAAGCTGAGGAGCCAGTCGTTGAAGCGTTTCAATGACCAGCCTTGGTTGTCGACAAGACGCCTCTTCAAGCGTTCGTTTTCGAGTCTTCCCAACCAATAGCTCATGGGGACGGCGGGATATTGGGTGTACCAGTTGACGTCCGCCTCGGCCCGGGCGCGGGTCATGCCGAGATGTTCGACCATGTGGTCGACCGCCCTGCGATAGCTGTAGCGCCCGGTGTGTAGTCGGAGATCGACCAGGATGCGGTGGCAGCGCCAGAGCGCGTCGTGGAGTTGCTGTAGTTGCATGGCGGGCGATGTCTCGATGCCGAGTTCGATGAGCATGTGTTCGCACCAGAGCGTCCAGCCTTCGTAGAAGACGGCGTGGGCGAACA
>JAYPGD010000169.1:6458-8251 GCA_038126655.1 Verrucomicrobiales bacterium
AGCATGTGTTCGCACCAGAGCGTCCAGCCTTCGTAGAAGACGGCGTGGGCGAACATGGGGCGCCACTTGCGGGGGTGACGGTTGGCGGTGGCGAACTGGAGGTGATGGCCGGGGTAGGCCTCGTGCGCGGCCGTGAGGCTCACGCCGAAATGTTGTCGGCGTTCGGCGCGTTTCTCGGCGTCCGTCTTCTTGATCAGTGAAAGATCGTTCACCCAGAAGCTGCCTTCCTGTTTCTTGTCGAAGGGGCCGGGCGCGGAGTAGGCGGCGAGGGGAAAGAGGTGACGCATGAATTCAGGCACGGGGCGAACCTTCAGCGACTCGCCGGGCGGGAAGCTCATCGCCTTGGCCTTCTTGAACGCCTGGGCGATGCGCTCCGTCTCCGTCCGGTAATGCTGCAAGAGATCTTCGGGCGGGGCCCAATTCAATCGCTGGCGCTCGATGAAGGCCTCGGAATTTCCGCCGGCCTTGAATCGCCGGCAGGCAGCCTTCATGAGGCCCTGCACACGATCGATCTCGCCCAACGCAAGCGACTCAATCTCGCCGAGGGTGTAGTCGAGTCCCAGTTCGTCCCGGACGCGGCGTTGCAGACGTTCCGCGCCGATGGAAAAGGAGCCGGGGGGCGCCGGTTTGCGGGATTGGACGGATTTTGAATAGCGGTCGAAGGCGGCCAGGGCGGCCCCGATCGCGGAGGCGTCGGTCGCCTTGGGTTGCTGCGACTCGAGGAAGCCGCCCACGGCTTCGAACAGCGAGACGGCACCGGCCCGGGTCTGTTTCATGATCCGGACCCAGACGCGTTCCGGACGCTTCACCAGTCTGGCTGCTTCGCGGAGAGTTTCCGGGATCTGCGCCAGCAACGAACGGATGTTGCGCGCGGCTCTGCGCGGCTCGTCTTCGCCGCGCTGCAGTTCGTGAAGCAGGATGTTCAGGATTTCATCAAGGGCGCCGGGATCCTTGCCGTGTCGACGCCAAGCGTAGTCCTCGGATTCGCGTGTGAGCAGGCTGCGCAGAGCCAGGGCGTCGAGACGTTGTTCGTTCGACAGGAGTTCCGGCGAAAAGGCGTCGAGGTCCGCGAGCGTTCTTTGGCGCGATAATTCCGCGTCCTTCAGGTCGCGGGGCGATACGGGATCGAGGCGGCCCTCGCCCGAACGCAGGCCCGCCATGGCGGCTTCGGTAGGGCGGGATTTCAGGCGCGCCTTGAAAGTTCGCTCAAGGAATTGCTCGAATCTTCTGGAACCGGTGTTGGAACTCATGCGCGGAGCTAAACCTTTTTACGAGAGGGTGACAAGCCGGTGAGCCGTTATGCGTACGCGTGTCGCAAATTGGATCGGCCGAAAGGACCATGCGCAGGATTTGCGGGAGATATTTTTCACGCGTTGCGCGTGGAGTTCGCGCAGAAGAGGGGGAATACTTGGAACTATCCACTGCGGAACGCATGGCGCTGATTGTGCTGATTGGAATGCGCCTGCTCGGCCGCCAAGGACACAGTCAACGCATACGCAACATTTATCCGAGCAGGCTTTCTCTATCCATGAGGCGCCGGTTTTCAGAGGTTGCGGATCCGGTGGATGCATCGGGGGCGCGACGCCCCAGGAGTCCGGCGGCAAGGAGACGGAACTCCCGGGTCAGTTCGTTCTTGGCTGCATTCTTTTCAACGAGGCTCAACATCAGGAACAGGGCGATCCAGACCACGATCGCGGCTGCGGCGGCGAAGGAGCGAGCGCGGAAGGTGGTCTTCCGGCGGGCGGCGACCCGCAGTTCCCGATCGACGATGGGCGGAAGGAACATGGCGCGAC
>JAYPGD010000169.1:8261-11425 GCA_038126655.1 Verrucomicrobiales bacterium
GGCTGGAAGGCGGAAGCCTCAGACCTTGCGCGTCATTGTCTTCCAGAGCCGGTTGAACTCGTCGGCGTAGGAGCGGACGATCGACGAGTCGTCCGTCACCAGCAGATTCTCGTGATTGTCTTTTGCCGCGCTGCGCGTCCAGTTGTAGCTGCCGGTGATCGCGGTGTTGTTGTCGACCACGGCGAACTTGTGGTGCATGTGATCCGGGGTGTCGTCGGTGCGGACGGGGATCCCGGCCCGGGCGAGGCGGCGGGTGTCGGAGCCGGTGTCGAAGGCCTTGTCGTTGTCCGAGATCACGCGCACGGCGACGCCGCGCCTGTGAGCGTCGAGGATCCGGTTGGTGATGCGGTCGTCGGTGATCGTGAAGACGCAGATGTCGAGATTGCGCCGGGCGACCCTGACGAGGGACATGATGGCTCCGAGGCAGGATTCGCCGGGGCTGTAAAAGACACGGGAGGTGGCGCCGGACGACGCCGCCGGCGGGGGCAGGGTCTTCAACGCCTTGTCGAGCCAGTCGAAGGCGTCGTGGGCGCGGGCGCCGGTCGTATGGCTCTTGGCGAGCTTGAACAACTTGTTGCGCAGCAGGCCGAGTTGACGTTCGTCGAAACGCGCGTCGTCGAGCAGGCCTTCGATCGCCTTTTTCTCGCCGCGGGAAAAGCGGCCGTCCTGCAGGGCCTTGCGGTAGTGTCCGATCAGTTCGTCTACGGTCTTGCGGCTCATTCGGTTCTACTCCCTGTTCCTGGTGTCGATGCAGATGGTGACGGGGCCGTCGTTCAACAGGCTCACCTCCATCATGGCGCCAAACTCGCCGGTTGCAACCGGTCTGCCCAATTCGGTCTGCAATTGCTCGACGAATTTCTCGTAGAGGGGGATGGCGGTGTCGGGTTTGGCCGAGCGCGTGTAGGACGGACGGTTGCCCTTCTTCGTGCTGGCATAGAGGGTGAACTGGCTGACGACCAACGCGCCGCCGTCGACGTCCTGAAGCGAGAGATTCATCAGGCCCTCGGGGTCGCTGAAGATGCGCATGCGGGCGATCTTTCCGGCGAGCCAGGCGCCGTCCCCGGGCGTGTCGGCGTCCTCAACCCCGAGCAGGATCAGGAGTCCGCGTCCGATCTGCCCCCTAGTCTCGCCGGCAACCGCCACCGACGCCTCCGACACCCGTTGGATCACCGCTCTCATGTGGGGATGGAATAGCCGGAAACGCGCAAGGCGGCAATGTTTCGGTTCGTCGGAGCGGGATGGCGGAAAAGGCAGATGGCAGTAATCGGTGATCAGTGATCGGTGATCAGTGATCGGAGGTCAGTGGTCGGAGGACAGTGGTCGGAGGTCAGTGTTTACCATTTGCCATTGGAAATCTGCCATGGCGACCAGCCAAGCGCCCCGAACCGAGAACCGAGAACCAAGAACCGAGAACCAAGAACCGAGAACCAAGAACCAAGAACCAAGAACCAAGAACCAAGAACCAAGAACCAAGAACCAAGCGCCTCCAATTCGCGAAGTCGGAACGACGGGAGCAATCAAAAACGCCATTCGTGTAGGATGTTTCCATTCGCATCCTCAACCCGCGCTGTGCGGATGACCGCCTTGCCTCGGCCGGCAAAGGGATCGAAGCGGAAATTCACGACCGGCCGTTTCGCCTCGAATTCGATTCGACGCGTGTTGAACGCCCCTTCCGCCAGGGGTTTGAATTCGATTCGACGCGACCGATGAAACGCGGGGCGCGCGCCTTTCTCCTGCCAGAAGAACTGCGCGCCGGAAGTCACGGATGTCTTGAACTCCATGACGTAGACCAGCCTCCCTGCGGGGACCGGTTTATCCGGCGTCAGGGAGAAATGCGGATCCGGGCCCTTGCCGGTGACGTGAAGCATTCCATTCTCGCTACGGAGGTCGCAGTTTCGCAGGGCGGCGACGCCGGCCTTAAGTTGGGATTGGCTCTGGGGATTGTAGTCGGGGTTCGGGAGGGGGACGATGGCGGCGGTGTCCTGCAGGAAGCTCTCAATCAATGCGTCGAGTCGCTTCACGCGCCCGGGTTGACTCAGCGCGAGGTCGTTGGTCTCGCCGATGTCTTCCCTGATGTTGAACAGGTTGTATTGGTGCGCGCCGTTTTCTCCCTGATGAAACTGGCGCACGAGTTTCCAGTCGCCCAGGTGCGCCGAGACCGCCGGGGGCAGATTGTCCGGCACGCGGACCTGGTGCGGGAAAAAGGTGAAGATGGGACCGCGGTCAAAGGGGCGTCCTTCAAGAGCCGGAACAATGGAGCGTCCGTCGAACTTCGCCCCCTTTGGTCTCTGAAGGTCGAGTAGTTCCATCAGGGTGGGGAAGATATCCGTGCTCTGGATCATGGCGTCGGAACGTGATCCGGCCTCGATTCTTCCAGACCAGGCGAATATTGCGGGCACGCGGACGCCGCCTTCCCAGAGGTTGCCCTTGCCGCCGCGCAGCGGCGCATTGCTTGTCGGCGTTGTGCCGTCGACTTCGTTGTACATGTTCCCGCCGTTGTCCGAGTAGAAGATGAGGATCGTATTGTCGGCGATGCCGAGGCGATCCAGGGCGTCGAGCATCTTGCCGATGTTGTCGTCGAGCGATTGGACCATGGCCGCGTAGGTGGGGCTGCGTTGGGGGTCCGAGGGATCGATGCGCCTGCGGTGGCGTTCGATGTATTCCTCCTTCGCGTTGAACGGGGCATGGACGGAGAATTGCCAGTAGTTCAGGAAGAAGGGCGTGTTCTTGTGCCGTTCCATGAACGCGACCGCCTCATCGCCCATGCGATCCTCGATGTGCTCCCCGGGGCGTCGCTCCTTGAAATCGGGAAACTTCCAAGGGGCGACGAAGCTGCCGGCGGGGCCGGGACCGGGCCAATGCGGGACATCGACATCGAAGCCGTGTTCCAGGGGCGACCAGGGAGCCGGACCAAGATGCCACTTGCCGAAATGACCGGTGACGTAGCCCTTCTTCTTCAAGGCTTTGGGCAGGGTGAAATGGTTGGTTGAGAAGCGCGTGACGCTGTCGCAGATCAACGCCTTGGCCTGTGGCGGCGCGTTCTTCCGGACGGCGGGCTTGAGGCGGACGGTCTTGGTGTGGCAGACCGGGGCGGTGATGCCGACGCGCGCGGGGTTCAGGCCGGTCAGGATGCTGGCCCTTGTGGGGGAGCAAAGCGGGCTCGC
>JAYPGD010000170.1:0-10848 GCA_038126655.1 Verrucomicrobiales bacterium
CCTGCTCCGGGAGCCGTCCCAGTCCCTCCGCCGGGACGGCAAGGTCTCCAGCGGCGAAGCGACGCCAGACGGAGGCAAACTTTCGAGCGGTCGTCCGAAGCTCGGTTTCCAGGAAAACGCCGCCGAGAAAGGGCCTCAGGAAACGCTCGATCATGGCATCGGAAAACCCCTCTTCTCGCAGCGCGCGCAGGGTGTCCTTCTCCGGCCCGGTCGCATGGCGACGCCCTCCGGAAAATCGAAGCCGGCCGACACGAAGCTTGTCCGCCAGGGAACCGATCGGATTGAACACACTGAGCGCGCCGGCAAACGGACGACGCATGGGGTCGGCGACCCGGCGCCACTTCCCGGAATATCGAACCAAGGCGCCGGGGTAAAAGCGCCGCAAACGCAGGCGATCGTAGTCCAACATTCTCCGCGCCTCGGGATAGGCGGTCAGCAAAACTTGAAACCCCCGATCCAACAGGAACCCGTCGCAGACATCGGTCCGAACCCGCCCCCCGACTCCATCAGCGGCGTCAATCACAAGAAGGTCCAATCCCGCCGCCTGAAGCGTCCGCGCGCAACTCAGACCGGCAACGCCGGCCCCGACGATAACGACGTCATAAGACCGCAAACTCGCCCTCCCTGCTCTGCGTATCGCCGCCGCGCCAAGTCGCCGGCTGAAAAACACCCACGATCCAGACGATGGCGACGATAATTTCCATGCCCGCGACTTTCGCGTCCGTTCCCAGAAATGCAACCTCCGCGAGCCCGCGAACGCCAATCGGTGTCAAAGCAAGGACATCTGCGAGCCCTTCTTGCGCGGCGCCCCGGTCCGACGCCCGCCCTGCTTGCGGCTTCCATGCTTCTTGTAGACTTCTTCGGCGGCAAGTTTGGCGTCAGGTTTTCGGCGAACGGCCATGACACGCCGCCTCGCCTCCCGGTAGGCCTCGGCGTGCTCCACGATCGGGGCCGGGTAGTCCCGCCCGATCAGGCAACCCGATCGGCTCTGTTCTTCCGACGACATGAGATGCGGCTCCGGAAGGAACGAATCGGGCACGCCCGCCAACTCGGGAACCCATCGTCGAATGAACAGCCCGGTCGGGTCCTGATCGCGGACCTGCTTGGCCGGTGAATAGATTCGAATGGTATTGATCCCCGTCGTCCCCGACTGCATCTGAACCTGGCTGTAGTGTATGCCCGGTTCAAAATCGAGAAAGGCCCGTCCGAGATGGACCCCGGTCTTGCGCCAATGAAGCCACAGGTGGTAGCTGGCAAACGAAACCACCATGGCGCGCATGCGGAAGTTCAGCCACCCCGTCGCAGCCACGGCCCTCATGCAGGCATCCACCATGGGATACCCGGTCCGGCCCGCTTTCCACGCCTCAAACCGCGAATCATCAAACGCCGACTCGCGAAGCCCGTCATAGGCGCGACACAGGTTCCGGAACTCCAACTCCGGCTCGTCTTCCAACTTCTGCATGAAGTGGCAGCGCCACCGCAAACGGCTTTGGAAGGAACGCAGCGAAGACAACCATCGCGAATCCGGAGGCGGCCCGACGCTGCGCGCCAAACGCAGGTCCGCCTGCCGCTCACTGAGCGCGTGATGAACCGTGCGAACGGAAACGCAGCCCCACGCCAAGTGCGTGCTCAAACGACTGCAGCCCGTCCAACCTTCTACCGGACTGGACATGTCGCCGCGGTAATTGACGCCCCGTCGTTCAAGAAAGCTCTCCAGGCATTTCAACGCCGGGATCTCGCCGCCCGCCTGCCGCTCAACCAGGGGATCCGGATCCAAACCCAGCTCCTCGGCTCCAAGGATTCCCTCGGATTTCACCCCCTCCAGACCATTGACTCCCTCCGGTTCCGGCAACGGCTCGTCCGCCATGAATTCACTCCAACGCCGGGACCAACCGTCCCGGTCACGCAGGGCCCGAACAACGCCATCCTGCCGCGGTTGCCGCCATTCGATTCCGCTCTCATCACACCAGTCCCGGACGCGGCGGTCCCGGTCGTATGTGATGCGATTCCCTGTCTCCGCGTGGCTCCAAAGACCCGCAATCCGGAACGCCTTCGCCAACTCCCGGAAGACGCTCACCGCCTCACCCCGACGGGTGATCAAACGACCACCCAATTGAAGGAGCCTGCCGGACAACGCTTCCAACGACTCGTTGATGAATGCCAGGTGGCGGCCGCCAAACTCCGCGGAGCGCAGGAGTTCAGGCTCATAGATGTAAACGCAGACAACCGGCCCGCGAGCCGCCGCCTCAATCAGCGGCCGGTGATCGCTGACCCGGAGGTCGCGCTTGAACCACACCAACTGCGCCGAGGGGCGGGCCCGGCTCTTCCCGCTTGTCCGCTCCCGGCTCAAGGCTTCCCTTTCAACTCCTGGCTGATCGCCTTCAACAACTTCTCGCTGGCGGGCTTCGTGCTGGAACCGAAGCGCGCGACCAACTTGCCCTCGCGGTTCACAAGAAACTTGTTGAAGTTCCAGGAGACCTTGCCGGGGAGGGATGATTCGTCGCCGGTCAACGCCTTGAAGAGCGGATGCTGGTCGGAGCCCTTTACATCCAGCTTGGCGAACATCGGAAACGAAACGCCGTAGCGCTCACGACAGAACGCCTTGATCTCCTCGTTGCTTCCCGGCTCCTGACCGAAGAACTGGTTGCACGGAAACCCCGCAATCACCAACCCCTCTTTCTTGTGCTGCTGATACAATTTCTCCAAACCGTCATACTGAGAGGTGTAGCCGCACTTCGAGGCCACATTGACGATCAGGATCGCCTTCCCCTTGAAGTCGCTCAATGTCCGCTCCCTCCCGTCGATGTCGCGCACCGGGATATCCAGGAGCCCGTCTCCTGCAAAGGCCGCGCTCGCGAGGGTGAGGCCGGCAATCAACAGGAACGCCGATTTGAGGTTGCGGAAGCGATGAGTTCGAATGGCAATATTGTTCATGGGGACAGAAACGTAGCCCCGGATTGATCGTTGTCAATCGATCACCCCGGACTAACTTTCCAGTCAACCATGCAAAACGCCCCGGATTTCGATCGTTATCTCGGCGCCATGTTCGGCCTCGCCGTGGGCGACGCCCTCGGCACGACCTTGGAGTTCAAGCCTCCGGGAACCTTCGACCCCATCGACGACATGGTCGGCGGCGGACCGTTCCGACTTGAGCCCGGCGAGTGGACTGACGACACCTCCATGGCCATGTGCCTCGCTGAAAGCCTGCTCGCCCGCCAGGGATTCGATGAGGTCGACCAAATGGACCGTTACCGCCAATGGTACCGCGCCGGCTACTGGTCCTGCCGCGATGAATGCTTCGACATCGGCACCACCGTCCGCGCTGCGGTGGAACTCTACGAGCAAACCCACAACGGCTATTGCGGCTCCAACGAGAAACACACCGCCGGCAACGGTTCCCTGATGCGACTCGCTCCCATCCCTCTCTATTTCGCCAGGACCCCGCGGGAGGCAATCGACCGCGCGCGGGACAGCTCCCGCACCACCCACGGCGTCGATCCCTGCCTTGACGCCTGCCGCTACTACGCGAGCCTGATCCTCGGCGCGCTGAACAACGTCGACAAGACCACCCTCCTCTCCGGGAACTACGCGGTCGTGGAGGGCCTCTGGGAAAACGAGCCTTTGTGCGAGGAGATCGCGGAAATTGCGGCCGGTTCATTCAAGCGCAAGCAGCCGCCGGAGATTCGCGGTTCGGGCTATGTCGTTCAGTCCTTGGAAGCGGCGCTCTGGGCCTTCCACCAATCCGACAACTTTCGGGACGGCGCGCTGAAGGCGGTCAACCTGGGCGACGACGCCGACACCACCGGCGCCATTTACGGCCAACTTGCCGGAGCCTATTACGGCTACTTTGAAATTCCCGACGAGTGGTCGTCCAAGATCGCTTGGGAAAAGCAAATCCGCCGCTTGACCCAGCATCTCTACAAAGCCGCGGTCACTCGGAACGCCTGACGCCAACGCGGCCACCCGACCTTAGATCCGGCAGGCCTTGACGCCCTCGTCGGCAAAGTCCTTCATGTTCGGACGGGCTGCGATCGTCTGGTGGAAATAGCTCTTCGCCACCTTCCCCTCGTTCACAATGAAGGCGCCCGGCATGCGCAAGGTGTCGCCGCGCGGAACGCCCAACCCATGCCCGAGAATCGATTGCACCCCCCGAAACCAAACCGAGGGGCTGAGGATCTCCTTCAGGCCCGCGCGATCGAGCCCAAACGCCTCGTAAAGGACCCCTTCCGGGTCACTGATGCGATCGACATCAGCCATCCCGAAACTCTCAAAAAATGGCTTGGCCCTTTCTTCCGAAGCAAGGTGCACGAACAGGATTCGCGCTCCGCCGGCCTGGATATCCACCCGCTGAATGGCGGCGTCACGCACCGCCTCTCGACAAAACGTTCAACCAAAGTGACGCAGAAAAATCACCAGCATCGGTGATTCGTGGGAAAGATCCCATAGAGACTTGCCCGTCTGGCTCAACGCCTCACGCATCGCCCGCTCAAGATCGGCTTCCTGCTGCTCTGTCCGGCGCTTGTTCAGCATGTGGATATTGACCCGTTTACCCAAATGCGCAATGCCGCGTGTGCAAGATCCTCTGACATGGACGCCCGTCACGATGGTGCAGAACGAAGGGACGGCCATATAGCATTGTAGCAGCCGAGGTAACGAGGCTCATTTATCCCCTGAGAGCGAGGAAAACACCCGTCCGCCACAGCCCCCGCTCCACCTTCTCACGAAGGCGGCTACTTCCACGCAAGTGCGGGTTCGACTTGCGGTCGTTCTTTCACTACAACCCCCGATCGCGTTCGCATGAGGAACTATGCCCAATTCATTCGAGACAACCGGAGGCTGCTCGCCTTCGGCATGTTCATGACGTTCTTCTCGAGCTTCGGGCAGACCTTCCTGATCTCCTTGTTCGCGCCCAGCTTCGACGCCGACCTCGGCCTCTCCGCCGCAGCCTTCAACGGACTCTACTCCCTGGCAACCCTCTGCAGCGCCGGCGCCCTGCCCTTCGTCGGACGATTCATCGACGATATTCCCGTGCGCCGCTACGCGCTGACCGTGGCCTGCGGCCTGGGCATCGGCTGCCTGGTCATGTCGGTGATCCAGTCCGCGTGGCAACTCTTCGCCTGTCTGCTCTTGCTTCGATTGACCGGCCAAGGACTCTAAGGACATACCGCTTCCACCACCATGGCGCGCAGCTTCACAACCCATCGAGGCAAGGCGTTGAGCGTCTCCAGCACGGGCTTCGCCATCGGCGAGGGCGCCTTGCCCGCCATCGTCGTCACCCTGATCGCGGCCGTCGGCTGGCGCTCAGTCTGGACGATCCAAACCGCTTGCGTCGGGCTGATCCTCTTCCCCGCCATCCTCGGATTGCTTCGCCATTCCGACGGCGACGCCCCTCCACGCGAACCCAAGGCAAACGACGCCAGCGATGCTGCCGAGAAGGAATGGACGCGCGGTCACGTCCTGCGCGACCCGCGATTCTACCTCCTGCTCCCCTCGATCCTCGTCCTGCCCATCGCCGTGACCGGCCTGATCATTCACCAGGCCAGCCTGGCGGAATTCAAGGGCTGGACGCTGGAAACCATGACCTTTGGCTTCGTCGGCTTCGCCATCGCGCGCATTCTCTCCTCCCTCGCCATCGGCCCGGCCATCGACCGCTATGGCGCCGCGCGACTCTTTCCCTTCCTGACGCTCCCCATGGCCGTCGGCATGGGCGTCTTGCTGATCTCGGACCACGTGATCGCGGCGGGCGTCTACCTGGCGCTGACGGGGCTTTGCCTGGGTATGAAAGGCAGCGCCACCTCCTCGCTCTGGGCGGAACTCTACGGCGTTCGTCACCTCGGCGCCATCAAGAGCCTCGGCGGCAGCCTGGCGGTGTTTGGCACCTCCTTGAGCCCCGCCTCCTTCGGCTGGCTGTTGGATCGGGGACTCGGCTTCCCGGCGCTGCTGTTGGGCAACATCGCCCTGATCGGCGTCGCCTGTGTCATGAGCTGGTGGGTCTGCCGGAAAATCGATCGTGTCCAACCATAAGATCACGCCAGGTTATGGGCGCAAACTCCGCAAGTAGCGATCAGTCCGCTTCATGCTTTTACTGAAGCAGTAAACGCTCATTCCAAGACAAGACAACCGCACACGCACGGCTCCGACGCATGCGACCAGGCATTGACGGATTTTCAGCGCTGCCGACTGCCAACATCCCCTGATCGACGTCGCCTGTGTCATGAGCCGGTTCACTCCAGAATCGTCAATTATGTTCTATTCGCGACATTTCAGGAGGAAATGTCCACCTGGCATCTGGAAGCGCTTGATATTCGATCGATCCGGCGGCAAACCGGCTTTGGTTTGGAGTCACCCCCCACTTCTTTTTCAGGAACACCGCCCATGTCAGAACTGCAACGACAACTCAAAGAACGATTCGGCTTCGACGGCTTTCGCGACGGTCAGGAAGCCGCGATTTCGCGCCTGCTGGAGGGCAGGTCGGTGTTGGCGATTTTTCCGACCGGCGGCGGCAAGAGTCTTTGCTACCAGTTGCCCGCGCTGATGCTCGACGGCTTGACGGTCGTGATCTCCCCGTTGATCGCGCTGATGAAGGACCAACTGGATTTCCTCATCGCCAAGGGCGCTCCCGCAGCCCGACTGGACTCCACCTTGACCAAGGAGGAAAACCGCAGGCTGTTCGACGATCTCTACGCGGGCAATCTGAAACTGCTCTACATCTCGCCCGAGCGACTGGGCAACGAACGCTTCCTGCGGGCGATCGGACGCCAGCGGATTTCACTGCTCGCGATCGATGAAGCGCATTGCATCAGTGAATGGGGACACAACTTCCGGCCCGACTATCTCAAGATCGCGCAGTTGGCGAAGGACCTGAATGTGGAACGGACGCTGGCCCTGACCGCGACCGCGACTCCCGCTGTCGCAAAGGATGTGCGCGCGGCGTTCGATATCGCCGATGACGACGAAGTGCACACGGGCTTCTATCGGTCGAACCTGGAACTGAGCGTCATCCCCGGCTCGGGCCGCGACCGCAATCAGCTCCTGTTCGAGCGGATTCGCGAACGTCCGCCCGGCTCGACGATCGTCTACGTCACGCTGCAGCGGACGGCCGAAGAGGCGGCCGCCTATCTCGCCGCCAAGGGGCTCAAGGCGACCGCCTATCACGCCGGCCTGAAGAGCGAGGATCGCGCGGCCATTCAGGATGCCTTCATGACTTCACCGGATGGGATCATCGTCGCCACCATCGCCTTCGGCATGGGCGTCGACAAGTCGGACATCCGTTATGTCTATCACTACAACCTGCCCAAGGGGCTGGAGAGCTACTCCCAGGAGATCGGGCGCGCGGGCCGGGATGGGGAACCCTCCGTCTGCGAGATGCTCGCCTCCGCGGACGACGTCATCACCCTGGAGAACTTCAGTTATGGCGACACCCCGGAGCCCGGGACAGTCGAGGAATTCACGCGGCACATTTTCGAAGCCGGCGAGGTGTTCGATATCTCGGAATACGAATTGTCCGGCCGATTCGATCTGCGGCCGCTGGTGGTGAAGACCTTGCTCACTTACCTCGAACTGGAAGGCTGCCTCGCCTCCACCGGTCCCTTCTACAGCGAATACAAGTTTCAGCCCCAATGCCCCTCGTCCGAAATGTTTGCCCGCGTCAGCGGCGAGAAGGCTGAGTTCCTGAGAAGCGTGTTCCGACATGCCCGGAAAGGAACCAAATGGCTGACGCTGGACACAACGCAGGTGAGTCAGACCATCGGGCAGCCCCGGGACCGCATTGTGGCCGCGCTGGGCTATCTCGAAGAAAAGGGCGATCTGATCCTGCAGGTCGCAGGCGTGCGCCAGGGCTATCGCCGACTGCGGATTCCGGAGGACATGACCGCCTTCGTCGCCTCGCTGAACGCCCGCTTTCAGAAGCGCGAAAGCAATGACATCAAACGCATCCAAGGGGTTCTGGAACTGGCGCGGCACGACGGTTGCCTCACCCGGCATCTGCTTGGTTACTTCGGCGAGGAGCGCGAGGACTGCAGACATTGTTGTCGCTGCCAGGGGGAGAAGGCGTTGTCACTCGGCGACGCGGAGCGCAGGACGTTCACTCGGCAGGACGAAGAGCGCGTTCGCGGTCTGATCTCCGAGGGCCATGAGTCGATCCGAACCGCCCGACAACTCACCCGCTTCCTCTGCGGCATCACCAGCCCGGCGACCACCCGCGCCAAGCTGCGGCAGAAAACGAACCTGTTTGCCGCCTACGATTCCATTCCATTCGAGACGACGCTGCAGTTCGTGGAGGGGTTGGCGGAGGAATCCAACTGAACCGCGTTTACAGGGAAGGGGGGAGGCGAGGCTTCGGGGCCGGGGCCGGAATTGAGGTATTTCTCGAAGGCCCGGGCTTTGGTGAAGGATCAGAATCGCTTGGCGGCAAAGGCGCGGCCGGAATGGGATTTCAGATACGTCTCGAAGGCAACGGCCTTCTTCCGTGACCGGAAAGCGATCGCTGTTTCGATACGCCAAGGTCGGTGTTTGGCCGTGTGCGGGACGCCGCCTTCGTTATGTTTGCCGAGTCGGGCCAGAAGGTCCTTGGTCAGGCCGGTGTAGTGGCGGTCTGGATCGAATTCGCTGACGAGGCAAATCTACGGAGCCTCGGGCCGCTCGCTGCAAGAAGAAGAATCCAGATCGCTGCGACTTCGTCGTCAGAAGTGACGTTTTGCGAAGGCGTGCCCAGACCCTGACTTGAGGTATTTCTCGAAGGCCCTCGCTTTTGCGAGAGATTCGAAGGCGATGTAGAGTTCAATCTTCCAAGGGCGGCATCTTGCCGTGGATGGGTTCTTCCCGTCGTTGTGTGCAGTGAGACGGGCTTTAAGATCGGAGGTGGAACCTATGTAGCGCATCTCTGGGTGATTTACGCTGCGGAGTATGTAGGTGTAGTGCATGAGATTTGTTTGTTTTGGTGATTCCCCCCCCTCTTCGCACCTCCTTTGCCAAGGTTTCGGAGGAGGGGCCCGCATTTCTTCGGGCGATTCATCCTTGCTGACGGATCTGAGATGGCTCGCCATCCGTAGCTCGTCTCGTGAAATGCCCCCCTTCGCCAAGGCTACGGAGGGCATCCTTCGCTCGCCCCTCGACTGGCGTCGATGGGTTGTGCCTTCGCGGGTTACATGTACAAAATGAGAGTTCCAAACTTCCAAGTGAATCGAAGCTCAGGCAGGTCGAGAAACGAAATAACTGTCAGCGCGAACGAAGGGACCGAAGCCGAATCCACGAACTCAATCGCGAATTCGTTATTGAAACAATGTCAGTCGGCTCGGAAATGTTTGAGTAAGGAGCTTCGCGCATTCTCATCGTGGCGATGAGACTTCGAGCCGGTAGAATCGCTGCGCGCCCGGGGGAGTCAGCGTCAGACCGGTTCCGTCGTCGGTCATGGGGCAAGCGGCGCGCCCGCCGAGGATCTTGGACGTCGCCGGCAGCCAGGTCACGAGATCATCCGAGTACATGATCTGATACTGGCGCCCCTCCAAGGTGTCGAATTCCAATCCCACCGCGCCGGGCGCGACGCTGGTGATTCGCAGCTGGGTCGCGTCGGCGTCGCCGGAATCGTGGAAGGTGTCATGGAGAAATTCCCGGAGGTTGGTGCGATCGTCCATGTCCGGATCCGCATCCGGATCCGCCGGCTTCGTGAATCCGTGCCGGGCTTCCCAATGATCGTCGATGCCGTTGCCGTCGTCGTCGCGGAATCCGGGGAAGGCTTCGATGCCGACCTGAACGGTGAAAGGATCGCTTCGGATGACGGCTCCGCCGCCCGCGGGCGCGCCGCTCAGGGTGAAGGTCAGGGTGTAACGCCCTGCGGAGCTGAAACCCCAGCTATGGTGACTGTGCCCGCCGGCAGTCCCGGTCAGTCGGTCCACGCTTGGATCAACCCCGTCGCTGGAGTCCGCCAAGACGGTGTGCGCCCCCAATCCATCCGTTTGAAAAAGGACGACATGCCCGCCATTGGCGGCGTCAACGGCCTGCAACTCGAAAAAAAACTCGTCGCCTATAAAAACGCCCGCGCCCACACCGTCGCCGTCGAGTCCAACGGAGGGAACTCCCGCGATCTCCGTCTGCGGCAGGACCCAAAAGTCCGATCCGGCCGCGCCGAGTCCGTTGAACTGCGCGTCGGCGGGCAAGGTGGTCTTTGAAGTCGATCCTCCGTAGAGCAGGATATTTCCAATGGGCGCCGCGCCAACGGCCGAGTTGAGCGCCTCCGGTTCCAACCAGACCCCGCCGCCGAAGCCGATTTCCAAGTCGACCTCGCCGGTGTCGAGGATGTTGAGATTGGTTTGCCCCGGCACGAAAAAAGTGAAGGCGCCGACACCGTTGGTGATGACGCCCTCGTTGGGCGGCTCGGTCATTTCGGCCTCCGTGCGGAAGGTCACCTGATACTCGCCGGGCTTGGTGAACGCCCAGTTGTAGTGCGCGTGCGCCGGCAGCGGAATGGGCGATTGCACATCATTGTTGCCGATGCCGTCCGCGGAGGTGTACTGGAACGTCGGCGTGCCGAAGGCGTCGGTCTGATACATCGAGAAGAAGCCGCCGCGATCCACGCCGCTGCCTCGGACCGCCGTCATCTCCAGGGAGATGAATGGACTGCCGAAGAAAGGCAGGAACGGGTTCGGATCGACGTCGTCGGTTCGATAGCCGAGGAAAATGATGCCGGGCGTGTTGGGCTGGGGCAGTTGCCAGAAGGTGGCGCCGCCAAGGACGCCCAGCGGCGCGAAAGCCTGATCCGCGGGAACGGTCAGCTTGCCGACGTCGGTGACGCCGATATCGATCAGGCGCGAATCGATTCTCGATTCATCCGCGAAGTCGAAGAGATTGAAT
>JAYPGD010000170.1:10858-11397 GCA_038126655.1 Verrucomicrobiales bacterium
GCCAACGCCGTCCGCAAATCCGACGTTGAGATCGTAGTGACCCGCCAGTTTCAATTCCGCCGATTGGACCGACTGCAAACCCGCCAACAATGCGGCCGCGGCCAGAATGCCGCGCGCGACCGACCGACTTGGAAATCGCGTCTGCTTCATTAAATGGTTGCCGCGAGTTTACGCTTGAGATTCATTGGCAGGACTTTAAGTTAATTGCAAATCATATGCAACAATCATTCTGCCCAGATGGCCGAGCCGCGAATTCGCTAGCGCGGGAATAGCACGAACCATTCCTGCCGCTGGCGCTCCCGTGGCCATTGAGGCGTCTCCATCCATTCAACCCATGCTCCGACACAACGACCTGGCCTGTCCCGAAACGACATGAAATCTGCGGGCGTCATCGGGAGTTTGCGTCGGGGCGCGGCGATCGGCGCCGCGGGTCTGCTCGGGTTGCTCCTTGTCCTTCCCCGATCGGCCGCCGCCCAAACCAACAATCCCGCGGCCACCAATATCTTCTTCATGGAGGAAGAGCTGGTTGAGGGTGAAGA
>JAYPGD010000171.1:0-11333 GCA_038126655.1 Verrucomicrobiales bacterium
TGATCGGCCGCCCCTTCACGTTCTTGTCCAGAAAGGCCTGCGCTTCTGCAACCTCGGCGGACGTCGGCTTGCGGACGCGGAAGCTGTTCAACGACTCCGCGGCCGCCAGGGAAACCCAGTCGTGATAGGTCATCTTCTCCATCGCGCGCTGGGCGGCGTCGGCCACGGCCCCGGCCACGATGAAGCGGTCGTATTTGTTGCGCTTGGGGAGGCTGAAGTCGCTGCAGTTCGCGTCGCCGCTGGCTCCGTTGCTGACCATTCCCATAAACGCGGGCGTCCGCCCTTCAACGTTCAGGCGTTTCGCCATTTCCCCGGCGAAGACCCCGAAGTAGTCCGAAGAGATGTCCGGCGCGCCCGCGTAGTGCGTCGAGTAGTTGGCCAGGACCGCCAACGGCGAACCGTCCGCTCCCTTGACCGCGAGCACGGTGACCGCGGGATCGGCCGGACCGAGCGGATGCAGCTTGTTCTGGTTGCCGTTGCCCGGATTCATCTGCGCGAGATTGGTCCCGGCGTCGGTGAACGGAATCGAGAACGCCGTGCCCGGCTTCATTTTCCAGCGGCGGCAGAAGACGTAGTCCGCGCAGTCCGAACTCCCCCAACCGATGAGCGCCCTCCGAAGATTGGCGTTCGCCTGAATGATTCCCTCCGCGATCCGCCTCGTCAGAAATGCGCGATAGTCCAGGTGCGGCTCCGTGCCATGGCAGCCCATCACCGCCGGGGCGGAATGCGCGTGCGTCGCGGAGATCAGCATGTTGGCCGCGGGAATTCCGGTGGCCTTCGCCGCCATGGCTTTCGCGCTGTCCAACATCTCACGATCCATGAGGCAGGTGTCGACCGCGACGATGACGAGCTTCGTCGTCCCGTCGTCCAGAACCAACGCCCGTGAATGGAGGCGGTCCGTGACCTTCTCACGCCAGGTCTCGCGGATGCTGCCCGCCACCCGGACGGGCAACTCGGTCGGCGTCACATCAATCGCATGCGCGCCGGCGCGAAACGCAGGCTCAGCGGCCTGCGCCGCGGCGCAGGGAAGAAGGACGGCGAGCAACGCGGCCGAAAGGGACCGCCCAGCGCGACAACAGGACAAAAAGATCGTTTTCATGCCCGGAGACCTTCCACAAACTCAGACGAGACCGAGGATCTTGTCCATGCGCTGCGCAATATCGGCGAGCCGCTCGCGATCAGCGTTGCCGACCTCGGCGGTGGCCCATCCCGAATAGCCGATCTGTTTCAGCGCCTTGCGGACGTTGGCCCAGTTGATCGTGCCTTCCCCCAACGGCTTGGTGAAGCCCTTGCGCAATCCTTCGCTGCGATGCAGTCCCTCGTCCCATTCCTTGATGTCGAGCTTTCCGATCCGTTTGCCCAGGACGAGAATCCAGTGCTCCGGCACGCCCCAGCGGACATTGTTGCCGACATCGAAGTAACAGCCGAACCAGGGGTTGGCGACCTCGTCGATGAATCGTTCGGCGTCCAACGCCGAGATGAGGAAACCGGCCCAAACATTCTCGACGAGGATCTTGACGCGATGCTTCTCCGCGGCGGGCAGCGCCTTGCGGATGATGGCCTGCCGCTCCTTCCAGCTTTCCATCAGCGGGCGCTTCTTGTCGTAGGGCGCCGTGATGAGAACGCCGTCGCCCCCGACCGCCGCGCAGAACTCGATGGCGCCGGAGATGTCGGGATTCGACGAATTGACGAGTCCGTGAATGGGCAGCCCGGTCTTGTCGCGCGCCTTGATGAACTCCTTCTCCTGATCCGCGTGCGAGGAACGCAGTTCGATGCCGTCATACCCGATGTCCCTGACGAGCTTGAACTTGTCTTCAATCGAAAGTTTCGGTTCGGCGACATTGCTGTATTTGATCGCCTTTCGGATCACGCCGGTGAATTCGCCGGCCCCGGCGACATCTGGCAGAACGGAGGCGGCGGCAAGGGCGGCGGCGGACTGGAGGAATTCGCGTCGTTTCATGTGGCTTGAACCTTCGGAAACAACCCGGGGAATGGCGACAAAAAACTCCCGGGCTGAAGCAGGAACAGCAACCGCGGCAGCCGTTGTCTGCGCCGTCACAGCGCACGCCGCTGCAACCTGCCTCGGGGGACCGCCTTTTCAGCGAAGCCCTCAGTCAAACTTCCGGGTCAACACCGAGTAGAGCGTGCTGAGGAGTTTCTCGGGCGTGAACGGCTTGGACAGATAGGCCGCGTGCTTCGAGAGGAACACGGTGTCCGAATCCTGCTCCTCGACCGAGCCGCTGATCGCGATGAAACGCATGTTCGGGTTCTTCTCGCGAAACCTCTCCATGAGCTCCTCGCCGTCCATTCCCGGCATCCGCAGATCGGTGATGACCGCATCGACGGCCTGCCTGTCGGGATCGTAGGCCTCGACGGCCTCGCGGCCGCTGGAGGCGGTTTCCACCTTGTAGCCAAAGGTCTCCAGGGTGTTCTTGGCGGCCTCGAGCACGGAGGGTTCGTCATCGACGATGAGGATGCGCTCGCCTTTTCCGGTGGTCAGGTCGCTGCCGGCGGCGTGAGGGTAGCTGAGCTTTGAGGGTTCGGCGCGCGGCAGAAAGATCTGGAAGTTGGACCCGCTCCCCTCCTCGCTGTCGACCAGCAGGAACCCGCGGTGGCTCTTGATGATGTCCAACGCGTCGGAAAGTCCGAGACCGCCGCTCTTGCCGGACTGCTTGGTGGTGAAGAAGGGGTCGAAGATCTTCTTCTTCAATTCCTTGGAGATGCCGATCCCGGTGTCCTTCACCTCGATCAGGGCGAACGAGCCCACCCGGGCGTCGGCGTGCCGCCGGGAGAACTCCTTCTCCACCACGCGGTTCTCGGCGGAGATGCTGAGCCGACCGCCGCCGGACATGGCGTCGCGGGCGTTGGTGACGATCTCCATGATCATCTGCTCCAACTGGATCGCGTCGCCCACGATGGGCCAGAGTTCGTTGGCGACCTTGAAGGAAACCTCGATGGCGGGATCGCTGTTGCGCGCCGCGATCTCGGCGCACTTGGTGACCAGATGCTTCACCTGCATCAGCACGGGCTCGCCCTCCCCGCCGTGCGCGAAGGCCAGGACCTGCTTGACCAGTTCCGTCCCGCGCTTGGAACTGGCCTCGATCGAATCAAGCAGCTTCTTGGAATGTGGATCCTTCACCCATGACTGCAGGAGCGGCACGGCCATGAGGATGGGGGAAAGGACGTTGTTCAGGTCGTGGGCAATGCCGGTGGAGAGCGTGCAGATGCTCTCCAGGCGTTGGGCCCGGAGGGACTGCACGGCCAACCGCTTCTGGGCCGTGATGTCGGTGTTGATGATGAGGATGGACTTGGGCTTGTGCGTGAACGGATCCTTCACCAGCGTCCACCGGCTGTTGACCACGATCTGTTTGCCGCCGCGCGTGAACTGGGGCAGCTCGCCGCCCCACTCCTCGTTGTCCAACAGACTCTCCCGGGCGTGCGTGTAATCCTCCGGCTCCGGATAGAAACCCTCGATCGTCCGCCCCGAGGTCGCCTCCTTCGCCGACCAGCCATACATGACCTCGGCTCCCTTGTTCCAATACTCGATGCCGCCGTCCAGGTCGCAGACGATGATGGCGTCCTGCGCCAGGTCCAGCAGGTGCGCCTGATCGCGGATCTTCTCCTCCGCGCGACGACGATCCATCGAATAACGAATCGATCGTTCCAGCAACCCGGCGTTGATCTCGCTCTTGACGAGATAATCCGCCGCGCCGGCCTCCATCGCCTTGACGTCGGTGTCGCGATCCCCCTGCCCGTTGAGCAGGATGATGGGGGACTGGCAGCCGAGCGCCACCGCCTCCTTGAGGAAATCCAGGCCGCTCTTCGCCCCGAGACTGTAATCCAGCAGGATCACATCATGCTGCCGACGATTCAGCGCGCTCAGGGCAAACTCGTAGTCCGTCACCCAATCCAGATCGAACCGGGTCTGCTCAAATTCCGCCAACATGTCCCGCGTGAGGAGATAGTCGTCCTCGTCGTCTTCAATCAGGAGAATCCGGACGGTGGAGGCGGGGGAGGTCATGAATGGCGGTCGATCTTGTCTGGTCGGAGCATCCGTCGCCTGAAGGCGGGGCCGCAGAAAACGCGCCGCCCGTGTCAGGCATTCCCAACGCCGCCCATGTTCAACGACGACCTGCCCAAGTCCAGAAAAATTCTCGCCCGCCGACCGCGCCTGTTCGACCGCGGGGTTTTCAATCCGGCGGTTTTGGCGCAGGCTTCCGCCGTGAACCGCGCCACCGCCGCCGCCGTGATCGTCAAGACCCGCTTCAGCCTTCGCTGGCGCGGAGCCCTCCCCTCGCGCGAATGGCTGGAGAGCCGGTTCGAAATGCTGAAGCGGATCACGCTTCCGTCGCTTCAGGCGCAGACCCTGCCCGAGTTCGACTGGGCCATCCTCACCGACCCGGAGCTGGAGCGCGACGTCGCCGGGCTGTTTCGCGATGTCGCCACGCCGGGCCGCGCGTCCATCGTGCCCGTTGGCTCGACAGAACCCACGGTCAGCGAGGAGGCGACCGAATCGCTCCGCCGCGGACGCGACCGTTTTCTCGTGGTGCGGCTGGACAGCGACGACGCGCTGGCTCCCGACGCCTTGGAAAGAATCGTCGCCGCCTCGCGGACGCTGGGCGACGACGAGGGCCTGATCAACCTGCCCTCCGGCGTCGTGCTGGACTGGGAGACCGGCCGGGCCTGGAAACGCCGTTTCCGCGAGCGCTACCAGGGCCCGTTCTACGCGCTGACGCATTCAAACCGCGACCGCGTCCTCTTCTCCGGCGGCGATCACCGCCAAGCCCGCGAAGGGCGCCGTATCGCCGTTGTCCCGGACGTTTCCTGGCTGCAGACCGTGCACCCCGGAAACATCGACAACCGCCTCCCGGGACGGACGGTGGGTGAGCGCGTCAAGACCTTCCTGAAGCGAACCGCGGACGCCCTCTCCCCCGCGGAGATCTGCATCGACGACCTCGAGCCCCTGAATCCGGCCGAAAGCGCGGACTTCCTGGAACGCTTCGGCGTGCGAAGGTGACCGGAAAACTTCTGGCGGCCTCCCCCGACGTCTGCGATGTTTCATCGAAAGGCATGCGTCGTCATTCCCAGTCGTTCCGCAAGACCGGTCACGCCGGTCTTTTGCATTTGTTGATCCTGTCCGTCATTCCGGCGGCGAGCGGGGAGGACTTCCGTTCTCTCGAGCCCGCGCCGACCACCTACGCCGTTGAGTCGACGATCGGAAAACACGCGGCGGGCGACAAGTGGCTGAAGGTCGCCCGCGCCGACGGTTCGGGCGACGCCTTGGAGTTCGGCGACCGCCTCATCCTCAAATGCCGGCCGGGCCTCGACCCCGCCGCGATCGCGAGGGATCACGGGCTCCGGATCACGCGGCGTTTGGCCAACGACACGGTCATCGCGCAAACCTCGGACGCCCGGACTGCGGCCCGCCTCGCAGACCGCCTTTCACGGCTGCCCGGAATGAGGATCGCGTGCCCCGTGCGACGCCGGACGTTGAATCTCGATTTCCCCTACGCCCAGCGCCCCAACGACCGCTACTTCCCCGAACAGACCAATCTGGAGAACCGCGACGCCGACGGAATGCCGGCGGGCGCCGACATCAACGCCCGCTCCGCCTGGACGGTCACCGCCGGGGAAGGCGTCACGGTCGCGATCGCCGACACCGGTGTGGAACTCAACCACCCGGACCTCTCCGCGCGTATGGCGGACGGCCTGCATCACAACTTCGCGAACGACACGGCCGATGGAAACCCGCGACTGATCCCCTCCGCCCTGGAGGCGCACGGCTCCGCGGTCGCGGGAATCCTCGCCGCGGAACGGGACAATCAGCTCGGCGGCGTCGGAATCGCGCCGGGGGCGAAACTGGCGTCGTGGGTGATCAGCGGCGACTCCGGTCGGACGCTCGTCGATGACGAGGCGCTGATGGACCTGTTCCAGTTTCACAACGACGTCGTCTCCGTGCAGAACCACAGCTGGGGACACGCCGGCAAGACCCAGCAGCCGCTGACGCCGCTGGAGGAGATCGGCATCGAGAAAGCCTACACCGACGGACGCCAGGGTCTCGGCGTGGTCATGGTCCGATCGGCGGGCAACGACCGGGTCAACGGCGAGAACATGAACGACGACGCCTACCCTTCCGATCCGCGCGTGATCGCCGTCGCCTCAACGGACTTCACCGGCCGGGCCGCGGCCTCCAGCGAACCCGGCGCCGCCATCCTCGTCGCGGCCCCGGTCAGGACGGCGGACGGCCTCGGCATCTTCACGACCGATCTGGTCGGCACGAACGGCGCGGACCAGATCACCCGGCTCCCGCCGGACGAAGGACGCGAGGATTACCAACTGTTCGCGGGCACCTCGGCCGCCGCGCCCCAGATCTCAGGGATCGTGGCGATGATGCTCTCCGTGAACCCCGGACTCCACGTGCGCGACGCGCAACAGATCCTCATCCACAGCGCGCGCCACTACGATCCGGACGATCCGGACCTGCGCGCCAATGGCGCGGGTTTCCTCGTGAGCCACAACGTCGGCTACGGCGTTCCCGACGCGGGAACCGCCGTCCGGCTCGCAGGCCTCTGGCCGAACCGCCCGCCCCGGGAGAGCCTTTCACTGCGACTGGCCGACGCGTTTCAGATTCCGGACGCCGGTCTGGGATTGCGCGTCTCCGGAGCCGGCCTTCCCGCCGAACTGCGCGCTCTCAAGGCGCTGCCTTCGACCGGCGTCCATCCGGACCGCCCCACCCGATCCCTTGAACTGGTCCACGTGGGCGAGGGGCTCGACGGCGCCCTGCCCGATCTCTCGGACAAGGCGGCGTTGATCCGCCGGGACGCCAACGACCGCTGGGGCGAGCAATTGGCCGCCGCCGGAGCCGCCGGAGCGGAATTTGCCGTGGTCTACAACAATGCGACCGGTTCGCGGAGGTGCACGGGCGGCGAGGCGCTCTGCGTGATGCTGGAGACCGACTTTGCGCCCCTTCCCGCGGTGTTCATCGGCCAATCCGCCGGCGAGGCCCTGGCGGCGCGGATTGCGACCAACGCCCCGACCCAGGCCTGGCTGAGCCTGGATTCCGCGCGCCGCAACTTCCATGTCACCGACGCCCTCGTCTGCGAACACATCAGCCTGCGCGTCCGGTCCGACCATCCGATCCGCGGCGATCTCAGGATCACCCTCACATCGCCGCGCGGCACAACCAGCGTCCTGCAGAAACTCAATGACGACCTCACGCCGGGACCGACCGACTGGACCTACCACAGCGCGCAACACTTCTACGAAAGCAGCCTCGGAACCTGGACCGTCGCGGTCACCGACGAGTTCGCGAACGAGACCGGTTCGATCACGGAACTGGAGCTGATTGTGCGGGGCGTCAGGATCACGGACAGCGACGCCGACGGCCTCGACGACGACTGGGAGCGGGCCCGCCTCGGCGGCCTCACGTTCGGGCCGACGGGCGACCCCGACGGCGACGGCTACTCGAACGCGCGCGAGCAGATCCTGGGATTTGATCCGCGCGTCGCCGACATCGATTTCCGTGTGGATCTGTCCCTGTGGAAGACGGGCCGCGCCCGGCTCAGCTGGCCCGGGGTGGCAGGCCGGCAATACGAGGTTCTCACGGGCGATCGCATCACCGCGATCGCCAGCCGGATGGCGATCGTGGACGGACGGTTTCCCGAGACGGAGCATTTCGTCGACAGCGCCGCCCTGGGACAGGGCTTCTTCATGGTGCGGGAGGCGCCGCGCAATTGAACGCGTTTCCCGGTTGACCGACGGCCGGTTAAACGGGAGAAACACACCTCCACGAGCGCATGAAACCCGGATTTGCAACAGGCCAGCAGGGCCGCCTGGAATGGACGGTGACCCCGGATCGCACCATCACGCTGGGCGGCGATCCCCGGGCCACGGTATTCGCCACCCCGTACATGATCATGCTGATGGAGCGGGCCGGACGCGAGGCGTTGCGCCCCTTTCTTGAAGAGGGCGAGGAGTCCGTCGGCATCGACGTCAACATCCGCCACCTCGCCGGGGCCGGACTCGGTTCACAGGTGCGCGCCGTCGCGAAAGTCGTCTCCATCGAAGGGCGGAAGATAGGTTTCGAGGTCGCCGCCTACGAGGGAGACAAGCTGTTGGGCGAAGGAACGCACAAGCGGATGGTCGTGAACCTGGCCAAACTCGTTCAGAAGCTGGAATCGGAGGGCGCCGCCAACTCATCGCCCCTCCCAACCTCGCCGTCCGCCAAAGAACCGCCAACATTGGAGACGCTCACCCTCGCCATCGACGGCGCCGTCGCCACGGTCACCCTGAACCGTCCCGCCTCCCGAAACGCCATCAACCGCGCGATGACCGCGGAGATCGAGGCCTTGGTGGAATGGCTGGCGACACGGGGCGACTCCATCCGGGCGGTCATCGTGACCGGCGCCGGCAAGGCGTTCTGCGGCGGCGACGACGTGAAGGAGCTGGAAGCCGTCGCGCCGGAGGAGGCGCGACAACTCAGCCACCGCCAGGCCCGGATGTTCCTGGCCTTTGAGCGACTGCCCCAGGTTCTGATCGCGGCGGTCAACGGTTTCGCCCTTGGCGCCGGTTGCGTCCTGGCGGGCGCCTGCGACCTGCGCCTCGCCTCGCACGCCGGACGTTTCGGCATGCCCGAGGTCCTGCTCGGCTGGCCGCCCGGCTATGGCGTCGCCCAACTGGGACAGATCATCGGCAAGTCGCGCGCTCTGGACCTTTGCCTGACAGGAAGAACCATCGACGCCAGGACCGGGCTTGATTGGGGGCTGGCCTCGGAGGTTGTTCCCGGCAACCGGCTGCTGGTTCGCGCCCGGGAACTCGCCGGCCGCCTATTGGAGCTGCCTCCCCTCGCCCTCCGCGAGACCAAGCGCCTCGTCCACCTTGATGATTCCCCGCACAGCAAGATCGCCTACCGCCTTGACACCGAGGCCTATGTCCGCTGTTTCGAAACCCCGGACGCAAAGGAAGGCATTCGCGCGTTCAAGGAGAAACGGCCGGGGCGTTTCGAAGGCCGGTGACGCCCCCGCACGAAAAAGGCCGCCCCGAATGGAGGCGGCCTTGAGATACAGGAGGTCGGCGGCTCAACGCTGGCTGGTGAGCCAATCAAGCGAGACCTTGATCTTGTCGTCGACGACCAACCCCACGCCCAGAACCGTCAGCTTCGGCGCGACCACCTTGAAATCGGACATCTTCATGGAGACCTCGCCGGTGACCTTGAGCTGCTTGCCCGCCTCAAGCGGCTCCATCTTGACGGGCATGGCGACATTCTTGGTGACGCCGTTGATGGTGAGGTCGCCCTGGGTGTCGTACTCCATCGGCTTGCCCGCCTTGGCGGTCATCTTGGTGAGCTTGTAGGTGATGTACTTGTGCTTGGGCTGGTTCATCGCCTGCATCGTCACATTGTCCATCTTCTCCTTGCCGCTCTTCATGTTCCGGACCGGAATCCGGACATTCACCTCGGGCAGCGTCTTGATCTCCGCGGACTTGCCGTCGAGCGGAAAGTCGGCCGGAATCTTGATCGTGCCGCCGATCAACGTGGCCTCGACCTTCCAGGCGTGCATGGTCGAGTCCCCGGACACGGTGGCCTTGCTGCCCTTGCTCTGCGCCCAATAGGTGACGGCGTCCGCCGCGTGGGTTGTTCCGGCCGCGAACAGCAGCGCCGCCGCCAGGGCTCCCAGGGTTTTTCTGTTTTTCTGAGTCGTCATGTTTCGCGTTCTTGGTTGTGTTTCGGTTTCTTTTGGATGTCCGTGGTTGCGCGACTATTCATTGAACGGCTCAGCCGATCTCAAACCACTCCTTCTGATATTCGATGCGTTTGCCCGAAGCGACCGCCTCGTTGGCCTTGATGACCGTCACCGCGGCCTGGAAGCCGATCTCGTAGTCGGCATAGGGCAGTTTCTCCTTCTCGATGTCCACAAGGTAGTCGGCCAACGCGACCGGGTCGTCGCCGAAGAGATCGGTGAAGTCCTCGACGCCGGACTTGTGCGCGTAGCTGTTGCTGGCGAAGGCCTGCAGCGCGTAGAAGACCGGAGTTTCCTTGAAGACCTGCGCGTCCTCGCCGTCGTCGCCCTGGGCCTTGAGCTTGGTGGCGTTCATCACGAGCGCCACGCCCTCCTCCTGATGGAACTTGTCCTTGCGCGCGTAGACCTCCCAGCCGAGGAGCGGGGAGTCCGCCTCCTTGAACATCCAGGCCTTGTCGCCGCGCACCATGATCGCGGAATCGCTCCCGTAATAAACCTCATGTTCGCTGTCGAAGGAGTTCGCCAGCGTCGCGTGGAAGATCATGTTCGTCCCGCCGGGATATTCGAGGATGACCTGCACGGTGTTGGGCACATCCTGCTGATCCTTGTTCCACTGGATGAACGAGCCGAAACCCGTGACCGCGACCGGCTTCTTGGCGTAGGTCCAATTGGCGGCGTCCAGTTGATGGATGCCGATCTCGCCGACAATACCGAGCGAGATCTCCTTCTTCGTCCGCCAGTTGATCTCCTTCTGCCGTTCGGCGTTCGGCGAAAAGCGCTTCCAGCTCTGCTTCTTGTGCCACTGGGCGCGCCCCATCACGTCGCGTCCCATCACGCCGGTCTTGATGAAGTTGTTCAGGAAGTGGCGCTGCGGATCGGACCGGTTCTGCAGGCCGACCTGAAAGTGCACCTTGCGGTTCTTCTTCGCCGCCTGCGCGATCGCCCTCGCATCCTCGATCGTGTGGGCGAGGGGCGCCTCGACAAAGACGTGTTTGCCCGCGTTCAGGCAGGCGATCACGATGTCCTTGTGCTGGTGCGTCGGCGTCGCAACGACCACCGCCTCGACATTCGAATCGCCCAGCAAATCCTTATAGTTCTCATACTTGGCCGCGTCCTTGGCAATGCGGGCGCCGCGCCGCAGATAGGCGGGATAGTGGTCGCAGATGGCCTTGACCGGCGCGTTCGGAATCTGCGCGAGATTCTCCAGAATCTCGCGACCGCGAGTGCCGCAGCCGATCAGCCCCATACCCACGGGCGGCGACTTGGAGGCGTCATACTTCGTCTGGCCTTCGGCGGAATTGTCCTGGGCCTTGATCTCAACGACGCTCATCGCGCCAAACAACGAGGCAAACGTCCCGGTCGCGAGGAAATCACGACGGTTCAATTCCTGGTTCTCCGATTGGGTCTTCTTGTCTTTGTTCATCGGTCAAATCTGTTCAGGCGGCCGGACATGCCGTCACGGCGGCGGAGCGCCCGGCTTGGAATGGGCGTATACCATAGGCGCTGGCCGCCAGATGCCAACCCCATAATGCGAGCGTCGGCCGCCGCGTGTTGACTCATAAAGAAAGACACCGAAGCGAGATTCGGTGAGGGAAG
>JAYPGD010000172.1:0-11304 GCA_038126655.1 Verrucomicrobiales bacterium
CAGCGACCGCTGTGGTAGTTCGCACCCGGCAGGCACGGCGGGGTGATCAATGACATCGCCATTCACGCCCTCGACTTCATTCCATGGGCGACCGGACAGGGCATCAAGGATCTCGTCGCGGCGCGCGGCTGGAACGGCTCGGCACCACAGCATCCGGACTTCCAGCAGTGCGGCCAGGGCATGTTCACCTTGGAGAATGGCGCCGGCGTGATCTTCGACGTTTCCTATCTCACCCCGGACACGATCGGCTACACGATGCCGATCTATTGGCGTTTCACGATCTGGGGCGCGGACGGCGTCCTCGAGGCCGGCTACAACACGCCGCAGATCACGATCTTCAAGAACGGCGAGGACAAACCCCGGACGATCGATCCGCCCGCCGCCAAACCGGGAGCCTATCTCGAGTCGTTCCTGAGCGAGATCAACGGCGGGACCGACCTGCATCTTTCCTCGGCCGATGTCATGAAGGCCGCGCGGGTTTCCCTTCAATTGCAGGCGATGGCCGATAGCTCCGCCTGAAAACGGCTCACTTCGTTCCGCGGGGCATTGGAGCTGGAGCGAGTTGTACGCCGCAACCGCGCCGGCCGCGTTTCTCGACAAGCTGGAACTCCCCAAGGATATGGAGGCCAAATCCCGATCATGACGCGTCTCACTTCAATTGCCCGGTCGATGCGGGCAGCCGGTCTGGCCCTGTTGGCCGGCTTGCAGGTTTTCTCGGCGCGAGCGGTCGATGGCCAGACCATCACTCTCGCTGAAGCCGGAGAAGCGCGTTGTCAGATCGTGGCGGCGGCGGACGCGGAGGGCATCGAGGCTTACGCGGCGAAGACGCTGGCGGGGTATCTCAAGGAAATGACGGGCGCGGAGTTTTCGATTGTCGGGCCCGATGAATTCGAGGCGGATCGGCCGGCGATTTTCGTGGGCTTGAGCAGGCCGGCTCTGGCGCGATTGGAGTCGAAGCCCCTGGCGATGTTGAGCGATCAGGAGTATGTCGCGCGCAGCGTCGGGTGTGACATCCTGCTCTACGGCAAGGGGCATCGCGCAAGCCTTTATGCGGTGATGGAGTTCCTCGAGAACCCGCTCGGCTGGCGGTGGCATTCGCCCTTCGAGAAACCCGCGGTCCCGAAACGGGAGACAGTGACGCTGAAGCCGTTTTTCCGGAAACGCGGGTTCGATTTTGTTTCGCGACAATTGGCGCCGCGGTTCGACGGCGATTTTTACCTACAGCATGCTGTGAACATGGGATTGGAGACGAAGCTGCTCAGACGCGTTGAGGCGGTCCCCGGCCATCTGCGTTCCTGGCTGCCGAATGAGAAGTTCGTGCATGCCTCATTCGCCTACATTCCGCCCGCGCTGACCGATAAGTACGCGAACGGGTTCTCCTGGGTCACGAAGCGAAACTACTTCGAAACGAATCCTGAGTTCTTCTCCATTGGCGCCTCCGGAAAGCGGGTTCCGAACCTGCAACTCTGCTACAGCCACCGCGGCCTGCGGGATGAACTGACCCGGCAGGTCCGCCGGCAGATCGAACGCCTCGGCTCCCGGCAATTGATCATGATCGACGCCGCCGACCGGCCGGGACGCTTCTGTCATTGCGATGGCTGCGTCGCGCTCGAGCGGAGCTACGGGGCGCCCGGCGGACCGCTGTATGACTATCTCATCGAACTCTGCGGAACGCTGAACCGCGAACATCCGGAGACGCGGGTGAAGACCCTGGCCTATCGCCGCAGCCAGACGCAGGTCCCGCCTCGACTGCCCAACGGCGGAAGGCTGCCCGGCAACCTCATCATCGAATTTGCTCCGATCGAGGACTGCTATTTCGCCGACTGGACGCATCCCGACCCGAAGATCCAGGAAACGTATCGGCATCTGAAGGACTGGGCGGCGATCACCGCTCCCGGAAACCTCTGGGCGTGGATGTATCCGAACCCGTGGGGCACGGGCCACGAGATGCCCGTCGGAAACGTCGGGCGCGTCGTCACGAACATGCGACTGATGCACCAGGCCGGCGTGCGCGGAATCTTCCTCGATCATCACGGAATCAACTCCCGCAGCGGTTGGAGCGAACTTCAGGCGTTCCTCGTGTTGAAACTCTCACAGGATATCGACGCGGACGCCGACGCGCTGATCGCGGAATTTACCGATCACGCCCTCGGCCCGGCCGCACCGCGCATGCGGCAGTATCTCGCGGAGCTGGAATCGGCCCGGAAGGCGATGACCGGGCTGCCGCCGGGCGTGGGCTACAAGTCCCGCAATCTCGACGACCGCACCTTTCCCTACCTGACGCCCGCGAATATCCACCGCTGGCAGCAGTGGTTTGAGGAGATGGAAGCCGCCGCGGCGGACTTTCCGCGTGAGTTGGGCAACCTGCGCTCGCAGCGCCGTGAACTGGACATCGCCACGCTTTGGAAATGGTTCGACCTGCGCGCCGAGTGGCCGGGCGTCTACAGCGATCACCGGCAAGTCGCCGGGCGCGTCCTTGCCGCAAACCAGGCGAAGTCGGCTGCCGGCATTGCGCCTGTCAGGAAGCTCGGCGAGGCGCTTGTCGCCCGCTTCGTCACCCTGATCGACGCCGGAGGTGAAAAGCCCCTGCCTGCGGAGTTCGACGGCATCGCCCGCGAGCGCATCCGCACCTTTCTTCCCCGGAACAACTCCCGGGGCGAAACGAAGCGCAGTGTTCAGGATCCCGAAGCCGCGTTCGGCACGGCCGCCGTGGTCGATCGACCCGGAGAGCCTTTCCGCCTCGGCTTCAGCGAGTGGAAATCGAGAACGCCCAGTGTCGTCAATCACGGCCCGCGTCTCGAGTTTTCGCGCGATCGGATTGCGCCGGGAGAATACCGCCTTTACCCGCTTGGGGAGATCGACCTGACCACCGACGACAGCCTGATCTGGTTCGGCCGCAGTTGGGCGACCAATCTGGAGATTGGTTCGCAGCTCTATTTTCCCGGCGAACCCAACCGCTGGAAGGCCTGGGTCTCCCTCAAGTTCACCGGTGTGAATTTCGACGGCGAGGGTGAGGTTCAAATCCTCTGCGACCGCGTCATCCTCGTGCGTCAGGGCGGGGAGTGAAGAGGTTTGGGATACATTCGGGGGGCGCCACTTTCGGGAAGGGCGCGATAATGATTGTAGAACGTGGAGACCGAACCCGATGAATCAGGCGTGAGGCGTGAATTGGAACGGTCGCGCCGCGCGAAGCGCCATGGAGCGCGGCGGCTCGGAGGGGCGTTGTCTTGGAGGCTATTCCCGTTCCTGCAGGGCGAACCAGGCCTTCATCTGGTAGCTGCAGCGGCATTTGGAGGAGCCGTCGGGGATCAGGGCCATGCCGCCGGCGGGGATGGCGTTGATCCAGCAACTGGGACGGATGCCGCCGTAGTTCTCCGTGCCGGAGCCGCGGGTGAGGTCCAGGTAGCCCAGGGTTGCCGAACGGAAGAGCATCATGTGGCGGCTGGCGGAAATCTGGCCGCAGCCGTAGGAGCGATTGAATTCCCAGGGGATGCTCTCGCCGGTTCTGATGTTCCAGGCGCCGCCCTGCGCGTAGATCGTGTCGTCGTTGATCAGGGGGCGGGTCTGATACTTGGCGGCGATGTCCCAGAGACGTTTGCCGGTGTTGATGTCATGGCCGGCCAGGCGGCCGCCGGTTTCCGAGGGCAGGGCGAAGAACTTGTGCCGGACGGCCTGGTAGTTCATCAGCAGGACGGAGTGGGGTTCGCTGACGGATAACTGGGTTCCGTAGATCTTGTCCTCGTTGCGCCAGATTTCCTTTCCGGTGCGGACGTTCAACGCCAGGAGGGTTCCGCCCGGAATCTTGTCGGCGGCGAGCTTGGCGATGTGCTTCCCGTTGCGGCGCGGATTGGGAACGTTGTCGGCCTCGATCAACGGACGATCGATGAGATAGACACGATCGCCCGCGATGGCGATGGCGTTGTGACGCAACGAGCCTTTCGGCTTGTGGCTCCATTTGACGGCGCCGGTCTTGGCGTCCATGGCGAAAAGGAGGACGGATTCCGTGCGCAGTTGCGTCAGCTTGTAACGCGGGCTCACCCGGTGCTCCTGATTGGCGACCGAGCCGAACAGGATGCCCTCATGGAATGCGAGGAAGCCCCAGTTGCGATTCGTGTCCTTTTCCGCAACCGGGGTCTTGAATTCGCCAAGCAGCTTCCCGGTTGCGAGTTCGATCCTTTGGCAGCGGTCGCCATGGCGCAGGTAGACCGAGTCTCCGCCGATGCAGAACGTGCCTCCGGTTTCGCCGACTCCGACATCGTGGTGAATGCCGTCGTAGTCGCTGAGATGCCCCTTGAGTTCATGCGTCCACAACACGCGTCCGTTGTAGGCGTCCATGCAGCAGAGGCCGTCGACGCCGCCAACGACCATGCAGCCCTTGTGATAGAGCGGGGCGGGGCCCTGGCCGTGACGGTTCGGAACTTCGAATTCCACGTCGCGAAACCAGAACATGGAAAGCGGCCCCTTGAGGAGGGTGTCGTCGGAACAAAGGGTGTTGGCGGGATTGGAATTCTGGTGCGTCCAACTGCCCGATCCGGCCAATTCGCCGCGGACGTCGACGGTCATGTTTTCAACCGGGCCGAAACAGATCGTCCCGCCATAGGGGCGTTGGAGTCGGCGCGCTTCCTTCTCAACGCCGGGTTCCGCCTTGCCGGAAAGGGAGCGCGAGGAAATCGTGAGATTTGCGAAATGCTTGGGGTAGGAAGACTTGGCGGGATCACCCTCATGAACCGTGACCCGCCAGCCATAGAGTCCCGCTGCCGCCAGTTTCTTGCGGGCGGCTGCGGCCTTGGCTGGATCCGGCTCGATCGCGCAGATGCGCAGTTTCGATTGGCGGGCGAGTTCGAGCACCAGTTCGCCGGAGCCGGAGCCCAGGTCGACGCAGTAGCCTTCACGGATCCCGGTCTTTTCCAGAATCTCCGTGGCGGCCTTGGCGTGATCGATTCCCGATTTGGCGGTGACCCCTTTCTTGTCGGCAGCTGCGGTGGATGTCGAAGTCGCGGCCGTTCCCGGTTCGCCGTCGAAGCAGTAGATCAGGCCTTGGTCGGTGCTGGCGATGACGCGTCCATTGGCCGCCGCGAGGCCAAGGACCTTTCCCTCGACCTCGTGGGACCACCAGATCGTGCGTTGGCGGGCGTAATCCACGGCGCTGACGCGGCCGTCCTCGCCGCAGACGGCGTCGCCATCGGCGATGATGAATTCATGGATTTCCCGGTCCATCGAGATGAGCCGGTTTTCCACCAGTCTGCGCGATTTCGTGGGCTTGCCCTTCCGGTCCTTGCCCTCGATATCGGCCCAGCCGTAACGGACGAGGGAACGGCCATTGGCGCGGACGACGCCGTTGGGGATCGCCGCCAAGGCTCCGTGACCGATCTGCGATGAAAGGTCGCCGCTCTTGAGGTCGAAGAGGCAGCCGTCGTTGAACATGAAGCGATCGGCGGCCATGGCCCGCGAGCCGCCGCGGTGTTGGTTCTTTTGCAGGTGGTAGTAGGAGAGCTTGCCGGTCGTCCGGTCGAAAACGGCGGGAACGGCGCGTCCGGTCGGGACGATGACGCCGTTGTCGGAAATGGCCAGGTAGCCCTGCGCGGAGACGCCGCTCTCGGCTTTGGCGCCGCCATGAGGCTGGTTCATGAGGAGTTGGCCTGTCTCGTCGTTGGTCCAGAGAGGTTTGCCGGTATCGGCGTCGAGCGCATGGAGGTAGACGCCGTCGCTCGGCCAGACGCCCGCCGCGAAGTAGACGACGTTGTCGAGAACGACAGGGCCGCCGCGCGCCGGCCACTTCGAGGTCAGGCGCTCGTTGCCGATCACCATCTCATCGGTCGGGCCGCCGCGATGTTTCCAGAGTTGGCTGCCGTCGGCCAGCTTCAGGGCGTAAAGCCAACCGTCATCGCTGCAGACGAAGACGCGGTCTTTCCAGCCAACCGGGGCGAAGCGGATGGGAGCCCCGGCGTAGAAGGTCCAGCGGACGGCCCCTGAATTGGCGTCCAGCGCGCGGAGTTGATCGTCGGCCGAACTGCCGAAGAGGACCAGGTCGCCCATGATGATGGGCTGGAGGGCGCGATCGAAGTGGATGCGTTCCGAAGTCGGCCAGGCGGGGCGGGGCGCATGCGGGGAGCGGAAGGTCCAGCGCAGTTGGAGTTGGTTCGGGATCGCCTCGGCGGTGTAGCCGCTGCGTTGGGCGTCGGCGCGATACATCGGCCAGTCCGCGGCGGAGCAGGGGAGCAGGGCGGTCAGCAGGAAGGCGGCGAGGGACGAGCGGAGGGAAAGCGATTTCATCTGCCTGGGGAAACTAGCGACGCCGACACGCGAACAGAAGGATAAAGCGGTTCTGCAAACGGCACGCTATCTGAGCAACGCGGTGGGGCGAATCTCCTGAGCCGAACTTACGAATATCTGCGGCGCTGGCGTGCAAGTTCCAACGTTCGGCTCAGCGGGAGCTTCGCCCCACCGTTGACTTGCCTCATCGCCGCAGCTTCTCGAATTCCTGAAATCCTTCCCAAGCGATGCGCTGGAGGTCCGCGCGATCCTTGGCGGAGAATTTGCGGGTGATGGGGTTGCCGTCGCGGTCCTTGTCCTTGTGTTTGTTCTGCCAGTAGCGGATGTCGGTGATGGAGTCGATGGGCAGGCCTTGCGGGCTTTTCTCGAAGATGGCCGCGTAGATTGCGCAGGCGCTGAGGTAGGCCATGACCTTGTTGAGGTGCGCGTCGTTGAAGAAGCGCAGGGTGAGGTCGGGGCGTTGTGTCTGGCACTTGTGGCCGATCAACGCCATGGGGGCCGCGTTGGCGTCGATCTTGTCGGCGAGGCGCGCGGTGGCGCGGGACTTCTCCACGATTGGCTTGGCGTCGGGCTTTTCCGTCAGGGGTTTGGCGTTCTGGGTCGTGGGCGTGGTCACGTAGAGAATGACCCTGGCTCCCTGGGCCTTGGCGAGTGCGGCGAACTTGGGCGCGTATTGCGCGTAGAGCGAATCGTCGCCGCCGAGATCGTCGCGATAGGACTGCAGCACGACGACGTCCCACTTCGTCCGCAGTTTCTCGAATTCCTTGATGAAGCCGCGGTGTTTGTTCAGGGCGTTCTTCGCGTATTTGTCCTTCGGATCCTTGGCCTGTCGCTCAAGGCTGGCGAGGGCGGCCTTCTCCTCGGCCAGAGTCAGTTCGTGAAGCTTCACGTAGTTCTGGGTGCTGAAACGCCAATGGTCGCGCAATGTGCGTCCGCCGTAGATGACCTGCGTGGGCTTGAAGTCCAGGCCTGGATTGCCGGCCTCGGCCATGGCCTCGACCACCTTCGCGAGGTTGTGTCGCGCGGTGTAGCTGTTGCCGATGAAGAGGACGTTGAGATCATTGGCGGCGGCGGGCAGGGCGCAAAAGGCTGTCGCGAGAATCGGGGCGAGTAGATTGCGAAAGGGTTTGGTAGACATCAGGCGCATGGTGGCGGATTCGCCCGTCGTTGCAAGTCGCTTGAACACGGGGGAAACCGCCCGGAACCCGGGCGCCCCGGCGGCGGGACATTGTCCGGGCGCTTCTATTCGTTCTCGCTCAAGGCGGCCAGAAGCTGCGCGGGCAGATAAACGGGAATCTGCGCCGATCGGAAATCTTCGACATTTCGGGTGACGATGCAGTCAGCGCCTGCCTGACGCGCCGCTTCGTGGAGCACGGCGTCCTCGAAATCAGGCATGTTTGAGATGGTCGCCGTTCGAATGACTGCTTCGTTGACTGCGGCGACGCCAAAGATGGACAGCAGATCCGCAAGTCGGTCCAAACTCTCGTGGTTTCCCAGTTGTCTGCGCGCGATGTAATGGATCGTGGTGACAGTCGTCGCGCACAACAGGCCGCGGCAATGGCCCGTCTCCACGGAAGCGACGACGGCGGCGGAATCGCTCACGTGGGGCTCGCTTCCAAGCAGGACGTCGAGGATGACGTTGGTGTCGATCAGCGCGATCACAGGTGCTTGCGCTCAAGATGATCAATGTAGGCCTCGCGGTCGCCATCGGCGCCGTGCAGGCAGCCGATCAGTCTTGCGGTGACCGGGGGCAGGGCAATTGAGGCGTGGTCCTTCGGAGCCGCCGCCAAGGCGCGGAAATAGTCGCTGACCAATCTGGACACCGAGGTTCCCCGGGTCGATGCCTCCTGCTTCGCCGCCGCCACCAGATCGTCGGGCACATGGAGCGTGAGTTTTGCCATGACGTATAAAATCAGGCAATTTGCACGTCGTGTCAATAGGGGCGCCAATCAGCGCTTCGCATGAGTCAACAATCGCAACAGCTTCACAGATGTAGCGTCGGCTGTGTCAGCCGAAAAGCGGAACGATCATGCGACGGTAATCGACTGCTCTCACAGAGAGCGCGCTACAACTCGCCTATGGGGGGCTTTGCAACTCATGCGAAGGCATGGGCCGCCAATTGCCTTCGTCTGGGCGGCCGGTGTAGCTTGCTCAGATCCCGACGACCTTTCTCCAGGTTTCGGCCATGAGGGCGTGGCCGGCCAAAGTTGGGTGGACGCCGTCGCCTGCCCAGTATGCGGGCTTCGTGCCTGCGGCGACCGCTTCGTCAAACATGGTTTGAAACGGAACCCAGAGCGTTCCGGCTTCGTCAGCGACTTCCTTGGCGGCGGCGCGCCGTTTGTCGAATTCCGGAAACCAGTTCTCCTTTACGGCGCCGCAACGAAGGACGAAGGGCTCGCAGATGACGAACGCGGTCTTGGGCAGAGCCTGTCGGGTCTGTTTGAGCAACTCGGCGAACCCGGTCCGGTAATCCTTCACCGTGCCGTCGTAGCGGCCGTTCAGTTTGTGCCAGATGTCGTTGACGCCGATCAGGATGCTGAGCAGGGCGGGCTTGAGATCGAGACAGTCGGCCTGCCAGCGCTTCTGGAGATCGGGGACCTTGTTGCCGCTGATGCCGCGGTTGTAGATCCTGAGTTGGGTTTTGGCGTGGTCGCGCAGGAGGGCTCCGGCGATCTGGACGGGGTATCCGGCGCCGAGCGCGGAGGGATCGTTGGGCTTGGCCGCAGTCTTGCGGTTGCGGCGCGCGTCGGTGATGGAGTCGCCCTGGAACAGGATGACGTCATTGCGTTTGAGTCTGATGTTCGCCGCGGCGGCGCGGGAACTGCCGGGAAGGGCGTGAAGAGCGGCGGCGACGCCGGCGGCAACGGCGGAGGATTGCAGCATCGAACGGCGGCTGACGGCGGGGGCGGAGAGGTCGGGTTTCATGGACATGCGCAATTGATCTCCGTAATCCATCGCCCGGTCGAGATTGAATTGATCTTTCTTTGAAGCTGGAAACCCGGGGCGCCCGCGGAGAGGGACAGGCAGTCCTTTTCTGCTTCGAATTCAGCGCGTCCCTCGCTACGCTCCCGTGGCTTGCGCATGAACTGCGAGAGCGATCCCAAGAGGCAAGTTGTAGCGTGCGCTGTGTCAGCGCATACCATGGCAGGCGCTATGCGGCGCCGCTTTCGGCTCACGGAGCCGACGCTGCAATTGCGATGCTGTTGCGATTGCCGTTCGTGCGCGGGCATGCGTTACATTCCCGCCCGTTTTTGACATGGCATTGAAGATATACAACACGCTTTCACGAACCAAAGAGGAGTTCATTCCGCTGGATCCAGCCGGGAGGAAGGTCGGGCTCTACGCCTGCGGCCCGACAGTCTACGACTTTGCCCACATCGGCAACTTCCGGACCTTCGTCTTCGTGGACCTGGTCCGCCGTTACCTGGGCTTCAAGGGCTTCGAGGTCGAGCACGTGATGAACATCACGGATGTGGAGGACAAGATCATCCGGAACGTACGCGAAACCGGCATGAGTCGCGCCGAGTTCACCGCGAAGTATGAAGGGGCCTTCCTCCAGGATCTGGAGACCCTGAACTGCGAGAAGCCCACCCGCATCCCCCGCGCCACCGAACACATCGCCGGCATCATTGCCCTGATCGAGAAACTCGTGGAGCGCGGCATCGCCTATTGCGCCGACGACGGCTCCGTCTACTTCAGCATCGCGAAATACATCGAGGCCGGCCACGCCTATGGGAAGCTGCAGAAGCTGAACATGGACGAGATGCGCCCCGGCGAACGCGTAAGCGACGACGAATACGACAAGGAATCGCTCGCGGATTTTGCCCTGTGGAAGGGACGCGTGGAGGACGACGGCGAGGTGTTCTGGGACAGCCCCTGGGGCGAAGGGCGGCCCGGATGGCACATTGAGTGCAGCGCCATGAGCATGGATCTGCTGGGGCCAAGCTTCGATCTGCACCTCGGCGGCGAGGACCTGAAGTTCCCGCATCACGAGGATGAAATCGCGCAGAGCGAAGGCGCCTGCGTGCAGGAGGAGGGCGCGTCCTTTGTGAAATACTGGATGCATGGCGCGCACCTGTTCGTCAACGGCGAGAAGATGTCCAAGAAGCTCGGCAACTTCTTCACCCTGCGCGATCTCCTGGACAAGGGCTACAGCGCCCGCGCCATCCGCCAACTGCTGATGACCGCGCATTATCGCGACACCTTCAACTTCACCGAGGACGCGCTCAAGGGCAGCGCGGTCGAAGCCCTGCATCGTCTAGACAACTGCCTGATTCAACTGCGCGAAATCGCGGGGGATGCCGAGGGCGAGGCGGACGCCGAGACTCTGAAGCAGTTTGAAGAGGCCCTCGACGACGACCTGAATGTCTCCAAGGCCTGGGGGGTGATCTTTGACTGGGTGCGCGAGCTGAATCGCCATGCGGCCGAGGGAACGCTCACGCCGGACCAGGCTGCCGGCGGCCTGGCCACCTGGGCGCGGATCGATTCCGTCTTCGGCGTCGGGGAGAAGGTTGAGACCGGACCGCCGGCGGAGATCGTGGCCCTGGCCGAAGAACGCGCACAGGCCCGCAAGGACAAGGACTTCGCCAAGTCGGACGAACTCCGCGACAAGCTCGCCGAAATGGGCTGGCTCATTGAGGACAAACCCGAAGGCTATCGGCTTAAAGCGAAGTAGGTGCGTTCGCTCCCCAACGGGGAGTCGGCGGGACGGGCAAATCTGCGACGCCCTTCGGGGTCGAAGCGCTTGATGCCTCTATTCCCGGGGGTGGCGAGGACTTACCCCCGGCTACTCAGGCTTTGAACACTCCGGGTTGGGATGCCGATCAGAACGATTCCAACGGTTCCTTCGACTCAAACGTAAGCCCTAGGATCGCTTCGCGGTCGGATGACCGCGAAGCGGTCTCGGAAGGTAGCCCGAGGATTCATCCTCGGGGCCACGGGATTAAAGGAGGTTTCGCCCCGAAGTGGGCGATGCCGGGTGCGGTTGGAACTGGGATGAGGAGCGCGGTTGTGTCCCGTCATCGGGACCAG
>JAYPGD010000173.1:0-288 GCA_038126655.1 Verrucomicrobiales bacterium
AATCGGGGGCCGCTATCCAGCGAGACCGCTCTTCAAGACCGCCACGACCATGGTCACCGTCACGATGCTGAGCAGTGTGGAATAGAATACCGCCGCGGCGGCGAATCCTCCGTCCGCCTTGAATTCGTGCGCCAGCAGCGCGGTATTGATGGCCGTGGGCGCGGAAGCCCCGAGAATCAGGACCGCCTGTTCGGCCGCGGTGAAGCCAAACAGCTTCGCAAGTCCGGCGGCGACCAACGGCCCGCCGACCAACCGCAAGACCAACGCCCAGGCCAGATGTCCCTTTAT
>JAYPGD010000173.1:298-11268 GCA_038126655.1 Verrucomicrobiales bacterium
GCGTCCAGTTGATCAGCAAGGCCAGCAGAATGCCGATGATGGACGGCTGCCTGAAAATGGAGAGCCAGAGCGCGATGCGGGCTCCGGCTGTCTCCGCCGTCCCGCCCCCGCCCTTCTCCGCGCCCTGGGACTTTGCGATCAGCATCCCGATGGAAAAGGTGGCCAGGTTCATCGTCATCAAGGCCCAGACATGGATGCCGGGGCCAAGCACGGGAAAGGCCAACGCGGTCACCGGGATGCCGAAGTTGCCGCAGTTGTAGAACATCGTGGACATCGCCATCGCCTTGCGCTCACCCGGCGACTCGCCAATCAACCGCCCGATGACCTGACTCGCCGCATACATCGCGGCGATGACGCAGCAGGAGAACAGGGTCACGCGGATCCCCATGTTCCCCGCGTCCGGCGATTCCACCACCTTGACGAACAGGAACGCCGGAACGAACAGGTAGATGTTCAGCTTCACCAGCGATCCCAGATCCAGGGTGAAGCGTCGATCAACGCCCCAACCAAATCCCATCAACAGGAAGATCGGCAGGCAGACGTCGCGAAAGATCGGCCCCAGGTTCTGCAGCTCGCTCACTCCCACTTCACCTTCACCCGCCGATCGCTGACCGGATACCAGTCGGCGAGGCGCTCAGCGAGGCGCTCAACCACCTTGGGATGCTTCGCGGCAAGATTGTTCTTTTCCCAGGGATCCGCCAGGAGATCGAACAACTGCGGCCGCTTCTCGTCGCGGGGATGGGTCGACTTGTAGCGGTTCACCTCGCCGTCGTAGGTCAACAGCAGCTTCCATCTCCCCTCGATCGTCCAGCGGAAAAGCAGCGAGGCCTCCGGCTTGGCCACGTCGGCGATGTCGTGCGCAAAGCTCTCGCCGAAAATGTGCGTGCGCTCGATCTTCGCCCCGGTCTTCAGGTTGTCGACGAGGTTCAAGCCGGGCAAGCCCTTGGGTTGTTTCGCGCCGGCGGCGGCGATGATGGTCGGGGCGAGATCGATGCTGCTGACCAGTTCCGGGCGATCTGCCGCCTTCAACCTGCCGGGCCAGTTGAAAAAGATCGGCGTGCGGACGCCGCCTTCATAGGGCGTCTGCTTGGAGCGCTTGTCGTATCCGCGCCTTGCGGGATTCTGAATCCAGCCGTTGTCCGTCACGTAGACGATCAGGGTGTTGTCGCGGACCTTGTTCTTCTCGAGGATGTCGATCAACTGCCCGCAGCTCTCATCGAACCACTCGCACATGGCGTAGTAACGGGCGACATGCGGCGACTCGACCTTGTCCTTGTACTTGTCGAACAGGCGAGCCGGCGGGTTGTGCGGCGTGTGCGGCAGGAAGGGCGCATACCAGAGGTAGAACGGCTTGTCCTTCTCGACCGCCATCTCCACGAAGTCGGCGATGGGCTTCATGCCCTCGCGGCCAATCTTGAGTCCGTCGTCGCCGTGGCGTCCGCCGGGTTGCGGGAAGCCGCGGGTCATGCCGTGCGTGAAGCCGCCGCGCTTGAAATTGCCCTCCCAATACTTGCCGCTTTGGTGGCTCAGGTAGCCGCGCCTGCCCAACGCCTCGGGCACGGTTTCGAACTTGTCGATGTAGGAGATCAAACGGGCGCGACGCTTGTTGTAGAGTTCCGAATTGCGCTCCGCGTACTTGGGCGACGGATCATTGCCGGTCACGCCGTGCGTATGCGCATAATGCCCCGTCATCAGCGTCATCAGGGACGGGCGGCAAAGCGCGGTCGGCACGTAGCCGCGACGAAAAAGCACGCTTTCCGAGGCAAGCTTATCCAGGTGCGGGGTCTTGATACGCTCGTGCCCCATGAACCCGTAGTCGTTCCATGCCTGATCGTCCGACAGGATCAGAACGATGTTGGGCTTGTCCTGGGCTCCGGCGGCGGAAGCGACGACGGCAGCGCAGACGATCGCGCAGAAAAGGAACTTCAATCGTGAAATCATGGGCGTTGTTTTCCGGGAATTTGGGACGGGTGTCAAAAGGCAATCTGAGGAAATGGGACGCCGCGCCGCGTCCGCGTCTTCAATAAGCCGAATTCGCGTGGAATGTCGCGGAGCGTCTTGGACTGCGGCGCTGTCCAAGACGCTATCGCGACCAACAAGGCGCAATGCGCTCAGATCAACTTCGTCTTGCCGGGCGCCGGAATCGGATCGACCGGCAGTTTCATGTCCCAGTCGAGATTCTTGGGCATGGTGTCGAGTTTGGAATTCAACGCCTGTTCCCAGGTCAACGCCTTGCCCGTGTAGGCGGACATGCGACCAGCGATGCCCATCAAGGTGCTCTTGGCCATCCGATCGCCGTCGTTCGGCAGCTTGCCCGAACGAATATCGGCAAACAGCTCATCGTGCTCGACCTGGTGTGAGCTGGCCTTCGGGCCATCGTAACGCCACCGGGTCTCTCCAGTGATCTGCGCCTTGCCCCAACCCAGCTCGCAGACGCCCTTCGTCCCGATGATCAGATCCTTGTGCTCGTTGAAACAACCGGTCTGATATCGCGTCTTCAACATCGCAATCACGCCGTTGCCATACTCGTAGGTCACATCGAACTGGTCCCAGATGTTGCCGACAGTCTGTTGGTGGCGGGCGCCCGACGCGACGATCCTTGCGGGCGGAACGTCGTTCATCGTCCAGGCAATCTTGTCCACGCTGTGCACGGAGATTTCCATGATCAGGTCGCCGGAAAGCCAGTTGAAGTAATGCCAGTTGCGCAATTGCCACTCGAGATCGCCCATGCCGGGTTTGCGCACGCCGTCAAAACGCGCGAGGCGACTGCTCATGCGGGTGGAGTAGATCGTCTTGATCTCGCCGATCTGCCCCTCGCGGATGCGTTGTTGCGCCTCCCGATATTGCGGCTCGAAACGCATGTTGAATCCGGCGCGCAAGGCGAGGTTCTTCTCCTTGGCGATGCGGACGGACTCCATGACCGAGCGCACCCCCGTGGGATCAACAGCCATCGGCTTCTCACAAAAGATGTGCTTGCCGGCTTCCACCGCGGCGCGAAGGTGGATGGGCCGGAAGCCCCCCGGCGTGGCGATCAGGACCATATCGATGCCGCTGCCAAGCAGTTCCTTGTAGGCGCCGAGCCCTACAAACCGGCGCGCCTTGGCGACGTCAATCTTCTCCGGGCTCTTCTCCTGCTGAACCTTGAGCGTCTTGAGACTCTTCTCGATCTGCTCGGGGAAGACATCCGCCATCGCCCAAAGCTGGACGTTGCTGTCCGCGGTCAGGGCCTGCTGGGCCGCGCCGGTATTGCGTCCGCCACAACCGATCATGCCGATCTTGATCAGGTCGCTGGTTCCCTGCCCGCGGCAAATCGCCGGCGCGCCGATCGTGGCGGCCAGGCCCGCGCCGGCCAGTGTGGCGGAGGATTGCTTGAGAAATCCACGACGGGAATGTGGGGACGACAAAGCTGAAGAATCTGTTTTGCTGTTCATGGAATGCGCATTGTCCACATGGCGGCGCAGGAGTGAAGCAGGAAATGCCACGCCCCACGCATGAGTTGTAAAAGCCCCCCCATTGGCGGGTTGTAGCGCACTCTGCGAGAGCAGTCGATGACTGTCGCATGATCGTTCCACTTTTCGGCTGACACAGCCGACGCGACATCTGTGAAGCTGTTGCGATGATTGACTCGTGCGTCAACCCTGCGGGAAATGCCCCCCCGGTTTCAGCCGCGCCACAACTCCCGCGCGTCGGCCAGAAACGCCTTCACATCCTCCTCCTCGATATCCCAGGAACAAACGAAGCGGCATCCGGTGTCGCCCCACATCTGATAGAAGCGCCACCCGCGTTCGTGCAAGGCCTCGATCACGTCCTGCGGCAGTTCGGCAAACACCATGTTGGTCTCCACCGGGGCTTCGAGTTCAACGCCCGGCAATTCCCTGAGGCCGTCGCCCAGCAGCGTCGCCATCCGATTGGCGTGCGCTCCATACCGCAGCCAGACATCGTTCTCCAACATCCCCACCCAGGGCGCGGACATGAAGCGCATCTTCGACGCGAGTTGCCCCGCCTGTTTGCAGCGATAGTCGAACTCATCCGCCATCTCGCGATTGAAGAACACCACCGCGTCGCCGACGTGCGTGCCATTCTTCGTGCCGCCAAAGCACAACACATCCACGCCCGCCTGCCAGGTGATCTCCTTGGGCGCGACGCCCAGCGCCGCCACGGCATTGGCGAAGCGCGCGCCGTCCATCTGGATCTTCAGGCCGTGCTTCCGCGTGACCGACCAGATGGCCTTGAGTTCGTCCGGGGTGTAGACCGTCCCCCATTCCGTGGCCTGCGTCAGACTGACCGCGCGCGGTTTCGGATAATGGATATCCGCCCGCAAGGTGACCATTTTCTCGATGGACTCCGCGGAGATCTTGCCGTTCTCGCCCTCGATCAGCAGAACCTTGGTCCCGTTGGAGAAGAACTCCGGCGCGCCGCATTCATGCGTCTCGATGTGCGCGGTCTCGTGACAAAGAATGCTGTGATAGGAGCGACAGGTGGAAGCCAGCGAAAGAGAGTTGGCAGCCGTGCCGTTGAACGCAAAATACACCTCGCAGTCCGTCTCGAAGACCTCGCGGATCATGTCCGAAGCCTTCTGCGTCCACTCATCCTCGCCATAGGCGGGAGAGTGACCTTCGTTGGCCTCCTCCAGGGCCTTCCAGGCCTCCGGGCAGACGCCAGCGTAGTTGTCGCTGGCAAAATGACGTTTGCGGACGGGCGTTGCGTTCATAGGGCCGGCAAACTAGCCAATTCAATCGGGGACGAAAACAGATTTCGGATCAGGGAAGGCGAGCGGGGATTCAGCCCAGGCGCCCGCTCAAAGCGCCAAAAGAACCGCCATCAAGGCCGCCGCCAGCAACGCCGACGCCCCGATCGGAACAGCCCCTTCCTTTGCCCGCCGATAGAGGTCCGCTTCCTTGACGGCGACGGTCTCCGCATCCAGGCGCTGGGCTTCCCAGATCGTTTTCATGGCCTGGACAAGCAGCCAGGTCGGCCCCGCCGCGCACTTTCCTGACAACTTTGCAATCACGCCATCGACCACCCAACGCTTCACGTTTGCGTTCATCGCGTTGAGCCGGCGATCCAGAAAACGCAACGTCGCCAACCCTGCGCGTCGATACACGACATCGACATCCAGGTTCTCGGCGCGCGTTTCCGCGGGATAGCGACCGGCCAGCAGCGTCAACACGAACGCCAGGGCGGCAAAGGTCAGCAACAGCATCTGCGCGTTGATGTGCGCGAAGGTGTAGGGCTCATAGGCATGCTCCAACTCGAAAGGCAACATTCCGTAGAGGTAGCGGTATCCCATCCACGGGAGATTCACGAACGGGAGCGCAATCGTGAAACAGAGCGCGGCAATGATCCCCATCGCGATCAGCATGTTGGTGGGAGCCTCCTTCACACGGATTCCGGAATCGCGTGAGAAGAACGCGAAGTAGGGAATCTTGAGCCCCACCAGATGAAACACGCCGGCCGCGCCGAACATCAACGCCAGCCAGGCAATGGTGTGATGCGATTCCGCCGCCGACGACACGATCATCGATTTCGCGACGAAGGAACCGAAGAACGGAAATGACGAGGCCGCCGCCCCGATGCAGCACAGCAGACAGGTCAACGGCATGGAGCGGAACAAACCGCCCAGTTCTGTGGCCTTCGATTTCCCCGTCCGATGCATCACCGCGCCGATCGACATGAACAGCAGCGCCTTGTAGAGGATGTGGCAGTAAGCGTGGGCGCCCGTTCCGTTCAAGGCCAGATCGGTTCCAATGCCGACGCCGACCACCATGAAGCCCACCTGGTTGATCAGGCAGTAGGCCAACGTCTTGCGCAGGTCGTTCTCGATCATCGCCCAGAACAGCGGCAGGATCACCATGGCCACACCGATCCAGATCAGTTTCTCCTCGCCCGGAAAGGTTCGCGCCAGGGTGTAGACCGCGGTCTTGGTGGTGAAGGTCGCCATGAAGACCACGCCGCCGATGCCGGCCTTGGAGTAGGCGTCAGGCAACCAGGCATGCAACAGCGGCCACGCGCAATTGACGCCAAAGCCAAGAAAGATCAGCCAGGCTCCCGGACTGACCAGGCTGATTTCAGCCACCTCCGCCGATCCGGTCTGCACGATGCGCACAATGATCCCCGCCATCAGGATCACCCCCCCGGCCACGTGAAACACCAGGTAGCGGAACGCCGCGCCGCGCGCCTCGGCGGTTCGGCGCGCCAGGGCGCAGCCCACCGCGCAGAGCGTCAGCATCTCCCAGAAGACAAACAGCGTGATCAGGTCGCCGGCAAAAACCACGCCCAGCGCGCTGCCCGCGTATACCATGCCGGAGATGTATTCGAGATCGTCGCGCGTATGCAGGATGAAGATGAACGCCGCCACCGCCAACAAGGAGAAGATATGCCCGAACAACAGGCTGAACTTGTCGATGCGCCCGAAGACGAGTTCGAAATCCATGAATTGAAAGGTCCAGCGAATGACCTCCGCCTCCCCGCCCGCCGTGAAACTCGACGTCAGGCAGATCAGGTTCAGGAACCCCACCGCCGGCAGGATCACGACATAGGCGGACTTCGCCCAGCCCCGTAGAAAGGGGATCAGCAAGGCTCCCAGAATCAGGATCAGGCCGGGTGGCAGCGGCAGGCTATTCATAATAATCCTCGTCGCGCTTCACCGCCGGACGCACGAATCGTTTCGCAATGAAAAACATCAGGGAGCAGGAGACGAACCCATACACCCCGTAGAACCCGATCCCGTTCTCCCAGGCATGGTGGGCGTGCTTGTCGAACCCCGGAGCCAGGAACAGGAAATCCAACGCCGCAAAAAACGCGCAGGCATAGATCAACCCGCGGACCGCGCGTTTCGGGTCCGCGCAGACGCGCATCCAAAGCCTCGCAGCGGCGCGCACCGGACCGCGCCGGTCGCCCAGCGCCGGCATGCCCGTCTGCTTTTGATCCTCGTCAGTCATCGTTCAATGCGCTCCATGGCTCGCGACCTTTCCCACATAGGCTCCCCATACAAAGAGCGCGACCAACCAGAAAACCGCCGCCCCCACAACGGCGCCGTGAATCCGCGGCCAGTCGCCCTGCGGCTCGCGCTTCAGTTCCTGCAATCCAGGTTTCCCTTGATTCGTTTCGTCCATGAGATCAATCGCCCGCGAGCGGCGCAAAGGAGGTATCGGTGGTCAGGCCCGCCAGCGAGAAGAACGGATCCGGGCAGAAGAACAGAAGGACCGAACACACCGCCGTGACGCAAAGCGCCGCCACACAACAGGGATGCGCCTCCTTGATCTCCTCGAAATCCGGATTCTCGGGCTTGCGGAAAAAGGCGTTGAAAACGATCGGAAAGAAGTAACAGGCGTTCAGCAGCGAACTCAACAGGTAGACCGCGGTCATGCCAAACTGCCGACTCTCCACCGTGCCCATCACCAGGTAGAGCTTGCTCAACAGCCCCCCCGCAAGGGGCAACCCGACCACGCTCATGGCGCCGATCGTGAAAGCCGTCATGGTCAGCGGCATGCGCTTGCCCAGGCCGACCATTTCGCTGATGTATTTCTTCCCGGTCGCCTCAAAGATCGCGCCCGCGCAGAAGAACAGCGTGATCTTGCCGAAGGCGTGCATCGCAATGTGCAACTGGCTGCCGGTCACGCCCTTCGGCGCCAGGAGGGAGACGCCCAGCGTGATGTAGGCGAGTTGCCCGATCGTTGAGAACGCCAACCGCCGCTTCAGGCTGTCCTGACTCAACGCGATCAACGAGGAAACCACGACAGTGAACGCCGCGACAAAGGAAATGACATTGGCGACCCCGATCTCCCGTAGGAACCCCACCCCGAACACGCCCGTGAACACACGGAAAATGCAGAACACGCCCACCTTCACCACCGCCACCGCATGCAACAAGGCGCTGACCGGAGTCGGCGCCACCATCGCGCCCGGCAACCAGGAATGAAACGGCATCAAGCCGCCCTTCGAAAACCCGAAGACCAACAACAACAGCAGGATTCCGGCGACGCCGGGCTCCACCTGCCCCGCCAACGCGCCCGCGCCGGAGAACGCCATGTCCCCGCCCGTCCGCGTGTAGCAATAGATCATTGCCGGCAGCGCAAACCCAACCGACGTCCCCAGGAGATAGGTCAGGTAGGTCCGGCCGCCCGAACGCGCCTCGCGATCCTGATGATGCGTCACCAATGGATAGGTCGACAGCGACAGGAGCTCGTAGAACACATACATCGTCAGCAGATTCGCCGAGAACGCCACGCCCAGCGTCGCCGACAACGCAATTGCAAAAAAGGCGTAGAAGCGCGTCTGCGAATGCTCCTTCAAACCCCGCATGTAGCCGACCGCATACAGCGTGGTCACAATCCACAGCGACGAGGCGACCAACGCGAACAGCATCCCGAAGCTGTCCACCCGGAATGCGATGGAGACATTGGGCAGGACCTCCCACACCGTGCAGTTGATCGTCCCGCCCGACAGCACAACCGGCAACATCGACAGCACGACGCCAAACTTCACGATGGCCGCAATGAACGTGGACGCCTCCCGCAGATTCGGCCGCCGCCGGAACGCCACGATCGGAATCACCGCGAGCAACGACGCGGCGCAGGCGAGGATGGGTTTGAGGCTGTGCGATTCCATCAACCGCCGCCTCCCGTCAGCGCATAGGCGTTCAAGGTCTGTTCGATCACCGTGACGATCTCACGCGTGTTGAGTCCGATGAACACCAGACCCGCGGCCGCAATCGCCAGCGGCGCCACCATCGACAACGGAGCCTCGTCGATGACCCCGGGTTCGTCTTCAGGATGCCCCTGTTCCTCGTGTCCGTGTCCGGGGTCCGCCTCCGCGGCGGGCAATTCACCGAAGAACGCCTTTTCGATGATACGGAAAAAGAGGATCGCGTTCACCAGACTCGAAAACAGCAGCGCGACCACATAGAGCCATTGCCCCGCCTCGATCCCTCCGCGGATCAGGAAATACTTGCTGAAAAACCCGCAGGTTGGAGGAACCCCGATCATCGACAACATTCCCAGGGTGAACGCCGCCATGGTCAAAGGCATCTTCCGGTAGAGATCGACCAGCCCGGCGATCGCCGTCTGCCGCGTCTTGACCACGAGAATGCTCGCGCCCAGGAACATGCACAGCGTCATGAAGCCGTCGCTGAGAATGTGATAGATCGCGCCGACCATCCCGTGATGGTTCGCCAACCACGCGCCGCCGACCATGTAGCCAACCTCCGCCACGACCAGGAAACACAGCATCTTCTTCAACTCCGTCTGCGCCAGCGCAATCACCGAGGACGCGATGATTCCAATCGCCGCCAACACAACCACCGCGTCGCCCCAACCGATCGAATCGAAGGCAAACGCCGGACCGAACACCGTCAGCATCATGCGGACCATGATGTAGATCGAGACCTTGGTGACCAGCGGAGCCATGAGGCAGGCGCTCGTCGAGGGCGCATGGGTGTAGGCGTTGGGCAGCCAGGCATACAGCGGAAAGAAGGCCATCTTGATGAACACGCCCAGCAGGATCAGGATGAAGGCGACCTGGATGGTCTTCGATTCCGCCAACCCCTGTTCGGCGATGATTTCCTGAATGCCGACCATGTTGAGGGAACCGGTCTTGATGTAGAGATAACCCACTCCGAGCAGGTAGAACGACGCGCCGATCGTCCCGATGATGATGTAATTGAAGGCCGCGACCGCCGCGCGCTTGTCGCCCATCGCCACCAGCGCATACCCGCTCAACGCGGCCACCTCCAGCAGGACGTAGAGATTGAACGCGTCGCCTGTCACCGTCATCCCCATCAACCCCATCGCGCAGAGCAGGAACATCGTGTAATACTGCGAGGACTTGCCGGGAGTCTCCTCTTCGACACGATGGTTGGAATAGAACGCCGCCAACAACGCCACTGTGGAGATCATCACCAGCGCCAGGGCGTTGATGTGATCCACCCGCAGTTCAATGCCGATGCCCAGCGGGGAACTCCAATTGCCGACGAAGTAACGGATGGCGCCTCCTTCAATCACCTGCCCCAGCATCGTCAACGCGGCGACCTCGGAAACGATCAGCGCGCCCAATGTCAGCATGAAACAGACCTTGTCCTCCTTCAACCGAGGAAACTCCGGCGACTCAAACGGCTCCCCGCCGATCGACGGTTCGTCCGAGGGCGCCGCCGGAATGCGGCGGCGCGCCGGAATGCGGATGCCCGCAAGACTGACCAGGATCGCCGCGAACAGGGGCGCGATCAACAAGATGGCGGGCGCGTGGTCAGCCATCGTTGGATCGGAGTTTCTCGAGAAGTTCGTTCTCCTCGAGCGTGCCGTATTCGCGGTAAATCTTCTGCGCCACCGCCAACCCCACGCCCAGCGTCGCCACGCCGACCACAATGGCGGTCAGCATCAACACGTGCGGGAGCGGATTCGCGTGCCGGTCGGGATTGATTTCATGATCGCCGTGATCCTGAACCCCGCCTTCATCCTGATGCCCGCCCCCCCCGGCGCCCCCCGCCTCCGCATGGGCCGCCTCGTGCCCGTGATGGCTGACAATCGGAATGGTCGCCCCGTCCTTCACACCCACGGAAACGAAAAACAGGATGATCGCCGCCTGGAAAATCGACATCCCGATCAGCTTCTTGATCAGGTTGTTCTTCACGATCATCGCATGGAGCCCGATCATCATCAGGATCACGTAGATCCAGTAGTTGAACCGGTCGATGACAATGTCCTGAAAGAAGTCCATGCCCTACAACCCGCCTTTCAACCGCCCCATCGAGGACAGGTAGGTGTAGATCCCGAACATGATCGCCGAGACCGTGAACGCAACGCCGATCTCGACCACCAACATGCCATGCGAACGCGCCATGATCTCATTGGGCACGGCATCCGCGGGCGCCGGCGGCAGGAAGCCGTGAAGCGCCGAATAGTCCAACAGCTTCGCGTCCAGCGCCAGACTCAGAGCCCCCGTTCCCGCGTAGATGACCACGCCCAGCGCCGCCA
>JAYPGD010000174.1:0-11193 GCA_038126655.1 Verrucomicrobiales bacterium
GTCTCCAGCGTGGACGGCGTCGGCACCAAGCTGAAGGTCGCCTTCGCCATGAACCGGCACGACACCATCGGGCAGGACCTGGTCAACCACTGCGTGGACGACATTGCCGTGCTCGGCGCCGAGCCGCTGTTCTTCCTCGACTACCTCGGCACGGGCAGGCTCAAGCCCGGCGTCTTCCAGCAGATTGTCGAAGGCTTCGCCCGCGGCTGCCGCGAGAACGGCTGCACCCTGATCGGCGGCGAAACCGCCCAGATGCCCGGTTTCTACCAGCCCGGCGAATACGACGTCAGCGGAACCATCGTCGGCGTCGTCGACAAGGCCCGGATGCTCGACGGCAAGACCATCAAACCCGGCGATGTCGTCATCGGCCTCGAGTCCAACGGACTTCACACCAATGGCTACTCCCTCGCGCGCAAGGTCTTCTTCGACATCATGAAGCTCAAGCCGCGCAAGAGGGTCCCGGAACTCGGCTGCTCCATCGGCGACGAACTGCTGAAGGTCCACCGCAGCTACGGCCCGCTCGTCCAGAAGCTTCTCAAGAAGTTCAATCCGGCCGGCAAGCCCCGAGCCATCAAGGGCATGGCCCACATCACCGGCGGCGGGTTCGTCGACAACATCCCCCGCGTGCTCCCCAAGAAATGCGACGTGGTCGTGGACAAGTCCAGCTGGGAGGTCCCGCAGGTGTTCCAACTCATCCAGCAACACGGCAAGGTCGACGCCGATGAGATGTACCAGGTCTTCAACATGGGCGTCGGCATGACCCTCATCGTCGACGGCTCCAAGGCCGACGCCATCCTTCGTTCCATCCGCGCGCAAAAACAGGCCGCCTGGTTCATCGGCGAGGTGACCAAGGGCAAGGGCGCGGCGGTTGTCCGGTAGAATCTCCGCGCATGAAAATCCTCCTTATCGGCGGCGGCGGGCGTGAACACGCCATGGTCTGGAAACTGGCCCAATCCCAACGGGTCGGGAAGATGTGGTGCGCCCCGGGCAACGCCGGCATCGCGGGCGAGAAACTGGCGGCAAACGGCGATCCCGTCGAATGCGTCAACATCGGCGCGGAGGAACTGCCCAAGCTGCTCCTCTTCGCGCAGGAGCAGGGCGTCGATCTGACCGTGGTCGGCCCGGACAACCCTTTGGGCATGGGCATTGTGGACATGTTTCAGGCCAACGGACTGAAGATCTGGGGCCCCAATCAGAAGGCCGCGCAGTTCGAGTCATCCAAGGTCTTCAGCCAGGAGTTCATGGAACGGCACGGAATACCGACCGCCCGGTCAGGAACCTTCTCCTGCCCCGACGCAGCCAAGACCTTCGCCGCCTCCGTTCACGGCCGCTGCGCGGTCAAGGCCGACGGCCTCGCCTTGGGCAAGGGCGTCCTGATCTGCGAAAACGTGGAGGAGGCCAACGCCGCCATCGAGCAGGTCATGATCGCAAAGGCCTTTGGCGACGCCGGCGAACACATCGTCATCCAGGAGTTTCTTGAAGGCACGGAAGTGTCGCTCCATGCCCTGTGCGACGGAACGACGACAAAACTGTTTCCCACCTCCCAGGACCACAAGCGGGCATTGGATGGCGACGAGGGCCTCAACACCGGCGGCATGGGGACCTACTCGCCCGCCCCCTTCCTCAGCGACGCGGAACTTGAAGAGGTCGCCGCCCGGATTCTCGGTCCCTGGCTCAAGGGTTGCCAGGCGGAGGAAATCGATTTTCGCGGGATGATTTACCCCGGCGTCATGCTGACCAAGGACGGCCCCAAAGTCCTGGAGTTCAATGCCCGCTTCGGCGATCCGGAGACGCAGGTCTATCTCATGCGACTGGAAAACGACTTGGTCGATCTCTTCGAAGCCTGCGTGGACGGGACCTTGGATCAACACACGCTGTCCTGGAGCCCGAAGTCGGCCGTCTGCGTGGTCATGGCCTCGGGCGGGTATCCGGAGGCCTACGAAAAGGGCAAGGCGATCTCGGGGATCGCCGACGCCGACGCGCTGGAAGGGGTAAAGGTGTTCCACGCCGGCACGAAGCTGGCCGCAGGAGAGGTTGTAACCAGCGGGGGGCGCGTTCTGGGGGTGACCGCCCTGGGCGATGATCTCACTTCCGCCCGGAATACCGCCTATGCGGCAGTGAAGCAAATTGACTTCGACGGGGCGCACACCCGCTCGGACATCGGAGCAAAAGCGCTCTGAAGCCGTCCAATATTCTGCTCCCGGGCATTGCATTCACGCTCCACCCCGGCTAGATTGCCTAACATCAGGTCCCCCTCGGGCTCATGCGCTCGCGTCATATTTTGTTGATTCTTGCCCATTTGGCGGCGGCAATGCCGACCATTGGAGCGGAGTATTTGCCCTCCTCAGAACCGTCGCAGGTCCCGGAACAGCTTCAACCCATGCCAACGCTGGATGAAGTCCGCGGCATCCTCCTCACCAACCTGACCAAGACGACGACCGAAGAACTGGATCGGGCCGCAGTGAAGGGCATTCTGGATCAATTGGCGGGCAAGATAGAGCTCGTCGAGGCTCCCGCTCCGCGCCTTCCCGATCAGACCGCCCCTCTCATCACCAAAACCGACGTTTTCGAAGAAAACTACGGTTACATCCGCGTGGGGCGCATCGAGGACGGCCTCGCCGCGGAATTTGACGCAAACCTGAGGGCTCTACCCGTCGAGGACGCGCTGGAAGGGCTGATTCTGGACCTGCGTTTCGCCAAGGGCGTGGCCTATCTGGAAGCGGCCCGGTTCGTGGATCGTTTTCTCAAGAAAGAGAAGACCCTGCTGAGAATCGGGGCGGAAACGGTGCGTTCCTCCGCAAAGACCAACGCCATCACCGCGCCCGTGGCCGTCCTCATCAACGCCAGAACCTCCGGCGCCGCCGAAGCGTTGGCCGCCATGATGCGGCGGTCGAATGTCGGACTGCTGATCGGCGCGGACACCGCCGGCGGAGTAAACCAGTTTCGGGAATTCCCACTCAGCACCGGACAACGCCTCCGCGTCGCCACCGGCCCCCTCCTTTTCGGAGAAGGCGACGGCGAGACCCTGATTGACGACGCCGTCCAGCCGGATATCGAAATCGGCACGCCCATCGTCGACGAACTTGCCTACCTGGAGAACGCCTATCGCGACCTGCCCGGCTACGAGGACCTGATCGCCGCCGAGCGGGAGCCCAATCCGTTCCGCCCGCTGAGCGAGGCGGAACTGGTGCGGCGACACAACAAGGACCATGGCATCGGATCCGGCGCGGCGGACATGCCCAAAGCGGAAACCGACAATGAGATCGAGGAACCGGGAGAGATCCGGGATCCCGCGTTGAGCCGGGCGCTCGATGTCCTCAAAGCCCTTTCCGTCGTTCGTCAGATCACGCCGTTCTGAATCGCGGCTTCCACCTGCCTCTCAAAACAGATCGTCGAAGGGATTGCGACGCTCGATGATGGAGCGGCTTTCTGACGGCAGCGCGTCCGGTTGGATCAGAAGAAAGTCGGCGTGTTCATTCACCCACGCCCCAAAACGCGACCTCTGGATCGCCCCCTGATGAAAAGTTCCGACTGTGGGAATGGCCAACTCGCCGAACGCCTCCCGCTGGAATCGCGCGGTCGTCCGGAGTTGGGATTCCGACGCCGCTCCGACATTGAGAACAGCCATGCACGCCACGATCATGGCCAAGGCCTTCGCCCCTCCGGCGAGCATGCCCAAGGGTTGATCCCCGCGGCCAAAAAGTTTGCAGGACTCCATGGCCCGCCGAAGCGGCGAGTTCAGCCCGTGAAACACCATCGCCACGCCTGAAGCCAACGCGAGGTAAGTCCATACCGCCGCCGTGGTAAACGTGATGTCCGTAAACCCGATCATGAACCGGGCAACCGGTTCATATGCCGCGGCTCCAGCCAGGACAATCACCAACCACCGGCCGAGAGGAAACAATTCCACGGCAAGCCCTTTCCTGCTGCTCAGCGCGCCGACCAGAACGGCGCCCAGAAACATCACGTCATAGAAATTCGGAGCGTGCATACCGGCGGCTCCGGATCACGCAATCATCTTGCGAAACCGGAGCTTCACGACGGTCATTCAGCATGCCGGGCGCCAATCCCAGACTAAAGAACGCCGTTCGATTCCGTGTTCTACGGACGATTACCTTCCCACCCGCTCCGAAATGCGCTTCACAAACCGCAACAGCAGCGGATGCGCAGGGCCGGCCATCTGACCGTGGTTGTAGCCGTCCAGTTCAAACAACGTGGCGTCAGGGTGATCGACGACCTTCAGCATGCGCCAGAAATAGGCGTTCTCCTCATAACGACCCAGCATCTCCAATTCGCGGTCGCCGGTGATGATCAGAATGGGCGGGGCCTCCTTGCGCACATGAAACAGCGGCGCCAGGTCGTCCAGGATCGGCTGTTTCCCGTCGATGCCGCGCTCCGCCCGCACCGTGAAATGCGTGATGGTATGGCCGCTGTAGGGAATCAGGCCCGCAATGCGGTCGGCGTCGATGTCGTGCTTCGCCAACCAGCGCTTGTCGAGTCCGACCATGCTGGTGAGATAACCGCCGGCGGAATGTCCGCTGACAAAGATGCGCTTCGCGGACCCGCCGTACTTCTCGATGTTTCGAAACGTCCAGGCGACCGAAGCCGCGGCATCCTCGATATAGGCCGGCGCCTTGACTTTGGGGTGCAGGCGGTAATTCACCGCCACCACCGCAATGCCCGTGTCCTTCAATTCCTTAGGCACGCTGCGATTGCCCGCCTTCAAACCGCCGCCATGAAACCAGACCACCGTGGCAAACCCCTTCTTGTGCGCCGGATAATACACATCCAAACGGCACCGCGACTTCATGTAATCCGTGGCGTCCGAGCCGTTGCGATAAGCGATATCCTTGTCGACCGCGTATTCCGACGCTGCCGCCGAAGCGACCATGACGCAGGCCAGAGCCAATCCAATACAGGCATTTCCAAATCTCATGCGACGATCTTTGCGGCATTCGTGGACAAACCAGAAGCCGGAAATGACGAAATCGGACTGTTCCCCCTGAACACCCCAAGGTGACAGACTCCAGCATGGGCATGGGCATGGGCATGGTGACAGGCTCGTGTTTCAGCATGGTGACAGGCTCGTGATCGAAATCGGAACTCGACTTCCAATCCGGTCCCTGTCACGCTGCGCCCAACGTTAGGAGACGTTGGTTTTATCATGCGCGACTCACGCATCAAAATTGAGGGCGCCGATGCCGTGTACCATTGCATCGGGCGCATCGTCGGCGGGGAGTTCCTCCCCGGGGATTCCGATAAGGAGACCCTCCGGATCATGTTCCGCCAGAATGCCGCCTTTGCCGGCGTCGAAGTCATCACCCATTGCGTCATGAGCAATCATTTCCACCTGCTCGTGCGCGTGCCCGATGAGCCCGACCTCTCCGACGCCGAGATTCTCCGCCGGGTCCAGGCCTACTATCGCCCGAAGAACCCCACGCGCGTGGCGGTGGAGAAGGCCATGGAGATCGGCGGACTGCCCGAGAGCATCCGTGATCGGTTCCTCGCCCGCATGGGCGACCTCTCCGTGTTCATGCAGGAACTCAAGCAGCGCTATTCCCGCTGGCACAACCGGCAGCACGGCCGGTTCGGCACACTTTGGGCCGAGCGTTTCAAATCCGTGCTGGTCGAGGATTCGCCCGATTCCATCTCCACTGTGGCCGCCTACATTGATCTCAATCCGGTACGCGCGGGACTGGCCTCCGATCCCAAGGACTACCGCTGGTGCGGCTACGCCGAAGCAGTTGCCGGCAACAGGGAAGCGCGCAAAGGCATCATGACATTCCTTGAACCGGCAAAATGGAAGGCGGCCGGGGCGGAGTATCGGCGGATGCTCTTCGTAAAATCGGGAGTCTCCGGCCATTCGAACAAGCAGGTCCTTGACCGGGATGCGATCAGGAAGGTGATCGACGAAGGCGGCGAACTGGCTTTGGCCGAAGTCCTGCGCCTGCGCGTGCGATACTTCAGCGACGGCGTGGTTCTGGGCTCGCGCGAGTTTGTGGATTCGATCCGGGAGGATTTCAAGGACCGGTTCGGAGCCCGGCGCCGGACTGGCGCGCGTTCGATCGGCGGGGGCAAGGAAGGAGCGATTCCCGGACTGTTTGCGATGCGCGATCTGCGCGGCGAGCGCTTCACATAGGCGTCAGCGTCGATTCCCCCTCCCTCAATCCCCAGTCCATCGGTCGAAAAAGCAATCGCGCCGGAAAGGTCTGCTCGTAGGGATTCGGATTCGGCGCGTTTCCTTCCGGTCGACCGGCGAAACCACGATCAGCGCCCGGATTTCCGGCGCGATTACGCCAGCTTTCCAGCAGTCTCCCCAAATTCGACGTCCGCACAGTCGGCGCATGACGCCGACCCCGACCATGAGCCTGTCACTATCGGGGGCATCGATTCGTCGCGGACTGTGAGCCTGTCACCACCACCACCACCACGACCACGAGCCTGTCACCATCGGGCGATTTTCTGTGATCGTGCGAATCACCCAAAAGGGCCGTTCAATCCGGTGAACGTGCGTTGGCCATGCTTGTCGAATGCGACGAAACGATGCCATGCGGATCGATCTGATCAGAGAAGTTCGGCGGATTCTCACCACCAAGCGTGAACTTGTATCTATGTGCGCCTTCGGAGTTGTCGGCGTTTTTCTGATTGGCGGAGGCCGCGCCGTTGTTCCACTTCGTCTTTCTGTGAATCCAGGGTATTCAGCAGGCACGATCGCGATGGGGATCACAAATGTCAGCCAGCACGACGTCGCCTGCGCTCCACATCTCACGCGGTATGTGAAGAGGGTGAACGGCTGGGAGGTGGTTTTCGCGTCAGATTGTCTGAGCGGCGAAGTGGAGCCGATTCTGGGGCCGGGCGAAGGATGCGAAGTTTACTACTGGGTGGTTGGCGACACCCCCAATATCTTTGTGGCGGACTATGCGGAGCGCAGTTTGGCGGGGAGAATGCGTAGCCGCGCCCCACAGTGGTTGCAGGCGGTTCTGCCGCCTGAGAGAATCGAAGTAAAACATGCGGCCACTCGCCCGATTCGCCATGACGGATCACGAGGGCAATGAGGCGCTTGAACCCATTCTGGCCGTTCGGGAACGGCATCAAGTCCCGGTGATTATCTTGGGGAATGTCATTGCGGCTCCAAGAATCGCGCGGACAAACAAGACCCGAACTGTCGCTCGTGAGCCGGGACACGAATTTCGATCAGGTGAAGAAACTGACGCGGGTGGATTGGGAGAAGCGAGTCAAACCTCCACCTTCTGCAAGAGAACGGGCGCGACGACCTCGGCGTCCGGCTTCAATTCCCGCAGCGTCTCGGCAAAAGCCAGGGTCGGTTCCTCCTCGCCGTGGCAGACGAAGATCTTCTTGAGGTCGCCGGTGAGGTTCTTCACGTAGCGCCGCAGTTCGCGTTTGTCGGCGTGGCCGGAGAAGGAATCGATGCGGGCGACGCGGGCGCGGACCTTGTGCGGTTCGCCGAAGATGTTGACCTCTTCGCGGCCGGAAAGGATCTGCGCGCCCAAAGTGTGCTCGGCGCAGAAACCGATGAAGAGGATCAAGTTGTCGGGATTGCCGATGTTGTTCTTCAGGTGGTGCCGGATGCGGCCGCCCTCGCACATGCCGGATGAACTGATGATGATCGCCGGCTCCTTGAGGTTGTTCAGTTCCATCGACCGTTCAACGTGGCGGATGTAGGTGAGGTTCTCCATGCCGAAGGGATTCGCCTTCTCGCGGAGAAACTCGTAAATCGATTCATTGAAACACTCGGGATGCAGGCGGAACACCTCGGTGGCGTTCACGCTGAGGGGGCTGTCCACAAAAATGGGAATGCGCGGGAGCTTGCCGTCCAGGGTCAACTGATTCAGCGTGTAGACGATCGCCTGGGTGCGGCCGACGGAAAAGGCCGGTATGATCAAGAGTCTCGGTGACCAGCTTCAAGGCCTCGTCGATCGCGCCTTCCTTGGACTGGTGTTCGCGGTTGCCGTAGGTGCTTTCAATCTGGAGGAAATCGACGTTTTCGACCGGCGCGGGGTCGCGCAGAATCTCGTGCCCGCCGCGGCCGATATCGCCGCTGAACAGGTAGCGGTATTCGCGGTCGTCTTCCCGGATATCGAGCACGACCTGGGCGGAACCGAGGATGTGGCCGGCGTCGACGAAGGTGAGTCGGACCCCGTCGGCGGCGGGGATCGGGCGGTTGTAGCCGACCGCCACGAACTGCCGCGTCGCCATTTCGGCGTCCGTGTCGTTGTAAAGCGGTTCGACCGGGGGGAGGCCCTTCTTGGCGCGTTTGCGCGAGACGTATTGGGCGTCGTATTTCTGAATGTGGGCCGAGTCCTGCAGCATGATGCTGGCGAGGTCGCGGGTGGCGAAGGTGCAATAGATGCTGCCGCTGAACCCTTGGCGGACGAGGTTGGGCAGGTTGCCTGTGTGGTCGATGTGCGCGTGGCTGACGATGGCCGCGTCGATGGTCGCCGGGTCGAACGGGAAGTTGCGGTTGCGTTCAATGCTCTCGCCGCGGCGGCCTTGGAACATGCCGCACTCGAGCAGGATGCGGCTGCCATTCACCTCCAGGAGAAACATCGAACCCGTGGTCGTTCGCGCCGCGCCGCAAAACTGGATCTGCATGCCCGAAGGATGATCGCGCAGGGCTGGCCAAGGCAAGAGCGAAGCGCGCGCCCCTGGGATCGGCGGGGCGATGTTCTGGCAGAACGCTCAATCGGCGGGCGTCACACAGTAGAGCGCCCGGCTGGACCGCAACAGGATTCGGTCGCCCGCCAAAGCGGGACTCGCATTCCAAAGCGACTCATCCAACGGCGGATTGAGCGCCAAGGCCTCGAGCGAGGGCTTTGCCGCAATCACCGCCACGCCACGCCGCCGGGAGGTGTAATAGATCCGACCGTCGGCAAGGACCGGGGACGCATAGAATTCACCGATCCGATAAGGCAGTCGATCCTCGTAGATCACCTCTCCGGTCGCGGCGTCGAAACAATAGGCCACGCCGGTTTGTTCATGCGCGAGATAGATGCGCCCATCGTGAAGCACGGGCGATGAAACGTTCGAGCCTTTTCGCGCCTCCCACAAGAGGTGGGTGTCCGTCACGTCGCCGCGTCCCCCGGCCCGCACGGCGAAGGTGGCCTGGTAGCCCTTCCCGTAAGTTCCATAGATGACGCCCTCCTGGCTGATCAATCCGCCCACGGAATACCATTTCGGTCCGTCGCAGGTCCACAGCCGTTGGCCCGATTCAGGATCGTAGCCGACAATCTCACCGAAATGCGCCATCACGAGCTCGGCGCTTCCATCGGGAAGGCGGACGACATGCGGGGAACTCCAGGTCTCGTTGAGTCCCTCCGTTCGCCAGGCCTCTTTTCCCGTGTCCTTTCGCAAAGCCACCAGCGCCTTGCTTTCGGAATACGCGTTGAGGATGAGGAGGTCCTTGTGAAGAACCGGCGACGACGCGGAACCCCAGCCGTGGACCGCGGATCCGACGTCCGCTTCCCAGGCCAGCGAACCGTCAAACCGAAACGCCCGGACGCCGGTGTTGCCGAAGAAGCAATAGACGCGTTTGCCGTCCGTGACGGGAGTGCTGGTGGCGTAGCCGTGATGAAGCATCCGCCTGCTGTATTCCGCGACCGGGAGGCGGGGTTTCACCCGACTCGTCCAGTTGATCCGGCCCGTCCCCAGATCGAGCCGGTGCAACATCAGGCTCAGGCGGCTCATGTCGCCCGGATCGCGCTCCGATTCGCCATACCCCTCGTGACTCGTCACGAAGACGCCGCCGAACGCGACAATGGGACTGGAGGAACCGCTGCCGGGAATCCTCGTCTTCCAGACAATGTTCTCAACCTCCGACCACTTGAGCGCGGGCCGGCCCGAACCGCGCCCTTGTTGGCCCGGTCCCCGAAAACCGGGCCATTCAAGCGCGCCGGCGGCGGCCGAAGGCGTGGGTCGTTCGGCGGAGCCGGAGGTTTGAGAAGCGTCAACGACCGCGATTGGTTGGGACGTCTCCGCGTCCGCGGAGCTCGCGGCGGGTTGTCCGCATCCGGTCGTCAGCCCCGCGGCAACCGAAACGGCGAAAACTGTTTTGAGATGTTTCATGGTCGTGTCGTCAATCGTCCCCCGAGGCTTGGAGCCGGGTGAAGGAAGAGCGCCCGAGGCTTTCGATCAACTCCCCGGCGTCCCGGAACCGGGCTATTCCCGTTCCTTCGTCGCCATCGAGAAAGCTGACCAGCTCAAGCTGCGCTTCGGGCGTACCGAGCTCGCGTTGAAATTTCCGCAGCAGTTCCATTGCCGGCATGGTCGTCGTTCCCATGATCTCGACGAGCGGGAAATCGACGCGTCCGTCGAAGGCGCGGAAGATCAGTTCCGTGCAGACGAGCTTGTCGGTGCTGAAGAAATCAAACTCGAAATCGTAGGGCTTGCCGGCATGGGCGAAGGCGCGGGCGATGCATTCCCGGAGCTCGTCATCGGCCAGCCGCGGACGCAGGACGCATACGGCGTCCGCCTCGCCGACGGAATGCTCCATGGAGGTGAAAATCACGCCGGGAGCCAGCGCCTCAATGACGGCGCGCCGATGGCCCTTCCGGTCCGGTGTCGTGAAGGATTTCCAGTGTTCCGCCACCCGCGGATCATCCCGCAGGCCGAGTTCCTCGAGCTGCTCCGGAGCTCCCAGATACAGGGCGGCGTGCGACCAGTAACCGGGAAGGAAGGCGTTGGAAAGAACCCAGTTCCGTCGTTCGATGAGGATGTCCCCCGGCTGCAGTTTCGGGAGCAGCGCCTCCAGATGTTCATCCCGGATCAGGGTCTGTCCGTCCCTCGGCGCGCGGACCCGCGCCTTGCCGATCCAGTAGAAGACGAAAGTCTGCGCACGATAGTATCCATCCTTGCCAAGGTTTTGCGCCTCCTTCAGCGCAACTTCCAATCCGGCGTCGGAAAGCTCCCCGCCGCGGGTCTCGATCTCCGACACATTCCGCGCGATCCGGTCATGGAATGGACGCCGCTCCGACCGTGTTCCCAAGCCGTGCGCTTCAAACTCCGACATCCGGCCCCGATAGGATCCGATCGCCCGTTCCAATTCCCGGCGAAGTTCAGCGTTCGCCAGGTTGCGATGAACCAGGTCGAACAGGCCGGCCGGGACGTTCCACAACGGCTCGGGTTCGTTGAGCTTGCGCACGGCGTCGGGGCTGTCGATGAACTGGGTCACGAAGT
>JAYPGD010000175.1:0-7099 GCA_038126655.1 Verrucomicrobiales bacterium
GACAGCTGGCTCCAGCCTCTCCTTCAGCGCTTCTGTGATATTCACGCGCGCCGCTCCGGCTCTGCCTCCGCCTGCGCCTCCGCTACGCTCCGGCTTCGGCAGAGCCGGAGCCCATCCGGAAGTCCCGGGCGGAGTGAACTCTTGACCCCCAATGCCTGAAAACCTAAACCTCAACCAAGCGCCGCACTTTTCGCCCGCCCGGCGCCGCACTTTTGGACCGGCGTTCACAGCGGATGAGTTCGATGTGGTGGTCCTGGACCTCAGTCTGCCGGACGGGGACGGGTTGGATTTTCTGAAGGAGGTTCGCGCCGGCGACAGCGACGCGTCAGTGATCATCCTGAGCGCGCGAGGCGATGTGGAGGACCGGATCTCAGGGTTGAACCTCGGCGCGGACGACTATTTGAGCAAGCCGTTCAGCTTCGCGGAACTGCTGGCCCGGGTCCGGTCGTTGACGCGGCGGCACGACCGCAACCGTAAGACCGTGCTGGATCACGCCGGCGTCCGGATGGACCTGGTGACGCGCGAGGTGACTTTCGGCGATTCGAAGATCGAGCTCACGCAGCGGGAATACGCCCTGCTGGAATACCTGCTGAAGAACGCGGGGCGCGTGGTCACGCGGACCCAGATTTCAGAGGCGATCTGGGACTGCCATTTCGATATGGAGACCAACCTGATCGACGTCTACATCCGCAAGCTGCGCGCGAAGCTCAAATCGGTCGATGATGCGACGTCCCCGATCCGCACGGTGCGGGGCGTGGGGTATTCCATGGGATGAGATGAGGACGACGCTCAGTTTCCGGTTGATCGGCTTCTATGCCACGGTCGCGACGCTGACGGTATTTCTGACGCTTTGGGTCGGCAGTTCGCTCATCTGGAAACAGATGGTCGCGACTGCGGATCTCATCCTGGAGAATGAGTCGGAAGAAGTGGGGTTGTTGCTCAGTGATGTGGATCTGCCGCACTCGCCGGAAGCGGTTCGCTATGCGGTGGAAGACCATACCCAGTTGGACTCGGGCATCTTCTATTTTGAGATTGAAAGCCGGGGCGGCGAGGCGCTCTTCCGGTCGGAGAATCTGGGCGGGGATTCGCTGCCCGAACCCGAATCTGGGGAGCGGACCTACGATGGGACCCTGAGTTTTCGCCTGAGCGGCCAGAAGACGCCCGGGGGCATGCCTGTGCGGGTGGGACAGTATGAGCTTGGGGAATTCCGCTGTCGGTTGGGCACGTCTTTGGATACGCAATTGGACGCGCGCAACCAGGTGAGACGGCTTGCGTTGGCGTCGATTCCGGCGGTGTTTGGCGTCAGTCTGCTGGTCGGTCACGCGCTTTCGTGGGTGATGTTGCGTCCGCTTCGTTCCATTCAGGAGACGGCGCAACGGATCACCGGGGCGAACCTGCGGGAGCGGATCGTGGTTCCCGAGTCGTCCGACGAGATATCGCGCCTGGCCCGATTGTTGAACGACACCTTCGACCGGTTGGAAAAGGCGTTCGAGCAGGTGCGGCGGTTCGCGGGAGATTGTTCCCATGAGTTGAAAACGCCATTGACGGTCGTGCGTTTGCAGACGGAAAAGGTGTTGGAGGGCGAGGTCCTGCCTGCGGAGGAACGGGCCGCTCTGGAGGAGGCGTTGGGAGAGATGGGGCGGCTGGAGAAGGTGATTCAACGCCTGTTGTTGCTGGCGCAGACCGAAGCCGAGGCCTTGCCGCTGAATCGGAAGGAGACGTCGACGGCGGATTTTTTGCGAAGTTTTGCGGAGGACGCCGAAATCCTCGCGGACGAAGGCGGTTGTCGTTTTGAACTGGTCGGGAACGCCGATGCAGCCGGTTCCTTCGATCCGTCATGGATCCGGCAGGTCCTCTTCAATCTGTTGACCAACGCGATCAAGTATTCGCCCTCCGGGGGGCGGATCAGGCTTCGGGGGGAGGTCATCGGAAAGGTGTGGCGCGTCGAGATCGAGGATGAAGGGGAAGCAACCGGGGACAGGGCTGGGCCTGGCGGTGTGCAAGGGAATTGTCGAACAGCACGGGGGCAGCATCCGCGCAGTGGCCAAGTCCGCGGAGAAGGGCTTTCACATGGTGTGGACGCTGCCGCTGGGGAGTTGAAGCGCACGCGCGGATTCGGCTGCCGCTGAAGCTTCAGTCGTCCCGGGGGCGATGCCGGCGGGAGAGCGTTGTTGCGTCAATCGCGCGGCATCAGCAACGCAATCTGCCGGAGCGCCAGGTGCAGCCTGGTTCCTGCGATGGCGGCCTGTTGACGGGCGATCCGGTCGGCGTCGGCGTGATACTTTTCTGAGAGCGGCGGCAATTCGACGGCTCCGCGGTCGTTCTTCCGGGCGCCGGGAAGGAGGGCGAGGACTTCGACGGGGTAGACATAGCGCCTCGCCAGTTCGCGTCCTTCGTGCAGCCATGCCTTCGGATGGGTGGACTTGGATCTTTCCAGCGCGAAGAGCATCAACTCCCAGTCCGAAGCGATTTCCAGGGTGCGCTTGCGGATCTCCTCGGGCGTGGATTTCTCGCCGAGTTTGGAATCCCAGATGGCGTGGATGCTCATGGAGTCCCGGATGCGGATGCTGTTGGCACCGCGGTCGCCCTCGGGAAAGGTTTCAGCGGTGTAGAGACTGCCGGCATGACAGGGTTGATGGCCGTCGCCATAGAGGTGAAGCAGCCAACAGAGGGCGATGGCTTTCTCGGCCTTGGGTTGCTTGGGATTCACGAGAGCCTTGCGGGCGAGGAGGACGGCCTGTTCGATGTGAAGGTCTTGTGTCGCCAGGGTGGCGTTCGCGGGGAGCGGTCCGGGAGTCGCGGGGACCTCCAGTTTGTCGGCGGGTCCGATGGTCAGCGTCGCGCCGAGTTGATAGTGCCAGCTGGGACGGCTCAAGGTCGGGAACCTGCGGGCGATGTCCGGCCAGTAGGCGGCGGCGCCGAAACGCCACCGGTTGGCGGCGAGTTCATCGCCCTTGAGCGCATCGGGCACGGTGAAATCCTCGGCGTAACGCGGGTGATGCTTGAGCAGATCGAGGAAGAGCGCGCGCTCCTCGGGCTTGAGCTTGTCGAAGGCGATGCTGGCAATCACGTGATGGCCGCAGTCCCACCAGGCCTGGGCGCGGGGCGCCATGCAGGAGAGAAGGGCGAGGGAGGCGAACAGGATCAGGGCGAGGCGCGCCGTCGGCGCCGGACGCGTCGCCAAGGCGTCGGCCGGCCGGTTGGAAACTGTCGCGCAAGGCTGGCCGCCCAAGGCGGTTTCGGAAGGGATCCCGAGTTCTTGCGCCGGATGATTGTGTCCGCCTGTCATGTTGATTCCGATCGTCGGGTCTATTCCGCCAATTCCTTGACCTGCGCGCCTAAGGCCTTGGCTTCCAGCGCATCGTCATTGAACTCCCTGCCGTAGGCGAGCAACTGCCGGGCGAGGGACTTGACGCGGTCCCGGTATTTCGGCTGGCCGAAGAGGTTGTTCAATTCGTGAGGATCGGCGGTCCGGTCGAAGAGCCAGGGTTTGTCGGCGCTGGAGATGACGAGCTTGAGTTCCTTGTCCACGGCGGCGATCCAGCCCTTGCCATTGGTGGCGCGCAGGACGGTGAAGTCGTTCCATTGAAATTTCCCGATGCCCCGGAAGAGCGGAGAGGCGTTGCGACCCTGGACGGTGTCCGGGGACTTGAATCCCATCAACGGCAGCACAGTGGGCATGAAGTCCACGCAGCCGAGCGCCAGATCGACCGTCTGCCCCTTCTTCACGGCGCCGGGGCCGTACATGATGAACGGGATGCGCGCGGAGCCTTCATAGGGGTTGCCCTTGTTGGCCTTGCCGTGTTCGCCGCAGAGGTCGCCGTGATCCGAGGTGAACACGATGAAGGTGTTGTCAATGAGTTCATGTTTGCGAAGGCGTTCGAGCAGGCGGCCGACGTTGTCGTCGATGCATTTGACCATGCCGTAGTACTGCGTCATGACGCCGCGGAGCCAACGGGGGTTGACGTTCTTGTCGGGCCTGGCCCAACCGGGAGTCTGGGCGGCGGTCTTCCTGATGCTGACGGGGATCGGGACATCGACGCCGACGTACATGGTGTTGTAGGGCGCGCGGACAGTGTTGGGGCCATGGGGATCGGGCAGGCTGAGCATGTAGCAGAAGGGGCCATCCTTGTGTTCGTCGATGAAGTGGATGGCCTTGTCGGTCAACCAGTCGGTGGAGAAGGACTTCTCATCCGCGTCATTCACGCCATAGGAAGGCCTGCCCTTCTGGTCGCGCGAGCCGACCTGGGGGCCGTCGGGGGTGTCGGCGAACTTCTTCCAATGGCCGCGGTTGAACATATAACGGTTGTCGGCAAATCCGAATTTGCGCTCGGGCTCCCACTGGGGTTTGCCGTTGCCGTCGAGGTGCCATTTGCCGGCGTATCCGGTGGCGTACCCCTGGCGCTCCAGGAATTCGGCGAAGGTGAGCACGTCGTCGGCGAGGGGGATGTTGTTCTGCACGACGGGCGTGTTCTGCGGGTAGCGTCCGGAGACAAAAGCGGCGCGGGAGGGCGAGCAGACCGGCGTGGTGGCATAGAAGCGGTTGCAGAGGGTCCCGTTTGCGGCAAGCCAGTCGATGTTCGGCGTCTTGACGATCTGCCCGCCATAGCAGCCCAGGGTGTTGTAGTGGTGCTCGTCCGTGTAGATGACGAGCAGATTAGGGGAGCGCGCGGCGGCGTTCGCCGAGGCGAGCGCGGCGACGACGGCGAGCAGGGCAATGAGAGTGCGGATCGTGTAGGTCATGGTCGGTGTTGTTGTTTGGCTCTCCCGCTTTCGTGAGGCGGCTTTCACGATGGCTGGCGAGTGTTCGACTGGATGCTGTTCGCTTCGACGTGAACGAGCGCGCTGCGCTTCAGTCTTCGGCCGACTTGTCTGCGCCCGTGACAATGGAGACCACGCGCTTTTCCGGTGAAAGGTATCTGGCGGCGACATTCTTGATGTCGTCAATGGTCATCGCCTCATAGCGCGCGTCGTCGAGGTCGGCGCGGTCGAATCCCAACCCGTAGAGTTCATCCAGGGCGGCGGCCATGGCGTGGGATCCCAGGTCGTGGCGGGCGATCTTCTTGTGGCCGACGATCTTGGCCTTGCAGCGCGTGAGTTCCTCCTCGTTCAGCCCCTCTTCGGCGAGTTTGGCGGCTTCGGCGAGGAGTTCCTTTTCCACGAGTTCGACCTGGGCGGGTTCGGTTCCGGTGTAGAAGGCGAAATAGCCTGGGACCTTGCCGGGCATGTGGCGGGCGCCGACGTAGTAGGCAAGCCCGAGTTCTTCCCGGATGCGCATGAAAAGTCTTGAGCCGAGGTCGCTGCAGGCTTCCTGAATCAGGTCCAGGGCGAAACGGTCGGCGCTGTCAAAGGTCGAGCCCGGGTAGCCGATCACCACCACCGCCTGCTTCTTGTCGAGCGTTTCAGTGACGCGCCTGGGTTCGGTCAGGGGTTCGGGAATCCGAATCTCCGGCAGGTCGGATTGCTCGGCGGGCCAGGCGGAAAAATGCGCGCGGACGGCGCTCTCAATCCGGGTCTGGTCGAAGTCGCCGAAGATTGCTAGGACGCAGTTGTCCGGGGCGATAAGGTCGCGATGGTAGGCGCGGAGATGGTCGGCGCTGAGGTCGGAGACAGTCGCTTCCGTTCCCGCCGCGTCGGGGCCGTAGGAGGCGTCGCCGAACAGTTCCCGTCGCATGGCGCTGATGGCGAGCTGAAGCATCTGGTCCTTTTGGGCGCGGATGCCAGCCAGTTGGATCTGGCGTTCGCGCTCCAGCGCGTCTTCGGGGAAACCGGGCCGGAGCAGGACGTCGGCCGCGATCTCGAGGCCGGTCTCCAGGTCCTCGTTGAGGACCTCGACATTGAGGCTCAGGCTGTTGGCTCCGCCGGAGGCCCCAATGGCGCCGCCGATGGATTCGATCTGTTCGGCGATCTCCTCCGCCGTGCGGTTGACGGTTCCCTGGAGCAACAGTTTGGAAAGGAGTTGGGTGATGCCGGACCTGCCTGGCGGTTCGGCCAGGACGCCGCCATTGAACGCGGCGCGAATCTGGACGAAGGGGAGCCGCGTGTCGGGCTTCAGCAGCAGCTTCAAGCCGCTGTCGAGCCTGACGAGCTCGATCGGGGAAGCTGCCGCCGGCTCGTTGCTGTCGGTTCTCGAAGGGGCGGATCCGTTTGGAAGCAGGGCGTAAAGGGTGCGGTTCTCCGGGGTGAGATACTCGAGCGCGACGCGTTGGAGATCGGCGGGGGTGACGCGCTTGACGGCCGCGAGCAGTCGTTCGGAAAAATTGAGGTCGTGGGCGGCGATCCAGTTTCCGCCGAGGTCCTGAGCCTGTCCCTGCATGGTCTTGCGGCTGGCGATGGTTCCCGAAATGAACTGCTTGACCACCTTCCGGAGCTCTTCCTCCGAGATGGGGGCGGTCTTCGCCTTTTCAATCTCACGGAGCAGGGCGTCGCGCGCGGCTTCAAACTTGTCTGCGTCGATGGTGGCGCTCATGCCGAAGAGGCCGGCGCCGCCGACGTTGTAGGTCCAGGCGTCGGCGGAATGGGCCAGTCCGCTCTTCTGGCGCACCTCGCGGTAGAGACGGGAACTGCGGCCATGGCCGAGCAGCGTGGCGAGCACATCCAGGGCCGGGGTGTCGGGATGCCGGATGTCCGGCGTGTGCCAGCTGAGGTGGAAATGGCCGAGTTCCACGGGGGCCTCCTCGACCACCTCCCGGGGCGCGGCCTGAAGCGGTTCGGCCGGCAGGATGACGGGCGGGCGGGGGACGGCCTTGGCGCCGGCGTAGGCCTGGGAGATCTGCTCGATGACCTCCTGCCGATTGACCTTGCCGACGACGACGATGAAGACGTTGTCGGGGGTGTATTTGGCGCGGTAGTAGGCGACCAGTTGCTCGCGGGTGATGCTATTGAAGATGTCGGGGTAGCCAATGACGGTGAAGCGGTGAGGACTGCGCGTATAGGCGGTTTCGAACAGTCGCCGCGAGGCTCGTCGCGACGGATCGTCCTGGTTCATGTCCATCTCGCGGAGGATGACCTGCTTCTCCTTGGCGAGTTCATCCTCGGGCAGCGAGGCGTGCTGCATGATGTCGCACAAAATATCCACCGCTACGCGCGCGCCAGTGTT
>JAYPGD010000175.1:7109-11193 GCA_038126655.1 Verrucomicrobiales bacterium
ATGGCGATCCCGGCTCCGGAGCTGGGGGCGTCGATCCAGTAGACGGTGCGGTCAAAGGAGGTGTAGGCGTTCATGTAGCCGCCGGCGGCCTGCACTTCCTGATCGATGCGTCCGGCTTCGCGGGTGGCGGTGCCTTTGAACAGCATGTGCTCAAGGCAGTGGGAGAGCCCGGCTCCCAGCAGGTCTCCCTCATGAATGCTGCCGGCCATGCACCATGCCTGGGCGGAGACCACCTCGGCGCTGGGGTCCTCCCGGACGATGATGGTGAGGCCGTTGTCGAGAACGGTCTTGGACACCCCGGCCGGCATGGCGGGAATCTCCACCGGCGTCGTCTTTGTGGGTTCGTTCATGGACCGACGGGCCGGCTGGGGAAAGGCGGGACGGCGTGGTCCGGGTCACCGGCTGGAGGCGGGGGTCTGCCTGGAGCGTTTCTTTTTCGGCAGCTTGCGCGAGGGGAGGAAGGGGTTGCGAAAGGCGTCCTCGAATTCGTAGATGGCCTTGAAGTCCTCCTTCGAGTCTTCTTCGGTCTTGCTGAGGAGGTGATGCTCGACCATGAGAAAGACGATCTCGCCGAAGTCCTCACAGCGGGAAAGCCTCCATTCCTCGAAGAGGGTCATCGTCATGGGGCCGTAGGTCTCGAGGGCGAATTCCCGGATGCCGTCGAGGAGTTCCGCGCCGCTGACATGGCGGGGTTCGCCCTTGTTCTTCCGGGTGACGGCCTTTTGCGTGTGGTCCAGCGCCTCGCGCACGAAGTGGAACGCTTCGCGGTCGTATCGCTTGTCGCTGAGGAGAATCTTCTCCACGCCTTCGTCAAATGTCTCGGCTTGCATGTCTAATTGATCTGTCCGGCTGCGTTCGCGCTGGATTGCGGCGGGTTGGCGGTCCGCCAAGTCTTCACGGCCAATCCGGTCAACAGGAGCAGAACCACGGAGACAAGAAGCTTTTGTTGCTGCCGGGTCAACTGCACCGGGCTTTCTTTAGTGGATTTCACGGCGGGAAACAACGTCCGAATTTCATTAGTTGTTCACCCGGCGCGTCGGTTTCGGAAGCGACGGTCACATTCGCCGCGACCTCAAATCGATTGCGGGGTTTGCCGCCTTGTGGGACAAACGCGTCGATGAAGACAGTGATGGCGAATCTAGCGGCGATTGCGGTGTTGTATCTGGGCGCCGGATGCGCGACGAACGGCGGTGGCGGCGCCCTGGAGGGAGGCGGCGCGACGACGGCCGGCGCGGATGACCGGCTCGCGCAGATCCAGGCCGCCATCGAGGCGCAGAACCGTGAGATCGCCGCCTTGCGCGCGACGCTGGCCGATCAGGACCGTCGCGTCGCATCGGATGTGGACAGGATCAACGAATCGCTCGACACCCATCTGGAACTGCTGGATTTGCTCTATCGGCAGATGGGGCAGGGCTCCCCGGCCCTGAAGCCGGAACCCGCGACGGAGCCGCGCGCGTCGGTGTTCGGCGCTGCCGCGATCCGCCAGCGGCGCGGCGATCCGCTGCTGCTCAAGCGGATGCGCGTCTACTTGTTGCGCGACGAAGCGGCGGAGACCTGGCGCACCCTGTCCGCTCCGAGATCGCTCTACAACACCCCCATCCAGAATGCGGATGCCATTCTGACGGCGCTGGAATTCCGGCGGGATCTGGAGAGTCCCCCGGGGGAGTCGCTCAACGAACGACGCAGCGATCGCGCGTTGAACTCGCATCTGCGGAGTTTCGAGGAGTCGCTGGAGGCATTCGCCGTCCGGGAGGCGTCATCGACCCGGGAGAACGGCCGCTATTTTTTCAGTGATGTTCCGGCCGGAGATTATCGGATCTATGCCCGGATTTCGCCGGAGACCTATTCGGTGTGTTGGCTGTTGCCGGCGCGCGTCCTGGAGCGGGGCGCCTACGAGGTGAACCTGGACGAAGGCAACGCAATGGTGTTTCTGAACGATCTGACCGCCGGGGGGAAGTAGCCGGGGACGAGCCGATCAAGGCGGCGCGTTGAAATCGCGCGCCCGGGCGTCGTTCAGCCCTGACAGGACACGGCAGAGGGCCGCGAGTCTGGGCGTGTTGACGCCGGCGGCCTGCGCCTGTTGAAGCGGTTCGAGGAAGAGACTGTCGAGTTCGAGAGGGAGGCCGCGTTCGAAGTCGATGAGGGTGGAGGCTCGATAGGCGCCCATGGAGCGCGTATTGCGGATCATCTTCCCGGCCATTTGATCCGCGACGTCGAGGTTCATGGCGTTGGCGGCGGCAATGACCTCGCGCATGAGTTCCTCCAACAGAGTCGTCCAATCCGGCGAAGCGAGCAGTTCGTCGGTGGGCAGGCAGTGTTCCCGGATTTGGGGCGCGGACTCATCGCCTCGGATCACGGCCTGATGGCCGACAATGCCGGCGACGCCGAGGCCGTTGAAGGGAATGTTCCAGACCAGTTTCTCCCATTGAGCCCGGCGCAGGTTGTCGGCGATATCGCAGGGCACGCCGGATTCGCGGAAGAGGGAACAGAAGTCTTGGGTGCGAGGCTCGGGCCAGCGGTTGTATTCGCCCATGACGATCCGGCCGTAGGCCTGATGGTGGATGACGCCGGGCCTCGGCCGGTTGATGCAGACGAAGCAGAGCCCGCCCAGGAGTTGGGATTCATCGAAGAGCGAGGCAAGGCGCTCCAGGCTGCCGAGTCCATTCTGAAGACTCAGCACGGCGGTGTGCGGGGCGACCAGCGGGGGAAGCAATTCCGGGAAGCGATCGTTGGCCGTGGTCTTCAGTCCGATAAGGACGAGATCGCAGGCGCCGATTTCGGCGGGAGTCCGGGCGCAATTGGGACGGACGTGAAAGTCGCCGTCCGGGCTCTGGATTTGCACGCCGTTTTTCTTGACGACATCGTGGTCGGAACGGAGGAGGAAATGCGCCTCGGCGCCATGTTGAAGCAAGCGGGCGCCGTAGTAGCTTCCCAAGGCCCCTGGTCCGACAACGGCGATCTTCATTCTCGAGTCTTTACCCCGGCTTTCCGGGACAGGACCACAAAAAAAGCGCCCTGGAGAACCAGGGCGCTTGAATGGGAGGATCCGATTACTTCTTCGGCGGAACGATCGCGTCCTTGCACGCCTTGGCGAGGCGGAATTTGACGACCTTCTTGGCCGGGATCTTGATGCTTTCGCCGGTGGCCGGGTTGCGACCCATGCGAGCCTTGCGGTTCACCAGAACGAGCTTGCCGAGGCCGGGAACGGTGAAACCGATCTTGGCGTTGTTGTAAGCCAAGCCGACGAGCGCCGCGATGGCGTCAGTGGCCTGTTTCTTGGTGATGCCGGCGGTCTCAGCGACGGCGGTGGCAATTTGGGATTTTGTCAGAGGTTTTGCTGCCATGGTTTGTTGATGTGTATTTTGTTGATTCGGGTCCAAAGACTCTCGTTGGCTCGTATTTATCCTGTTTCGGAATATCGACGCAAGCGAAAAGAGTAGAATAATTTGTGCCTGAAGGAGGGGCGACCCCAACCGGTTGTGTGTGCGCGCTCCATGAACGCCTCTGTCGCCTGGCCCGGGAACGCTCGCATCAGGCTTGACTTGGGTTCCAATACAGCCCCAACTTGCGCCCGTGCCTGAGACGAACATCCAAAGCGATTTCAGTTATCACATCGTCCGGAAGATTTTTGAGGGGGGGATGGGCGTTGTCTATGAGGCGGAGCAACTGGGCGCGCGCGGTTTCCGCAAACGAGTGGCCATCAAGATCATCCGTGGCAGCTTTGCCAATCAGGAGACCTTCATTGAGAATTTCATCGGCGAGGCGAAGCTGGTGGCCGACTTGATCCATACCAACATCGTGCAGACCTATAATCTGGGCGAGTCGGAGGGGAAGTATTTCATTGCGATGGAGCTGATCAACGGGGTGAACCTTGAGCAGTTCCTGCTGGAGTCGCAGGAGAAGAAGCGGAAGTTGAGCAAGGAGTTGGCGGTGTTCATCGCGAGTCGTGTGGCGCGCGATCTTTCGAAGCGCTACCAGAGCGCCGACGACCTGCTCTACGCTCTGGAGCATTTGATCTACCACAAGGGCTACGGCCCGACCAACGAGACGATGGGCAAGTTCACGCGCGAGTTGTTCGGGCAGA
>JAYPGD010000176.1:0-11148 GCA_038126655.1 Verrucomicrobiales bacterium
CGCGGCGAAGGCCACTACTACCGGATCCAGGGACCGACCTTCCTGCTCGAATACGACAACGTCCAGAATGGCGCCAACCATGTCCACGCCGTCTACCGCGACTTCAAGAACGACTTCGGCGCCGACCTCCTCCGCGAGCATCACGCCAAACACCACGCGAAAGACTGAGGCTCTCCCGCCTCTCCCCGCAAAACCGCCCGCAATGGATTCGACGGTCAACGTCGAGATTCACCGCAGCCAGTTCCCCGATCGGCTTCAGGCCGAATTGGCGGACTGTCTGCGCGCGCGGCGGATTAACCACAAGTTCCACTACGAAAGCCACAAGCAGGTTCAACGCTGGCTGGCCCTGCACGACGAGCACAGCCCGGCGCGAGCGGATCCCGGCGTCGAACAGATCTACGCCAAGGCCTTCGACGATCTCGCGGAACAACTCGCGGATGCTCCCGCCGTCCACGTGATCAGTCTCGGCTGCGGCGGCGGGCAGAAGGATCTGCAACTCCTGCGTCGCCTGAGCGCGGTTGAACCCGGGACAAAACAACGCGAATGGAGCGCGGCTGTGTCGGAGACCAACCGCAGCAGCGCCGTAGAAGGCCGGCGTCAAGGCCAGGCCGCGCGCGCATCCGATTCCCAAGGCTCCGCGACTGCTCCCGAAGACAGGACACAACCACGCTTTACCTGTGTCCCAACCTCGCCTCGCCGACTCTCCTATTCACCCGTCGATGTCAGCGTGGGATTGACGCTGACCGCGCGCGATGCGGCAACGGAGGTCATTGATCCCGCTGATTGTCATTCGCTCGTCTGCGATCTCCAGAGCGCCGACGACCTGCCCGAAATCCTTGATTCCCACACCCCGCCCGAGGCCCGGAGAATCATCCTCTTCTTCGGCATGCTGCCCAACTTCGAACCGGACGAGATCTTGGGCAGGCTGGCCGGTCTGCTGCGCAAAGACGACCTGCTTCTCTGCAGCGCCAACCTCGCGCCGGGCGCCGACTACGACGCCGGCATTCGTCAGGTTCTCCCCCAATACGACAACGCCGCCACCCGCAACTGGCTCGCCGCCCTCCCCAATGATCTGGGCGTCGGGATCGATCCCGGCGATATCGAATTTGCGATCACGGCCTGCGCCGACGCCCCGGCGGTGAAACGCATCGAGGCGACCTGCGTTGTTCCCGCCGATGCCGTCATCCACTTGGGAGCCGAATCCATTTCGTTTCAGGCCGGCGAACGCCTGCGACTCTTCTACTCCTGTCGCCACAAATCGGCTCTCCTCGCGAATGCCCTGGCCCCTCACAAGCTTCAGATTTCCAGGGAATGGCCCGCGTCCTCGGAGGAAGAAGGCGTCTACCAGATCGGCCGACGCGAAATCGATTGAACACAGTGGAGCCGGAGTCAGACACCAAACCTATGGAGCGGCAAGGGCCGCGGTCATTGCTCGCCACCCCGCCCTATTTCAGGTGGGCCCTGGCCGTCTTCGCGTTCTTTCTCCCCTCTGCCCTGACCCTCATCGACCAATTGTCTGACGATCTCTCCATCGCCGGGAAATGGCTCTATGCCGCCGCGCTGGCCGCAGCATTGATCCCCACCGGAACCCTGCTCACCTCGTCTTTCTCTCGATGGCTGCAGGTTTCACTCACCCTCGGCGTCTGGGCCTTACTGTTCGTCCAGATTATGCTGCTGGGATTATACGCAGTCTCCAACGACGGTCTCGCTGGAACACGGTAAGGAGGCGCCCTATTTGTAGGACGCCTTGATCCCGTCAATCGCCGCCCTGCGTTCGGGCGCCTGCATGTAGTACTGGTAGCCCTTGTCCTTCAGGCTGACACCCAACATCTCGTCCAATCCGATCTGCAGGAACTGTCGGTTCACGAGGTGGTCGTCGTTGAGACCCTCCAGCAATTGATCCATCGCCCAATCCGCCTTGGAATGGGTGAACGCCCACGCCGCGGAAAGGCGCGTCGGCGCGTGCCCGCTCTTCAACCACCCCAGACCGACCTTGCCCTGCCGGTCGGGGTAGTTGGCGGCGAGTTTCGCCTCGTCGTAGACATGCTTGTCTCCATACCACTCACGCAGATGCTTCACCGTCCAGTCGATGGGCTGGTCCAGGTGACAAAGATTGCAGGCGTTGGGCTGGTTGGCCTCAATCATGGCTTTCTCCGTAGGATTGAAGATCCGATGGGTCCGCACCATGCCCTGCAGGCCTTCATTGATCTTGGGCATGTGGCAGTTCATGCAACGACTGCCCGCCGTTCCCGGCTCGTGATGCGTGTGCGCCGCCACGGCCGCAGGTTGATTGAACTTTTCGTGACACTTCACGCAGGATTCGTCGTCCTGCGCAGGCGTGCGCGGCCACTTGCGGCCGATGCCCTTGTGCGGATCATGGCAGTCCACACAGGTGAGATGACGCATGCCGGCGTGATTCTCCCCTGAACCGGGCCGCTTGTCGTAGCAGGCCCCCGCGATGGCGTCGCTGTATTCCGTTGAATTCCAGGTGTCATGGCCGCTGGCGTAGTTGGGTCGCTTGCCTGAATGGCACTTCGCGCAGGTGAAATTGAGATTCTCGTCGATCCGCCCCAACTGTTCCGCGCTCCGCCCCCGCCCCTGTGAAAAGAACTGTTCGCCGGCCGGGAAGAAATAGGGCAGCGCGGAACTCTTTTCCTTGTCGCTGTTTTCGACATGTTGCCGGCAGCCCAGATGACACGATTCGCAGGTGATGCCGAGGGAAACGGCATGCTCGCGGATGTCCAGGTTGTTGAAACTGTGATCGACCTGGTCCAGCAGTTCGTCCAGGGGCAGATCGTCCGCAAAGTTCACCTTCAGGAATTCCGGCTTGGTGTCCTCCAGGTATCCCGGCACATCGAACAGGATCGAACGCGGACTGTATTTCGAGATCCGCCGCAAGCCGGCCGAACGCATCAGCCAATCCCCCGCCGCAATCGTCGTGTGACAGTCGGCGCAGCCTTCGTCATAGGCCACAACCTGATTGTCGACGTAAGGATCGAACGCGTCGTCGTCCTTCCGGGAATCCCGAAACACATGCACCGTCGGAGCCCATTCCTTCTTCTCCATCCAGTAGCCGAACGGCAGCACATGCTCTTCGGAACGTTTCCCGGAATCCGTCGGCTCCGGGCCCTCGATCAACCGGCCGACGTAATACTGGGTAAAACGGGACCCGATGGTGCGTTCGATGCCGTAGACCCGATTCGTCCCATCCCGCTCCAGGCTCATGAGAAAACGGTCGCCCTCCCGATAGAATCGGCCAACACCCCCCAGATAGCGGATCTCCGCATCGCCGGAAAAGTCTCCAACCACGTTCTTCGGCGTGGCAAGCGCGTTCATCAACCGATGCGAATGTCCCATCCAATCCTCGTGCTTGGTCGCATGACACTCCGCGCAGGACTGCGAACCGATGTAGTCCGCGGGCCGGATGTTGCTCGCGTCGCCGGTGTCGATGCTGGCTTCGCGAACGCCCCGGGGAAATTCGCGCCACCAATAAAGCGCGCGGCGTTGGGGATCGAAAATATTCTCGTGGATCTTGGAGACCTGGTTGGTCGCCGAGGACTCGTTCAATGCGACGGGCGGCGGGGCCGGGGCGCCAGGCGGGCGGGCCGTTGTCGGCGGGACGGGTCTGGGAAGCCCGGGTGAGGCGCCGCTGTCCTTCCTGCCTCCAAGCGCGGCAAAGACCGCGTAGATCACAAGCAACACGGCGCCGAAAACGCCGAGGATTCCCAGCAGTTCCCTCGTCGCCCTGCCGTCCGACGGCGGCGGATTGTCCTTCGGCTCATCCATGGCTGCGTGTCACCGTGCCTTGTCCGCCGCTTTGGTCAGCAGGTCGTCCCGGATATTGTCGATCACTGCCCGCCGCTCCGCCGCGTTCATGTAGAACTGATAGCCCCGCTCCTTCAACCGCAGCCCCAGCCAGTCGTCCAGATCCTTCTGGTTGAACTGGCGATTGATGAGCTTGTCATCGGAAGCCAGCAGTTCGATCAACGCCGGCAGGGCCGCGCGGTCCCGCTGTCTCGCATAGGCCGCGGCGGCGGCCAACCGGGTCGGACTGTGCCCGCTCGTCAGCCACCCCTTGCCGACCGGGCCCTGGCGCTCGGGATAGTTGGAGGACAGGGCGTCCTCGGCGTAGACGTGTCCCTCCCCATACCATTCCTTCAGCTTGCCGATCGTCCAGTCGATCGGCTGGTCGAGGTGACATAGATTGCAGGCATTGGGCTGGTTCGCCTCGATCATGGACTTCTCCGTCGGATTGAATATCCGGTGTGTGCGCACCATGTCCTGCAGGCCTTCATTGATCCTCGGCATGTGGCAATTCATGCAACGGGCCCCCTCGCTCCCGTCGGCGTGATGCGTGTGCGCCTTGCGCGCCTCCGCCCCGGCAAATTGCTGGTGGCAGTCGAGACAGGACTGATCGTCCTGATCCGGAGTCTTCGGCCATTTCCTCCCGGTCGTCTTGTGGGGATCGTGGCACTGCATGCAGGTCAGCGCCTGCCTGCCCTCCGCCGGTCCGCCCTTCGGCGCGTAGCAGAATCCACGCACGGCTTCGGCATACTCCGTGGAATTCCAGGTGTGGTGCCCGGAGGCATACTGCGGACGCGGCGCGGCGTGACAACGGGAACAGACAAAACTCCGGTTCAGATCAGTCCGCCCCAGATCCTCCGTCCGGTTTCCCTCCACATGAAGGCTCCGGCCGGCCGGAAAGAAGAACGGCATCAGATCCGAGGTTCCCTTGGAACTCTTCCGGACATGATCCCGGCAGCCGTTGTGGCAGGCCTCGCAACTGATTCCGAACTCCGCCGCCTCCTTGCGGATGGGCATGCCCTTGAATTGCTCATGCGTCTCGGCAACGATCTCCGCCATCGTCATGCCGGCCCGGAAATCCGGCAGAAAATCCGGCTGCCTCTCCCGCAGGTAGCCAGGCACATGCAGCAGGAGAGACCTCGGCGAATACCAGGACAGGCGCTTGGCCCCGCCATCCCGCAGCATCCAATCCCCCGACGCCATCGTCGTGTGGCAGGAGGCGCAGGCCGAATCGTAATTGCTCATCTCGTCCGGGGCGAAGGGATCGAAACCTTCATCATCCTCCCGGGTCAGGCGAAATACATGCACCGTGGGCACCCACTCCTGTTTGTCGATCCACCAGCCAAACGGCAGGACATGCTCGACCGAACGCAGCGCCAGCCCCCCTGGCTCCTCCCCCTCCAGCAGCTTGCCGACGTAATACTGGAAGAAACGCGATCCGATCGTCCGCTCAACGCTGTAGACCCGTTTCCCTCCCTCGCGCTCCAGGCTCATCCGAAACGCGCCCCGCTCCTTGTAGAATCTCGCCAGGCCCGCCATGTAGCGAATCTGGGACGCGGGCCCCGTCCCGCTGAAGTCGCCCTCCACGGTCTCCTCGGTCGCAAGTTCGTGCATCCGCCGATGCGAATGTCCATGCCAGTCCGCGTGGTTTTCCTCATGGCATTCAACGCAGGTCCGGGACCCCACGTAGTCCTTGAGCGTCATGTTGCTGTGCTCTCCGGTGGGAATGCTGTCCCGACGCACCCCGTCCGGCACAGGCTGCCACCAATAAACCACCCGCCGATCCGGATCGAAGAAATTGACGATGGCATTCTCGCCCTGGGTCACCGGCAGGGCCGACCGGGAAGCGGGCGCGGATGAAGGGGGCGAAGCGACGACCGGAGCGACCGGCGCAACCGGAACGGCTTGAGAAGCGGGCGCTCCCGCTCGGGGCGGAGTCGGCCTCGCACGGGGCGGTTCCGCCGTCGTCCCCGCTTCAGAAGCCGGCCGCGCGGAGGTAACGGGCGACGCAGGCGAGCCCCCGCCGCCGGAACGACCATCGTCCCGCATCACAACCGCGGCCCCGGCGGCCACGACGAGCAGCGCTCCGACCGCCACCACAGCGACCACCGGATCCCATGCCGGCTTGTCCTCGCGCCCCTCTGTCTCGTCCGACTTGTCGTTCTTTTCGCTCACAGCGCCAATCCCATCTAGTTTCCGTTTTGGAACAGCTTCTTGAACCGGGCGTCAGCCCGCAGCTTCTCCATGACCGTCCGCCGTTCCGGCTCCATCATGTAATACTGATATCCCGCGTCCCGGAAGCTGACGTTCAGCCACTCGCTCAGGTCGCGTTGAGTGAACTGCCGGTTGACCAGGAACGGATCGGACACGAGCAGTTCGCCCAAGCCCTTCAGCCCCGGTTCCCAGCGTCGCTCCGCAATCGCGCCCGCCGCCGCCAGCCTTGTCGCCGAGTGCGGACTCTTCAACCAACCCAGCCCGACGGCCCCTTCGCGCGCCGGATAATTCGCCGCCAACGCGGTCTCGGAATAGCCGCGCCCGCCGCCGTACCATTCGCGAAGATGCTCCAGCGTCCAGTCGATCGGCTTGTCCAGATGGCACAGGTTGCAGGCGTTCGGCTGGTTCGCCTCGATCATCCGCGGCTCGGTGGGGCTGAAGATGCGATGGGTGCGGACCATTTCCTGCAGTCCTTCGTTGATCCTGGGCATGTGACAATTCATGCAACGGGAGCCTTCGCTGTCGGCGGGATGACGCGTGTGGGCCGTCAGGGCCGCCTCGGGCCGGAACGCCTCATGGCAGTCCAGGCATTTTGCGTCGTCCTGTTGCGGCGTCTGGCTCCACTTCTTTCCGGTGGCCTTGTGGGGATCGTGACAATGGACGCAGGTCATCGTCCGCTTCGCCGGCAACTCATCAGGCGCGCTGTAACACGCCCCTCTCACCGCATCCGAGTACTCCGTGGAATTCCAGGTGTGATGACCGCTCGCGTATTCCGGCCGTCCGCCGGAATGGCAGCGCGCGCAGGTGTAGTTCAGATTCGCGGCGTTGCGCCCGTAGGCCGCCTCCTCATTGACGTCCGCGACCTTGATGTTCGGACTCAGCGGAAAGAACCGCGGCAGCTCTCCCGCCTCGTCCTTGTCGCTGTTCTCCACATGGGCCCGCGCGCCGTAGTGACAGGCTTCGCAGGCCACGCCCAACTCCACGCCCTGCTCCGGAATCGAATACTCGGTCAGCGAATCCAACGCCGCGGCCACATCCTCGATGGTCGCCGCTTCAAAATCCTTGTCCTTCACCGTCTCCGGATGATTCTCCGCCAGGTATTTGTAGAACTCGAAGGAGAATTCCCGCGGGCCGTACTCCGAGACCCGGTCCAGTCCCGCCGGCCGGATCAACCGGTCCCCCGCGGGAAGCGTGGTGTGACAGTCGCCGCAGGCGCGATCGTATTCCGTGAACTTCAGGTCCGCATAGGGATCCCAACTCTCGTGATCCGCGTCCTCATTCCGGAAAACATGCACGGTCGGAGCCCACTCGTCGCGATCGAACCAGTAGCCGAAGGGCAGCACGTGCTCCACCTTCCGCCTCGGATCCTCCTCGCCGACCGGCCCTTCCAACAACCGGCCGACGTAGTACTGGGTGAAACGCGAACCGATGACGCGCTCCACCGAGAAGACGCGCCGCACGCCATCCCGTTCCAACGCCATCCGATAACCGCCATCCTTCCGGAAGAATTCCCCCCTGCCGCCGAGGTAAGCGATCGACGCCTTGCCGGAGAAGTCCCCCTTCACCGTCTGCGGCGTCGCCATGGCGTTCATGTGCCGGTGGGAATGCCGCTCCCATTGCCCGTAGTTGCCGGGATGACATTCGCGACAGGATGCGGAACCCGCCAGGTCCGACTTGCGGATGTTGCTTCTCCCATAGGACTCCAAGGCCGACTCCTTGACCGCTTCGACCGGTTCGTCCCACCAGTAGAGCGCCCGCCGTTCCGCATTCCAGAAATTCGTCGTGTCCGTGCTGAACAACACACGCGGATCGGCGACCTCCCGGGGCGTCGACCTTCGCACCTCCGCCAGGGGCTGCCCCCCGGACGCCGGCGCAGGAGGCGCGGGAGGCGGCGGAACCTCAGCCTCCGCCGGAGCCTTGCCATCCTCCTCCCGGAAGCCGACGAAGATCCCGCCCATGACCACGACAAACACGCCAAGAATCATCAGCAACTCCCGCGCTGATGTCCGCTGTTCAGAAGGCTCACTGGATCTGTCGGACGCCATGTGTGATTGAGAATAACCGGGGCTGTTCTGTTGCGCGACAGCATTCTATGCGGCCCGCCGACGCGCGACAGTAGGCATTTCAGCCTAGCCCGGGTCCGGGATTCCATTAAGATGCGCGCGTGGCCGACCGCCGACAATCCATCCGACTTCTGTTCCTTGTCGCCGTCGCGATGACCTGCCCCCCGGAACGACTGCCGGGCGCGGAACAACCGGATTCCTACCCATCGAAGCCCATCAAGGTCATCGTGCCCTTCGGAGCCGGCGGCGGCAGCGACACCTTTGTCCGCGTCATCCAGAAAGCGCTCAAGGATCACGAACTGCTGCCGCAGCCGCTGGTCGTCATCAACGTCCCGGGCGCCGGAGGCACAATCGGCAGCCAGCGCGCGACCAACGCCGAACCCGATGGCTACACCATCCTGAATCTCCACCAAGGAATCCTGACCGCCAAATACTCCGGCAAGGTCGATCATGGCCCCGAGGCCTTCGAGCCGATCATCGCCACCGGCGAGGACGCGATGCTGATGGCCGTCGCGGAGGACTCGCGTTTCCAATCGCTTCGCGAACTGCTCGAAGAAGCGAAGGCCTCCCCCGACACCCTTGCCTACGGGGCCAATCTCGGCGCGCCCAGTCACTTTTCCGCGTTGCTGCTGGAGCATTCGCATCCCGGCGCGCGCTTCCGCTTCGTGCAGACCGGCGGCGGCGCGACACGCTTCGCCGAGCTCACCGGCGGCCATATCGGCATGACCACCTTTTCTGTTTCAGAGTACCTGCGTTTCCGTTCGGGAGGAATCCGGGCGCTCGCCTTTCTCGGCGACAAACGACACCCGGCCCTTCCCGAGACGCAGACCGCGCGCGAACAGGGATTCGACGTCACCTCCAGCAACATGCAGTTCTGGTGGGCTCCAAAGGGAACGCCCAAGGATCGCATCGACATTCTGGCCGACGCCTTGGAACGCGCGATGCAGACCGAGAGCGTCCGGGAGAAACTCGCCTCCATGCACGTGTCGCCGGTGATTCATCGGGGAGCCGGACTCAGGCGCGTCATCGCGGAGCGCGAACTGGACACCGCCAAGGTCGGAACGCGCAAGTTGGACAACCTTCCCAACCTGCCCGCGCTCGTCGGAATCATCGTCGCGGCATTGGGAATCGGCGTGGCGGTCAGCGGCCAACGCGACCGGAAAGCGACACCGCCCGACCGCGCCGCCGATGCGCGCCGCGTCGGCCAGGCGCAATGGACCGCCTTCGTCATCGCTCCCCTCTATGCGGTTGTCCTTGGCCTCAATCTGCTTCCCTATTCCGCCGCCACGGCGCTTTTCATCTTCGCCTTTGGATCCGCCCTGGAACGGGCCGACAACAGCGGCGACGCATCGGCCGCTTCCCGGAACCCCGTTGATCGCGGCCGCCTCATCCGACTCGCGGCATTGGCGCTCGTCATCGGTCTGGGCAGCCAGTTTGTGTTCACCGAGATCTTCACCATCGACCTGCCCTGAAGCGCCGTGATCGACGCCCTGCAACAGCTTTTCTCCCCCGTTCCATTCGCGCTGATGGCGCTGGGGACGAGTCTGGGAATCGTTGTCGGCGCCATCCCCGGCCTGACCGGCGCGATGCTGATCGCGCTGACGCTGCCGCTCACCTTTTCCATGACCGGCGCGAACGCCCTGATCCTGCTGGTCTCGATGTATGTCGGCGCCGTCAGTGGCGGCCTGATCACGGCCACCCTGCTTCGGATGCCCGGGACCCCCGCCTCCATCATGACGACCTTGGACGGCTACCCCATGGCGAAAGGCGGCCGCCCCGGCCGGGCGCTCGGCCTCGGCATCAGCGCATCCTTCGTCGGCGGGATGATTTCCTGGTTGTTCCTGCTGGCGCTCGCAAGACCGGCCGCCGAGTTGTCCAAGAAATTCGGACCGTTCGAGTTCTTCTCCCTTGTGCTGATGTCGCTGGTCCTGATCGCTTCGGTCAGCGGCAGGTCGCTGCTGAAGGGAGCCTTCGCCGGCTTCCTCGGCATGTTCGCCGCCATGCCCGGACCTTCGCCCGCAACCGGCGAGCTTCGCATGACCTTCGGATTCGCCGAGATGGGCGACGGTTTCAAGCTGTTGCCCGTGCTGATCGGACTCTTCGCGGTCAACCAGGCGATGCAGGAGATCCTCAACATCGGCAAACCGGTCGAACGCATCGCGCCCAACCGGGAAGGCCTGTTCCTCAAGCTCGCCGAATGGAAGGCGCAGGCCGTGAATCTACTGCGCTCCTCGGTCATCGGAACCGGGGTCGGCATCCTCCCCGGCATCGGCGCAAACATCGGCTCCGTCATGGCCTACACCGCCGCCAAGAATCTCTCGAAGACGCCGGATCAATTCGGGCAGGGATCGGAGGAAGGCATCGTCGCCTCGGAAGCCGCCAACAACGCCACCGTCGGCGGCGCGCTCATCCCCCTCATCGCCATGGGCATCCCCGGCAGCGTGATCGACGCCATCCTGCTCGGCGCCCTGGTCATTCACGGATTGCAGCCGGGGCCGTTGCTGTTCGACCAGAACCCGGAGGTCGTGCACACGATTGTGGGCACGGTCCTGTTGGCCAATGTCTTCATGCTTGGCTTCATGCTGCTGTCAGCCGGAGCCGTCTCCAAGCTCGCCAACCTGCGACGCTCGTTCCTGATTCCCATCGCGCTGACCTTCTGCGTGGTCGGCTCCTTCGCGCTGGCCAACCGCATGTTCGATGTCTGGGTGATGCTGGCGTTCGGCCTGATCGGTTTCGGGATGGAACGGGCGAAGATTCCGCTCGCACCGTTCGTCATCGGCTTCGTCCTCGCCCCCATCGCCGAAAAGAACCTCCTCTCCGGCCTCATGGCCAGCGGCGGCAGCTACGCGCCGATCTTCACACGCCCCGTCTCACTGCTGTTCTTCGTCATCGCAATCACGCTCTTGGCCTGGCCGATCGTGCAAAGGAGACGAAGTAATCAGTAATCAGTAATCAGTAATCAGTAATCAGTAATCTGCCATCTACCATCTACCATCTACCATCTACCATCTGCCATCTGCCATCTGCCATCTGCCATCTGCCATCTGCCATCTGCCATCTGCCATCT
>JAYPGD010000177.1:0-11044 GCA_038126655.1 Verrucomicrobiales bacterium
TCGGCGACGTGCACTGGCGCACGGTGAAGCACGGCGTGGGCGTGGAGGTCATGAATGTCAACCGGCACGATCTGTGCCTGACGCAGACGGAGGCGGAGAACCGTCGCTGGCAGGCCGTCGGCGGACTGTGGCAGAAGACGATCCAGAATTACACCTACCTGATCCACGACGCGATGAAGTCCGGAGATCCGGTGGCGGCTTTGGCGAGCGCGAAGTTCTTGCTGGAGTTGAAGGCGGACGAGCCGGTGCGGGAACTGTGCCACATGATCGGGCGCAGTGAGATCAAGCCGAGCAACGAATACCCGGCGCAGACGCACATCCTGTTCAGCCAGATGCCGCCGGATCTGCTGTTCAAGGTGATTGAGCAGTCCGAGCCGCGGCTGTTCTCGAAGGATCAGACGCTTTTCAAGACCGGCGATCCGGCGAACAGCTGTTTTTTTCCCGTATCGGGCACGATCGTGCTCGATCTGCCGGATCACCCGGAACCGATTCCGATTCCGAAAGGGCAGATGACGGGCGAGTTTGCGTTGTGGATACCCAATATCGCGCGCACCGGTTCGGTGCGGGCGTTGGATGACGGCCTGGTGTTGGAGATCCCGAACGCGAAATTCAAGAATTTCATCGACGAGGTTCCGGACGTGGCTAATGTTATCTACGGGATCATTCGCAAGCGCATCGCGGAGAATGTCCTGACCTCGCACAAGCTGTTTCCGGAGTTGCGCGAGAAGCATGACGCTGATCTGTCGATGTTCCCGGCGGTCTGCCAGAAGCATGCGGCCGGAAGTGAACTGAATCTTGTTGATTCGGTCCATGTCCTGTTCAGCGGCAAGGTGGAGATCTCGCCGGATGGCGGACCGGCATTGGTGGTGGAAGGTCACAGCAGCTTCGGCGGCGAGGTTGCGGTGGGCATCATCTCCGAGATCGGGGAACCGGACGGAGAGGTCGCCAAGGTGCTGGAAGATGCGGTCGCGGTCACCATCCCGCACGATGCGCTGCGCAAGGTGCAGGATGAATCGGAACTGACGCAGAATGCCTGGAACGCCGTTTGCGGGCAACGCCTGGGACAGATCCGTCGCGCTGCGAAGAAGCAGGGTTCCTGAGCCTTGTCCAGGGGACGGGCGGACTCAGGAAAAGAACTGCACGCCCAGCTTCATCAGCTGGGAACCGGAAATCCGGCAGTTGAACCACTTCCGGAAAATGCCGCCGGCCTTCTCGTTTTCGTCCTTGTAGGCGGAAAGCGTTTCCTTGAAGTCCATCACATTGGTCGCGTTGCCCAGTTCGCGGATGATCTCGCGATCCCGCTTGAAGTAGCCGGGATTCAGGAAGTTGACGAGCCGCGCCATCAGAACCCCCTTCCTGTGCATGGCCAGCCAGAGAACCTTGTCCTCATACAGATCCCTCGACCATGCGTTCTTCATGCAGATGGCGTTCTGAAAGGTGTTGAAGCCGCCGGGAGCTGATTTCATAGATGAGGGGAGTTAATCGAAACCCGGCGGGGATGTCGATAGCGGAATCCGGCGCGCCGGGGGCGGGGGGGCGCAGTTGAAAATGGGCGGCCTACGCCGCGCCGAAATGACGAAACACTCACCCCCTAGGTTCTCAGGTGTCGGGCTTGGCGGCCCGTTCGGGGGGCGGAAGGGGCTTGAGCGTGACGTGCATCGAACGACCGTTGACTTGTGGCGGGGCAGTCGGGCGTCCCCAAGGGGCGATCGCTTCGATGAACTTCTCGACAGTTTGGGCGCCGATTGCCCTGTGCATGTTCTCGCGGCCGCGGAAGCGCAGGTTCACCAGGAGTGGATGGCCGTCGCGAAGGAATTCAATGGAGCGGTTCAGCCTTTTTTGAAAATCGTCCGGATCGGCGTCGGGCCGCAGTTGAATCGCCTTGGTCAGGCTGACTCCGTCTGCGGACTCGCGCTTGTGCTTCTCGAGGTGAAGGCGGACGAGTTCTTCGAGTGAAGGGCGGGCTTGGTTTGCGTGTCTGCTGTTTCGCCTGCGTCTCCGCCGATTGCGGGAATTGGGATCCTCCGGATCCAAATCCCCCGCGATCACCCCTGGTCCTGCGACTCGTCTTCCTGATCGTACTCAGGTTCGTCGTCGTCGTGATCCTCTTCATCGAGGTCCAGCGGTCGACTGTGCTTCGGATGGGGGTTTTCGGCGCGTTTGTTGCGGGGCAGGGGCGCGATCATCACGCTCATCGAACGTCCGGCCGCGCGGGGCGGGGCATCGGGATGTCCCCAAGGCTCGATTTCCTTGATGAATCTCTGGACTGTTTCGGCGCCGACCTCCTTGTGCATGTTCTCGCGGCCGCGAAAGCGGAGGCTCACCTTGACCTTCATGTCCTCGCAGAGGAAGTGGATGGCATGTTCCAGCTTGGTGTGGAAATCATGGGGGTCGGTGACCGGTCGCAACTGGACCTCTTTCACCTTGTTCGCGTGCTGGTGCTTCTTGGTCTCCTTGTCCTTCTTGGACTGCTCGTATTTGAAGCGGCCGTAATCGACGAGCCGGCAAACGGGCGGGTTGGCCTTGCCGGAGACCTCCACGAGGTCCACGCCGAGTCCGCGGGCCAGTTTGAGAGCTTCACCGAGAGGAAGGACGCCCACCTGCTTGTTTTCATCGTGAACCACGCGCACTTGAGGGGCGCGGATACGTCCGTTGATTCGGACGTTGTCAGACGGGCGACGGGAAGGGCGACGACGCGGAGGACGACTCAAGACGTCCTCCCAGGGAGAAGGTTAATCATATTGTCCAAAACAAATATACTGACAATGGGCAGGTGCCATGGGGCGTATATATGTCACCGCGAAGAGCCAGCGCAAGGAAAAGTTGTCCCAATGGAGAACGATCATGTCGGAGGATTTGACTCCTTGAGGACGCCGGTCTGCCGCAGTCGGGCGAGGACGCCATCCACGGTGCGCGCCACGGCGCCTTGATTCTCGGCAACCGCGCGCAGGGCCATTTCGCCCATGGCCGCGCAGGCGCGGCGATCCGCCAGGAGTTCCGCGAGGGAGCTTTCGAGTTCCGCTTCATCCGGGACCTGACGCGCCGCGCCGCCCGCCACAAAGGCCCGCGCGACCGCGCGGAAATTCTGCATGTTCGGGCCAAAGATCATGGCCTTGCCCAAGGCTCCCGGCTCGATGGGGTTCTGCCCGCCCTTGGCGGTCAGGCTTTTGCCGACGAAGACGATCGTCGCCTGTCGGTAGAAGTCCACGAGTTCGCCGGTGGTGTCGACGACCAGGCATTGGCAGTCGGGGGGCGCCTCGGTTGCATTGTCCATCCGGCTGCGCAGCTGGAAAGGGACCTCGAGTTTGCGCAGGGCTGTGGAGACCTGACCGCGCCGCTCCATGTGGCGCGGAGCCAGGACGAGGAACAGATCGGGGAACTGTTTGCGAAGATTCTGCGCGATGCGCGCCAGCAGGGCCTCCTCGCCGTCGTGGGTGCTGCCTCCGACCAGGACGGGCGCGTCGGCTTTCATCCCGCAACGTTCGAGGAGGCGGCCGGCGTCCAGCCGGGGCTCGGCGGGCGGCCGGGCGGCGTCGAATTTGAGCGCCCCGGGCACGGCGACGGCGGCTTCGGCGTAGCCGATCTCGCGCAGGCGCTCCGCGTCCGATTCATTCTGGGCGCCGATGTAGGCGAAGGAGGCGAAGAGCGGGCGAAACAGCCAGCCGTGTTTTCGGTAGCCCTGGTAGGAGCGGTCGGAGAGGCGCGCGTTGACGACCATGGCCGGGATGTTGTCCCGCTGTAATCGCCACAGCAGGTTCGGCCAGATTTCGGCCTCGATCAGGATGACGGCGGAAGGGTGAAGCGCGCGCAGGGCGCGGTTCACGATCCAGAACAGATCGATGGGGTAGTAGACCTTGGCGACGTGCCCGGGAAGTTCCTCCCGCAGTCGGGCCATGCCGGTGGAGGTGGTCGTGGAGACGATCAGCTGGAAACCGGGCAGTCGCGGCTCCAATTCGCGGATCAGCTCCGTGCAGACGTTGACCTCGCCGACACTGACCGCGTGGAGCCAGATGATCCGTTTGTCCCGGAGGCGTTCCCGGAATTCCCGGGAATAGAAGCCGAAGCGTTGTCCGAAGCCGCCGCGCCAGTTTCCGCGGCGCAGCATCTTCAGAAAGTAGAACGGCGCGCTGAGGCAGAAGAAGAGGAGGAACAGGACGTTGTAGACGATGCGGATCACCGGTGCGGCGAAATGTAGTTCAGGCCGGTTGCGTCGGCCAGCGGAGAACGACGTAGACGAGGTAGGACGTCACGAGCAGCGCGCCCTGCCAACGCCGCATCTGCATGTGGATCAGCATCAAGGGGAGCACGACGGCGGCGATTCCAACCATGACATAAAGATCGAGCCGGTTGAAGTCCTCGCCGTCCAGGGGACCGGTCATGCTCGCGGCGCTGATGACCATGTAGGTGTTGAACATCACCGAGCCCAGCGCATTTCCGACCGCGATCTCCCCGTGCTTCTTGAGCGCCGCCATGGCTGACGCGGTCAGGTCCGGCAGGCTGGTTCCCAGCGCCACGACTGTCAGGCCGATCACGGCGTCGGAGACGCCGATGCGCTGGGCGAGATCCACCGCGCCTTCGAGGAGGAAATGTCCGCCGACCAGCACGCCTGCGATGCCGGCGACGATGAGCCCGATGTCCTTGGGGAGCTTCCCGGTGCGTTCCGGAACATCGTCCACGAACCCGGCGTCCTTGGTCTGTCGTTCCAGACGGAAGCCGAGGACGGTGTAGGCGGCCAGGCCTGCGAGCAGGATGCCGCCCTCCAGCCGCGAGACCACGTAATCGGAAAGGAAGAACGCGAGCAGGACACAGCCGGCGATCATGATCGGGGCGTGGAGGCGGATGGTGTTCCGGTTGACGGGCAGGGCCGTGATCAGCGCCGGCACGCCGAGGACGAGGCCGATGGTGCAGATGTTGGAGCCCACGACATTGCCGATGGCGACGCTGTCGTTGCCCTTCAGCGCGGCTTCCATGCTGACGCCGAGCTCCGGCATGCTGGTGCCGTAGGCGACCACTGTCAGTCCGACGACCAACCGCGACACGCCCAGAGAGAGGGCGAGGGAGGCGGCGCCTTCAACCAGCCACTCCGCCCCGTAGTAGAGGAGGGCGCAGCCGGCGAGAAGGAAAAGGATGGTGGCAAGCATGGGCGGTTTCGCTTGAGCCGCGGAGGATTCACGAACCCGGAGCCAAGCTCAAGCAGGAACGGGGGGCTTTCAATCGCTATTGACACCCGCCCCGCCTGCCATAGCCTCTGCGCTCCAACAATGACAACAACACAAACCAAGCAAGCATCATGAGATTCGGACTGAACAGTTTCCTCTACACTTCGCCTTTCACTGACAAGAGCTACAGCCTCATTCCCAAGTTCAAGAAGTGGGGCTTCGAGACAATCGAGGTCGCCATCGAGGACCCCTCCCACGTGACGCCGGCCAAATTCAAGGCGGCGCTCGACAAGCACGATTTCGCCTGCGGCTCCATCTGCGCGGCCATGGGCCCGGGCCGCGACTTTCGCGGCAACGCCACGGATCAGCGCACCGCCATGAAGTACTGCAAGGCCCTGGTGGACATCGCGGCCGAGGTCGGCTGCCCGCGTCTGATCGGCCCGATCTATTCCGTGGTCGGCAAGGCGGACGCCGTGGACCCGAAGACGCAGAAGAAGGAATTCGCGTTGGTGGTGAAGAACCTGAAGACCCTGGCCGCCTACGCCGGCAAGAAGGGCGTCGAACTCTGCATCGAGCCGCTCAACCGCTTCGAGACCGACTTCCTCAACACCTGCGACCAGGGCTTGAAGCTCATCAAGGCGGTCGGCGCCCCGAACGTGAAGATCCACCTCGACACCTTCCACATGAACATCGAGGAGAAGAATCAGGCCAAGGCCATCCGCAAGGCCGGCGCGCTCCTCGGCCACTTCCACGCCTGCGGCAGCGACCGCGGCACGCCCGGCGGCGATCACATCGACTGGGAGCCGATCGTCAAGGCGCTCAAGGCGATCCGTTACAAGGGCGACATCGTGATTGAGTCCTTCACTACGGACGTGAAGGTCATCGCCCGCGCCGCGGCGATCTGGCGCAAGATCGAACCCAGGCGCGACGACATCCCGGTCAACGGCCTGAAGTTCCTCAAGAAGGCGTTCGGGAAGAAATGAACGCCGGCTGAGAATCCAATTCGCGCCGCCCGAACGGACCTGCTTCGTTCGGGCGGTTTGCTTTCTGTGCGCGGCGATCGCCTAGGGCTTGCCATCGAATCCGAGAAGCGTCACCCCTCCGCAGTCGGCGCAGACGCCCTCCGTGATAATGAACTCCGCGAGGCACCGGGGACAGTAGGACCGGGATTCGGGATCCGACCTGGGCGGAGGTTTGAGCAGTTCCTCCGACTTCCAGCCGGCCGAGTCGCAGCATTCCTCCAGACATCGGACCGACTCCTTGCGATGCCATCGCGCGATCCGATCGCGGAGATCGTCGTCCGCTCCTTCATTCGGCGGCGCGAATCGGGATTCCCGCAGCAGGAACGCCGCGTAGTTCCGGGCGTCGCTTTCGTTCAATGTTGCCATGGCCGCGGCGAGGGGGTGAAAGCGATGGAGCGCGGGCAGCGTGACGCCATCATGAGCCCGTATAGCGGAAGGCGCGAAGAGCAGCATGGTCAGCCAGGCTGTGAATCGCTCGTCATCCGCATCCGGATACAGTCGCGTGTGCGTCCGGCGATAGATCAGGCTGATCGGAATCGTCTGCAGCAGCGTCAGCCCGGCGATCCAGCCCCAGAGATGTTGGAAGGAGTAGAAGAAACTCAGCGGCAGCAGCGCGACGAACAGGAACACAAACAGGATGTTCCCGAGGATTTCCAAGCGGCGCAGCGGCGTTTCCATGTCGGCCATGACCGTCTTTGCGTCCGCCACATTGAAACCTGAGGCAAGCCACTCCCGGATCCGGTCCTCCCGCTCTTCCGGCGGCGCCGACCGGATCGCCTCCAGGCGTCCCGCCAGGTCCTTGGCGTTCTGCTCCGAGGGCGTCTTCCACCACTTGTGATGGTTGACCCTGATCCAGCGCCTGTCGGCCGAGATCGATTTCACCGCCGACCAGGCGAGACATTCGCCCGTCCTGCGCGGAGGCTCGTCAGGAGCCGTGGATTCGGGGCGTTCCCGGCCGAGGCCCTCCGGCGACAATGTGATCTGCGATGCCAAGGCGACGAACAAGCGTCGCCCCGGGGGAGCCAGGGCCTTTACGACGATGGAGCCGAAATCGTTGCCCAGCAGGCGGCCCGGGTGGCGGAGCCGAAAGCGGCCTCGCCAATTCCGCGCGAGAGCGACCGCTCCTCGCGGGAGCCACAACAGACTCTCGTAGAGGAAGAACGCCCCCAGAACGACGAAGATGCTCTGTTGGCTGTCCATCGCGACAGGGCGGCGGCGGGCCCCGAGGCGCCCCCCCCGGACTCCGGGGAACCTTGCGCTTGTCGCATCGCGATCCGGATGATGTTCAGCTGGGATCCTCCCGCACGTTCGGGCCGCCGCCGACCAGCTTCTTGAACCAGGCGCCAATGCCGACCACCGCGACGACGATCAGCTTCCACAGCTTCTTGAACATGACCGCGAGCCAGGCGAACAGGCCGAGCTTGGCCGCTGCCGCGGCGCCGCCCCCGACGATCAGGGCCGCCAGGCCATACTTGGCGATCTTGTCGCCGTCCTGATACTCCGCGTATTTCTGACCGGACTGAAAACCGTAGCCTTCGAGGAGCGAGTAGAAGACGGGCAGCGTCGCCTCGATGTCTTCCGGATCCACGACCAACGCCGCCTCCATCACGCCGTGACGACCCAGGATGCGTGTGTTGTGGTTGAGGATCTTGGAGCCTTCCGACTCGGCGCGGATGGACCATTCGAGCAGCTTGGTCTGATCGTTGTAGCGGGGCGGCAACTGCCAGCCGAGGATTGTCATTCCCGGGATGCCCATCTTGGCGCGCTCCTCGTTCGCGAATTCCGTCCCGCGCTTGATGGAATCCATCATCTCATCGGGCTTCAGATCGTCCTTCTCGTCGTCCTTCACATAGCCCACCGGATCGAACTCAAAGACGATGAACCAGTCGAACGAGTCCGGGGCGACCAGGCCCAGTTCCTGGTCGCTGGTGAGATTGCCGAAGGCTGCCATGATCTTCCGCGTGTCGTCCCCGTTCGCGAGCCTGAATCCCTCCGGGAGGTTGAGCTCGGCGACGTCGCCGAGCTTTCCGGTCGCCGGTCCCTGGGTCCAGGAGAACTGCGAGAGGAACGCCTGCAGATCGGCGGAGTCGTCGGTTTCTTCGGCGGCGGGTTCGGCCGCCGGCGCCGGTTCGGTTTCCGCCGCAAAGATGGCCGGGATGAAAGTCCACAACAGCCCCCATAGAATGATGTGTTTCTTCATGTTGTTCGTTTGGTTTACTGGTGTCGCGGGAGATGAGTTTACGCCCCCCTCTTTGGCGACTGAGTAATTCAGACAAACCGGATCGATTCAAGGCGGCTACAAGTCACCCATCGCCGCTGTCATCCGGGAGCGAACAACGTAGTTCACTCCATCGCCACCGAGACACCCTCTCCTCTGAGATTGCCTTGAAAGGCGCGCACGAGTCGAAATCCGCTGGATTCCCGAGCCGTCACCAACTACGCTGTTCATCAGTTCTTTGAAAGAAATTGAGGGCGTGGAATGGCCTGCCCTCGGTCGCCCCATTTTCGAACTGTACACCGGCGAACAGTTCGATCCCCACCTCGGCCTCTACTACCTCCGGGCCAAAAAGCCCCTTGCGGAAATCCGTGCAGGCTCCGATCTTACTCCCATGAAAACTGTTGATATCGCCGCGGCGCGATCTGACTTGGATTCACTGCTTCAGTTGGTCGCCGAGGGGGAAAGCGTGCAGATTCTCGCCGAGAAGAAGGCGATAGCCAATCTTGTGCCCGCGTCAGCGTTGACGGGGTGGCAGGACAGTTGGAAACGCCTGGATGAGGTTTGGGGATCCGAAGCCGCCCCCGGCAAGCCGGGAAGCGATATCGTGACAGACGGCCGCCGGTGAAAACGTATTTTGATCCAAGCTTCATTGTCGCGCTCTACCTGCCCGAGAAGTGGACCAACGATTTGCGTGTGTGGATGCAAGAGCAAGGGGAGACCATCGGCCTGAATGAGTGGCAGGATCTGGAGTTTCACAATGCGGCCCGGCAGAAAGTGATGAGGGGCGAGGTTGCGGAAGGACAGATTGCCTAGACATTTCGAATCTTTGACGACGACTGCATTGCCGGCTGAATTGTGCGACGGCAGGTGCCCTGGCCGGAGGCCTTTGCCGAAGCGGGGCGGATTTCCAGGAAACACGCGATTGCGACCAATTGCCGATCGTTTGATCTCATCCACGTCGCCTTGGCGACACTCACCAAGACCATGAGGCGGTTTGCCACGCTTGACGAAGGTCAGGCAAAGCTCGCCTCACGATGCGGACTCGAACTCGTCACTTGGTGACGCGGGAATTCAGGGAAGAGAGTGCCCCGGCAGAGGCTGCGGTCGCCGTGTGGATTCACCGGCATAACGCAGAATTTGAAGCGTTGGTCACGATTGCAAGGCCGATGCTATCATTCATCAAACACTTCCCCGTCCTCGACCGCGAGATTTACACCGTGTTCAGGTTCCCATGGGACTGAGGCGCCCCCAATCACTGGAGCAGTTCTTGCGAGAGTCCGACCGGAGGCCGACCAAACCCGCATTGAAAAAAAGAGCCGCCCCGGGTTCGGGGCGGCTGCTTGAATCGGTTTTGGGGCGGCTCAGGAGCAGCCGAGGCTTTCGCCGCAGTTGAGGCACTTGTAGCAGGCGCCGTTGCGGACGACGACGTTGCCGCAGTTGGGGCAGGTGGGCGCGTCCTGCTGGAAGTGGGCCACGGTGGCGCTCAGGCTGTTTACGGCGCTGACGGCGGTTTCGCCGGCGCTCTGTTCGGCGGCCGACTTGGCGATGAACTCGGTGTCGTCGGCGAGGGGCAGTTCGGCGATCGGCTTGTTGACGGACTGCTTCTCGACTTCTTCGAGGCCCGGCATATCGAGCTCCGGTTGCTTGGGCTCGGTCGCCTGGCGGTAGCCGTCGAGGAACTCGATGGCGAGCCAGCGGAAGACGTAGTCGATGATGGAGTCGCACTTGCGGATGTCCGGGTTCTTGGTGAAGCCGGAGGGTTCGAAGCGCTGGTGGGAGAACTTCTTCACCAGGGTCTGCAGGGGCACGCCGTGCTGCAGGGCGATGGAGGTGAGGGTGGCGATGCTGTCCATGAGGCCGCCGATGGTGGAGCCTTCCTTGGCCATGGTGATGAACAGTTCGCCCGGGGTTTCGTCGTCGAAGAGTCCGACGGTGAGGTAGCCCTCGTGGCCGGCGATCTCGAACTTGTGGGTCTTGGCGATGCGGGTTTCCGGGAGGCGCTTGCGCAGCGGCTTGATGGCCTGGGCCTCGAGAACCGAGATCTGCTCTTGGAGATCGTCGATCGTCGCCTTGAGATCGACAATTTCCTCGGCGGCCTTGTTGTTGGACTGGGCCTTGTCAGAGGCGTCGTCCTTGTTGGTGTTGAGCGGTTGGGAGCGCTTGGAGCCGTCGCGGTAGATGGCGACGCACTTGAGGCCCATCTTCCAGGCCTGCAGGTAGGCGTCCTGGATGTCGTCGACGGTCGCCTCGTTGGGGAGGTTGACGGTCTTGGAGATGGCGCCCGAGATGAAGGGCTGCGCGGCGGCCATCATCTTGAGGTGGGCCATGTAGTGGATGCTGCGCTTGCCCTTGAAGGCTTTGAAGGCGCAGTCGAACACGGCGAGATGCTCAGGCTTGAGGCCGCTGGGGACCGTCTGGCCGTCTTCCTCGACAACGTCCTCGATCGTGTCGTGCGCCTCGATGTGATCGACGATGCCCTGGATCTGTTCGGCGTTGTAGCCGAGGCGTTCGAGGGCCTGCGGGACGGTGCGGTTAACGATCTTGAGCATGCCACCGCCGGCGAGCAGCTTGTATTTGACGAGGGCGATGTCGGGCTCGACGCCGGTGGTGTCGCAGTCCATGAGGAAGGCGATGGTGCCGGTGGG
>JAYPGD010000178.1:0-11020 GCA_038126655.1 Verrucomicrobiales bacterium
ACAGCCGCGGCTCGGACTGCTCAATCACCTTGAACAGCAGATCCGGCGGCATCTGACTGAACAGGATGTGCGTCTGCGGCGGATACACTTTGCTCGGCTTGATCTCGCTGCGCCCGATCATATGGCACAGCTCCCGAACCGGCCCATCGGCCTTCAGCTCCAGCAGAAACTTTGCGCTCGCCAGGGCCGCCACCGGATCGCCGGACTTCATCGCGTCGTGAATCAGGTAGGTGTAATTCTGGATCGTCTTCTGCCACAGCCCCCCAACCGCCTGCCATCGACGGTTCTCGGCCTCCGTCTGCGACAGACAAAGGTCGTGCCGGTTGACGTTCATGACCTCCACGCCCACGCCGTGCTTCACCGTGCGCCAGTGCACGTCGCCGATCTCAAAGTCGTTCTTGCGATGGGACAGGATGTAGGTGTCGAAATACTGCTTGGAAATAAGCAGCTGATCGCAGGCTGAGACCGCCAGAATTCTCGCGGCCGTGTTGATGCCGACCCCCCAGACATTGGTCTTCCAGCCGAAATCGTCCTCCTCCGTGACCGTCCCGGCGTGCAACCCCAGACGCAAACGGATCGACTCGCCGCTGGTCGGGCGCCAGTCCGGCATCTTCGCCTTGCCGCAGATCGTAAAGGCGACATCGATCGCCTTCTGACAGATCTTCGAGGAGTTGAAGGTGAGAAAACCGCCATCCCCTGCGGGGCTCCAACGGAACTGCTCGCTGGTGATGCTGTGATTGGCCAAGGCCTCGGTGATCCAGCGGTAAAGATGCTGGATGGAATTCACCTGATCCTCGTCTTTCATCTTCGAGAATCCCACGATGTCCAGTCCCAACACGGCGCAGGAGCCGTCGAGCTTCTTCTGTCTTTCGTCTGCCATACAAAAACTTACGGATGATTGCCCGACGCATGGACACGAGGCCCTACGCCCTTCAGGTCGCCGGTCGCCCGGTCGTCATGGTCAACTTGCCCCACAACCCTTCCTCCGAGGCGGAAGCAGCCAGACTGCCATGCGCCTTTTCGGACGCTCTTCAATAAGAGCAGATTACGCAACCGCTTCCGACGACCGACACCGCTGTCGGCAGTGGTGAAAGGTGGTTGCGCGTCAATACATTGTCTTTACGCGAGAGCAACTGTCACTGTCAAGCGTGTCAATCACGCGAACGCCAGGGCAGTTCCACGATTGACGCGCCGGCGCCCTTCAAGTGTAGTGGGGCGTCCGCAAAAATTTGACACCTGACACTCAGTCCCCACACATCCAGACCGCCATGTCCAAATCAATCTCCCGTCGCTCAGCCCTGAAACGGACCGGCGCCGCCGCCGCGTTCGGCTCCCTCGCCCTGTCCTTCAGGACGGCCGACGCCGTCGCCGCCGAGATGAAGGGCAACGTCAATCACTCGGTCTGCAAGTGGTGCTACAAGAACATCGATCTCGACACCCTCTGCCGCGAGGGCAAGAAATTCGGCCTGCAGTCGGTCGAGTTGCTCGATCCGGATCAGTTCGCCACCGTGCGCAAACATGGCCTGGACTGCGCCATGGTCAGCTACCCCAGCGGCAAGACCAAGGCGGGCGTCAAGGTCGGCGGCATCAGTCAGGCCTTCAACCGGATCGAGCACCACGATACCCTGTATGACCTCTACGAAGAGCGCCTCCGGCAGGTCGCCAAGGCCGGATTCAAGAACCTGATCTGCTTCTCGGGCAACCGCCGGGGCATGGATGATGAAGAAGGCCTGAAAAACTGCGCCATCGGACTCAAGCGCATCATGCCGCTCGCCGAGAAACACGGGATCACCATCAGCATGGAGCTCCTGAACAGCCGCGTGAACCACAAGGACTACATGTGCGACCACACCGAGTGGGGCGTGGAACTCTGCAAGGCCATCGGCTCCGATCGCTTCAAGCTCCTTTACGACATCTATCACATGCAGATCATGGAGGGCGACTGCATCCGTCGCATCGGACAGTTCCACAAGTATATCAGCCACTATCACACCGGCGGCGTTCCCGGGCGGGCCGAAATTGACGACTCACAGGAGCTTTACTACCCCGCCATCGTCCGAGCCATTCTCAAGACCGGCTTCAAGGGCTACATCGGCCAGGAGTTCATCCCCAAGCGGAAAGACAAACTCGCCTCCCTGCACCAGGGAGTCGAAATCTGCGACGTCTGACCCGCGCGCCAACTTTCCTCAACATGGTTTTGACCGACGCGTTCAGCGGATTCATCCAGATCGCTCCCGGCTTTCAACCCCGGCAGCGCGCCAGCCATGCTGTCTTCGATTTCGACGGCACCCTGTCCCTGATCCGGCAGGGTTGGCCGGAGGTCATGTTCCCCATGTTCGCCGAAATGTTGCCGCGCGCCGAGGACGACACCGAGGACAGCGTGCGGGAGATGCTCTTCGACGACATCATGAAACTCAACGGCAAGCAGACCATCTACCAGATGATCCGCTTCGCCGAGCGGGTGGAGGAACGCGGCGGCAAGGCCGAGGACCCTCTCTGGTACAAACACGAATACCTGCGCCGCCTCGACGAACGCATCAGCGACCGGAAGGAAGCGCTGCGCAGCGGAGCCTCATCCCCCGCGGATTGGCTCGTCCACAAGGTCGGCGACCTCCTGTCGGCGCTTCGCTCGCGCGACCTCACCTGCTATCTCCTCAGCGGCACGGACGAAATCTATGTCCGTGAAGAGGCGGAACTTCTCGGCGTCGATTCCCTATTCGAGGGGCGCATCTACGGCGCGCGGGACGACTATCGATCCTTCTCCAAGAAGATCGCCATGGATCGCATGTTCGAGGAACACGGCATCGACGGCGGGAACCTCCTTTCCTTCGGCGACGGTTACGTGGAAATTGAAAACACTAGGCAGCTGGGCGGTCTCGCGGTCGCGGTGGCCAGCGACGAGGCCAACAACGGTTCCGGCAACGTGGACGAATGGAAACGCGACCGGCTCACCGGAGTGGGCGCCGACATCGTGATCGCGGACTATCGGGACGCCGAACCTCTGGTGAATCTGATTTTCGGAGAATGACGGGAGCAGCATGAGCGGATTGGGAACACGCATCGATTCAAGCCGGCTCAGGGTCCACCCCCTGGCCGACCGGAACAGCCTCAGCCGGGTCGAGGACATCCTCATCAACCCCGATTCCCCCCCGCCGGATTGCTCCGGCGAGATCGCCCGACAAATCAGCGACTGCGCGGACCGGATTCGCGCCGCCAGGGAACGCAACGCGGCCGTCATCCTCATCTATGGCGCCCATCTGCTGCGCAACGGCGCAGCCACGGTCATCGACCGACTGCTCGCCAACGGCTGGGTGAACCACCTGGCCACCAACGGCGCCGGCACGATTCACGACTGGGAATTCGCCTACCAGGGGCGGTCGACCGAATGCGTCCGCGCCAATGTCGCCGACGGCACATTCGGGGCCTGGGACGAGACGGGACGGAACATCATGCTCGCGTTGCTGTCGGGCGGCGCCTTTGGCTGGGGTTACGGCGATTCTCTCGCCGCCTTCATCCACGGCGACGGCGCCGTGCTGCCCGATCCGGTCAACCTCCGCAACCTCGTGGCCGGCGACATGAACCATCCGTTGGCGCCGGCGCGCCTCGAGTTGGCCCAGTTCATGGAGCGCCAGAGTCTCGCCCCTGGCCTGCATCGCGTGGAACACAACTGGAAACACGCCAGCATTCTCGCCTCCTCCTTCGTCCATGGCGTCCCGCTGACCGTTCATCCCGGCATCGGCTACGACATCATCTCCTGCCATCCCATGTTCAGCGGAGCCGCGGTCGGCCGCGGCGCGCAGATTGGCTTCGAGGCCTTCGGCGGCGCGGTCGATAATCTCGACGGCGGCGTCGTGCTTTCCATCGGGTCCGCCATCATGGGACCGCAGGTGTTCGAGAAAAGCCTCAGCTGCGTGAACAATCTCCGCCTGCAGGACGGCAGGGCCGCGGTGTCCGGCCACTCCATCCACGTCGTCGATCTGCAACCCGGGGACTGGGACTGGTCACAGGGGGAACCGCCGAAAGACCACCCCGCCTACTACCTGCGCTTCTGCAAGAGCTATGCCCGCATGGGCGGCGACATGCGCTACATCCAGCACGACAATGCCGCCTTTCTGCATCGCTTGTGGCGCGAACTCGCGGATTGATCCAACGCCCGGCGCATGAACACGGGACGCTTTCAGGAAATCGTCGCCCGCTTTCCCGCGTTGCGCATCGCCGTTGTCGGCGACTTCTGCCTGGATCGTTATCTTGAGATCGACCCCGGAAAAGCGGAGACCTCGATCGAAACCGGGCTGGAGGTCCGGAATGTCGTCCACGTCCGTTCCCAACCCGGAGGCGCCGGCACCATTCTCAACAACCTCGTCTCCCTCGGCGTCGGAGCCATCCACCCCGTCGGTTTCTGCGGTCACGACGGCGAGGGCGCGGAATTGCTTCAGGCTCTCCAGGCCGCCGGCGAACAGGTCGATCTCTCCCGGTTCATCCAGACCAACCAACGTCGCACCTTCACCTACACCAAGCCCCTCCTGGTTCGCGACGGCCAACCGCCAGAGGAACTCAACCGCCTCGACTTCAAGAATTGGACGCCGACGCCGACCGCGGTCGGCCGGCAGATCCGCGATCGCCTGCTGGTATTGGCGGAAGGTGTTGACGCCATCATCGCCTTGGACCAGGTGGACGAACCCGGCACGGGAGCCATCACGGAGGATGTCCTTGCCGCCCTGGATGAAATACGTTCACGACCGACAACCCCATTGATCCTCGGCGACAGCCGCAACGCCATCGAACGCTTCCCACCCGTAACGTTGAAGGTCAACGACGCGGAATTCCGCCGCAGACTCGCAACCGGTCCGGAGGCCGGGAGCGCCGGAATCCGGGATCTCGTCGGCGAGACCGCCGAATCACGGGCGTCCCGACTCTTCGTGACCCTGGGGCCGGATGGCATTCTCTGCGGCGCCCCGGGAACGACAACGCTCGACGCCCCCGCACACCCCGTCCGCGGGGACATCGACATCGTCGGCGCCGGCGACGCTGTGACCGCCAATCTGGCGGCGGCTCTCGCGGCCGGCGCCGACAACCGGGAGGCCATGGAGACCGCCATGGCCGCCGCCTCCGTGGTCATCCACAAACTGGGAACCACCGGAACCGCTTCTCCAAAGGAAATCAGGCCGCTCCTCGACGCCTGACGCGCGATTTGGAGCTTCCCCCCCCGCCCAGCGCCCGTATCCTCCCGCCCATGAGCGAGACCTTCCACAAGTTCCAGCACGAGGACCCATGGCGCATCTTCCGGATCATGGCCGAGTTCGTTGACTCCTTTGAAACCATGTCCCAGGTCGGCCCCGCCGTGACCGTATTCGGCTCCGCGCGCACCAAGACGACCGATCCCTATTACAAGGCCTCGGTCGCCCTCGCCAAGGAACTCGCGAAGAACGATCTCGCCGTGATCACCGGCGGCGGCCCCGGCATCATGGAAGCCGCCAACAAGGGCGCCAAACAGGGCAAGGGCAGATCCGTCGGCCTCAACATCAGCCTCCCCCACGAACAGACCGGCAACAAGTGGATCAACATTCCCGTCGACTTCCACTACTTCTTCGCCCGCAAGGTCAGCTTCGTGAAATACAGCATGGGCTTCGTCTACATGCCCGGCGGCTTCGGCACCCTCGACGAATTCTTCGAGGTCGCGACCCTCGTGCAGACCCACAAGATCACCCACTTCCCGCTCATCCTCTTCGGCAAGGACTACTGGGGCGGCCTGCTCAAATGGATGAAGACCACCCTCGAAGGCGGGAAGTTCATCAGCAAGGGCGACCTCGAACTTGCCACGCTCGTGGACTCGGTCGATGAAGCCGTGGATCTGATCCTCCGCTACCGCCGCCGCGTTGGCCCGCCCACCACCGTGGCCAAAGCGTTCAATTGAGCCGAACGAGGTTCGGGATTCCGCTACAGATTCGAATCCCGAAGACGCCAAACGCCGCCAAGGGAGTTTCCGGCCGTCGTTTCTCGAATTGACCTGCGTCCGCCAACAACATGAACAAATGGCAGATCTACTGCCCGGTCATCGCGTTGTTGATCGTGGGGATTGTCGGGGTCTTTCGCCAGGGACGCATCCAGCATCGGTATTATGTCGCTTCCCGAACTGAGACCATCGCCTACAACCTGCTGAACACGAACAACTCGCCCTACCTCGTCTCCCCGCCCTCCGACCTTCTCGTCCAGGTCGCAACGCTGAAGCGCCACCAGTCCGGAATCCAGTCGCATGGACTGGACGACGCGGCGGAACCCATCGGCAACAACGACGCCTGCAGCCATTTCATCCTGACCAACGCAGTCGGTCAGGAACTCGGCGTCCGCCTCGAACAATCGGGGAAAGACTTCAAGGTCCTCGGCTACTGGACCAATTGGCAGTAACGCCAGGCATGGATCGATCGGCGTCGGGGCCGGCATCTGCGGTTCACTTCTCAACACAGAGGGCACGGAGGAAAGGAGAACCACGGAGGAGTTCAATTCAGTCCTCTGTGGTTCTCTGTGTTCTCGGCGCCCTCTGTGTTGGATCAGACGCTCTGAATACGCCCGTCCCCGCATTGCGGGTTTTCAAATTTCAGATTTCGAGTTTGTTTCGGGTTTCGTTTTTCGGTTTTCGGATTTAGAAACCCCGGTCCCGAAATGTACAAGACCACGAAACTGGATAACGGCCTGACGGTCGTGACAAAATCCATGGCCCAGCGCGCGAGCGTGAGCGTGGGCGTCTGGGTTGGGGTGGGCTCGCGCTTCGAGCCCGCCCGCCTCAACGGCGTGTGCCACTTCATCGAGCACATGCTCTTCAAGGGCACCCGCCGCCGCTCCCCCCTCCAGATCACGCAGGCCGTAGAGGGCATCGGGGGCTACCTCAACGCCTTCACCAGCGAGGATCACACCTGCTACTACTCCAAGGCGCGCCACGACCGCTTTCCCGAGCTGCTCAACGTCCTCATGGACATGCTGCTGAACTCCACCTTTCCGGCGGGCGAGATCCGCAAGGAACGCAGCGTGATCAAGGAGGAGATCCTCATGTACCTCGACCAACCGCACCAGCACGTGCAGGAGTTGCTCAATGAGATCCTCTGGCCGGACCATCCGCTGGGCCGCAACATCGTCGGCACAAACGCGTCGCTGGACGGCATGAGCCGACGACACCTGGTCGGGTTTCTCCAGAACAACTACCACGCCGGCAACACCGTGATCGCCGCCGCCGGCAACCTGAAGCATGACGCCGTCGTCGCCGAGGTCGCGCGTTACGCAAAACGCTTTCCCAAGGCCGCCAAGCCGCTGGCCATGCCGCCTGTCAAGGTGAGTCAGACCGAGCCTTGGGTGCGCCTTGTCACCAAGGACACCGAGCAGACGCAGATCGCCATGGGCATCCGCGCCTGCTCCCGCCACGACGAACGCCGCCACGCCCTGCGCGTCCTCAACGCCATTCTCGGGGAAAACATGAGTTCGCGCCTGTTCCAGGTGATCCGGGAAGACCACGGTCTGGTCTACAACATCTACAGCTCCGTCAGCCTGTTCGACGACGTCGGCTCCCTCACCATTTCCGCCGGTCTCGACACCGAGGCATTGCCTAAAGCCCTGAAACTGATCGGCGTGGAGTTGCGCAGACTCGCCGAAAAGGCCCCGTCCGCCGCCGAACTCCGCCACGCACGCGAATACCTCCTCGGTCAGATCGACCTCAATCTCGAAGGCACGGAAAGCCAGATGATGGCGCTGGGCGAACAACAACTTGGCTACGGCAGCGTCTCCTCGCCGGCCGGCGTCAAAAAGAAGATCGCCGCCATCACCGCCGCCCAGGTCCGCCAGGTCGCGCGCGACTTCCTGAAACCGGAGAACATCTGTCTCGCCCTGGTCAGCCCGCTCAAGAGCGACAAGGGGCTGGCGGAACTGCTGCAGTTTTGAAGCCCCATGCGCCCCATCATCCAGGAGATTGATTCGGAGACCACGCCGGAAGGATTGGTCGAGAATCTGCGCGGCTTGCGCGGCGTGGTTTTCCTGCGCAGCCATGCCCACGATTCCGATCAGGCGCGCTATTCCTTCGTCGCGGCGGAGCCCTTCCTGACCGTCCGCTCCTTCGGCTCGCGTTGCGAGATCCGCTCCGCTTCGGGAATACAGCGCCAGTTCGGCAATCCTTGGGCTGTTCTCGACACGCTCATGGCGCGCTACGAAATCCTGGATGAAGTCGATCTCCCCTTCCCGCTCGGCGGCTGCTTCGGATTCTGGGGCTATGACCTGAAGAACTTCGTCGAGCCCCGACTTTCTCGAAGGGCGGTCGACGACCTCGAACTCCCGGATTGTTGCGTGGGCTTCCACGACAGCCTGGTCGTCTTCGACCATCAACTGCACAAGACCTGGATCGTCTCGACCGGACTGGCGGCGGACGGATCGCGGGACCGACGGAGGGCAACCGAAGCAGTCCAGAGTTGGATCAACCGACTCGTTTCGGAAGATCCAGACAGCAGCCGACGTGAGGAGGCCCTCGACCGGATGTCCACACAGGGCGTCTCCGGACCGGAGTGGAAGTTCCCGGAGCGCGGCTGTGTCGGAGACCAGCCGCAGCAACGTTGGCGACAACCAAGGCCCGGCATTTCTTCAGGCGCCTGCGGATCGGAAGCTACGGCAACTGGTGCCGAAGACGGGACGCAGCCGCGCTCCGTCGGCGACTTTTCGCTTGCGGAAGCCCCTGCGGAGCCGGGTTCCCCGCAGGAGCCCCTGACCTCCAATCTGTCCCGCGAGGAGTTCATCGCCCGCGTGGAGCGCGCGCAGCGTTACATCCGGTCCGGCGACATCTATCAGGTCAATCTGTCGCAGCGGCTCTCGACGCCGTGGTCGAGCGGCGGATGGGATCTCTATCGCCGCCTCGCCGACATTTCCCCCGCGCCATTTTCCGCCTGGCTTGATTGCGGCGATTTCCAAATCGCCTCCTCCTCGCCGGAACGTTTTCTCAAGCTCAGCGGACCGCACATCGAGACCCGGCCCATCAAGGGCACCCGCCCCCGCTCCAACGACCCTGACGAGGACGCCCGTCTCGCCTTTGAACTCCAGACCAGCGAAAAGGAACGCGCCGAACTGGTCATGATCACCGACCTGCTGCGCAACGATCTCGGCCGGGTCTGTGAGTTTGGATCAGTAAGGGTCCCGGACCTCCTCCGACTGGAGCGCTTCGCGCAGGTGCAGCACCTGGTCTCCACGGTCGAAGGGCGGCTGCGGCCCGATGTCACCCATTTCAACGCCTTTGCCTCCTGCTTCCCCGGCGGCAGCATCACCGGCGCGCCCAAGATCCGCGCGATGGAAATCATCGACGAACTGGAGCCCGTCACCCGCGGCCCCTACACCGGCGGCATCGGCTACCTGGGCTTCAATCGGGAAAGCCAGCTCAACATCGCCATCCGCACCGCCGTCTGCGCCGACACCACGGCCTGGTTTCACGTCGGCGCGGGCATCGTCGCCGATTCTGATCCCGCGGCGGAATACGACGAGACGCTCGCCAAGGCGGCCGGCTTCCTGGCGGCTCTTGAACATCCAACCGCAATCTCGAAACAGCCTTTGCGGTCGGCCGACTCAAACACATCCGGCCGATGAGCCACATTCAAGCCATCTCCCGTCCCCTCGCTCGCAAAAACCTGCGGCACGGGGTCTCCGGCGCCGCGCCAGCGTCTTGGACTGCGGCGCTGTGCGCCGCTTTGCTGCGCGCTCGGATCCCAAGCCGATTTCCGATTGCCAAGCAGCCGTTTGTCGCCGACTCAGCGTCTTTCACCTTTGGCAATCCTCTCACAGGCCCGAAGCCCAACAAAGCGACGCACGGCGTCGCATCCGTCCAAAGCGCTTCAGGCGACGTCTGCCGTTGATCCCGCCATGCACGTCCACCTCAACGGAGAACTTCTCCCCGAAGCCGAAGCCCTCGTCCCCGTCTCGGACCGCGGTTTCCAACTCGGCGACGGCGTCTTCGAAACGCTGCGTGTTTACCGCGGCGTCCCCTTTCGCTGGAACGCGCACCTTGTCCGGCTCCATCACGGTCTCGCGACGCTGGGCATCTCGCCCCCTTTGAACGATGATTCCCTCCGCCAGGCCGCAGGCGAACTGATCGAGCGGAACCACGCCGACGACAGCGTCCTCCGCATCCAGATCACCCGCGGCTCCGGTCGCCGCGGCTACTCGCCCAAAGGAGCCGACAACCCCACGATCGCAATCACCACACACCCCGCGCCCGAGCTCTCCGATCCTCCGCCTCGTCGCAATCTGATCACCAGCAGCTTCCGCATCCAATCCGACAGCCCGCTTGCGTCGATCAAGTCCACCAACCGCCTGACCAACATCCTCGCCAAGGACGAAGCCGACCAGGCCGGCGCCGACGACGCAATCCTCGTAAACGAACGCGGCGAAGTCGCCGAACTCACCTCTTCCAACATCTTCTGGATCGGCGACAACACGATTCATACGCCTCCAATCTCCTGCGGCGCCCTGCCCGGCGTCACCCGCGCGACGGTCATGGAAATTGCGGCCGAATTGGGGATCGGCTGCAGCGAAACAACCTGCGCGGCGTCCGAACTCGCGAACAAGACCGGCGTGTTCCTCACTGTAAGCACGTGGGAACTGTTGGCGATCGCCGCCATCGACGGGACCCCCATCACGCCGTCGCCCCTGCTGGAAACGCTCCGAACCGCCTACCGGGAACGGGTCGAGCGGGAGACCCGGGCCTGAAGGCCGGATGAGGATGTCCACGGCCGACGCATTCAGTCTTGCAACTCGTTCCATTCCCCATTCTCCTATCGTCATGAAGAATTTGATCCTGATCGGACTCGCAATGGCCCTCTCCGCAACCTCCGCCTTCGCCGCTCCGAAGATGAAACCCATCTTCACCGGCAAGGACCTCAGCGGCTGGAAGGTCCCCGAAGGCAACGACCAAGCCGGTTGGTACCAGGCGGTCGACGGCGAACTGCGCATCCAAAGCGGCCCCAAGAAGAAGGGCTCCGTCATCTGGACGGAGAAGAAATAC
>JAYPGD010000179.1:0-8473 GCA_038126655.1 Verrucomicrobiales bacterium
TCTTCACCGACTACGGCATCCGCATGAAATCCTGGAGCAAGGCGACGCAGACCTTCGTGGTGCAGCTCGCCTGTTCTTCAGGCTATTACGTGGCCACCCACAAGGCCGTCCTCGGCGGCGGCTACAGCGCCATCGTGAACAGCAACCTCGTCGGCTCCGAAGGCGGCGACGTCCTCGTCGACAAGACCGTCGAGGAGATCAACGCCATGTGGCCGAAGTAAGCTGAACCGCGGATGCCCCTTACGGCCGCGTCTGCCCGGCTTTCTGGATTTGCTTGAGCTCGGCCTGAAGACGTTTCACCACCTCGGGGCGTTTCAGCCAGAGATTTGTCGTCTCGTTGCGGTCCGCGACCATGTCGTAGAGTTGGCCTTGAGGGCCGCCTTTTTGCGCCTTCACCTTGCGGGGTTCGGAGAAGCCGCCGGAGCCGAGCGAGGTGATGAGCTTCCATTTGCCGGAGCGGATGGCGACCGAACCGCGCGACGCCTGGTTGACCAGCGGGCCGCGGATCGCCTTGCCCTTGGGTTGCGTTCCCTTGAGCACAGGCAGGATGTTGAAGCTGTCGGGGCCGGCGCCCTTGGGCAGTTTCTTGCCGGTGATGGCGGCGAAGGTCGCCAGCATGTCGGTGAAGCAGATGGTCTGGTCGGACACCGAGCCCGCCTTCACCTGCCCGGGCCAACGCACGAGGAAGGGCATGCGATGACCGCCTTCCCAGGCGTCCGCCTTCATGCCGCGCAGCCCGCCCACGGAATCGTGCCCGTAGCGTTTGACGTCCTTGTCGTACCAGACCGGGCCGTTGTCGGAGCTGAGGATGACGAGGGTGTCCCCGGTCATGCCGGCCTTGTCCAAGGTCTTCAAGACCCTGCCGACCATGTCATCGACCATGAAGGCAAAGTCGCCGTACATGCCCGCCCTGCTTTTGCCGTTGTATTGCTTCGTGGGCAGCCATGGCGTGTGAGGCGCCGGATAGGCGAGGTAGAGGAACAGCGGTTTGTCAGTCTTGGCTTTCCCATGTTCGCGGATGACGTCGCAGGCCTCGTCGGTGAAGCGCGGGAGGACGTTCTTCAACTCCAGCCCCGGCGCGATGCCGCCTTCCCGCCAGAAGGCTCCCTGGATCTTGTTCCAACCGTCCTCGCTGTAGTTCGCGGCGATGGCGTCGGTCGGCGGCGCGACGGCCTTGTTGCCGCGGATATAGAAATAGGGCGGAATGTCCGTGGAGGCGCGGATGCCGAAATAGCTGTCGAAGCCGCGATCCACCGGCCCGCCCGGCAGTGGATTCTCGTAGCCGTTCTCGGCGAAGCCCAGATGCCATTTCCCGACCATGGCGGTTCGGTAGCCCCGCGACTTGAGCAGCGAGGCGACCGTCATCCGATCCTCGGCAATGACGGGCTGCTTGCGCCAGACATTGGTGTTCACCCGCCAGGGATGCTGCCCGGTCAGAAGCCCGTAGCGCGAGGGGTGACAGACGGAGCCGGCGGCGTGGGCGTCCGTGAAGCGCATGCCGTCGCGGGCAAGCGAATCAATATGCGGCGTCGGGATCTTCGAATCCGGGTTGTAGCAACCGGGATCGCCGTAGCCCATGTCATCGACGAGGATCAGCAGGATGTTGGGAGTGGCGGCGGCGAGGGAAGATGTCGCGAGACAAAGCGAGGCGAGCAGAACGGCGAAGAAGTTTTTCTTGGGCATGAGACGGACAATGTAGCGGATGGGCTTGGCGGCGCCCAAGCGCTTTTGGAGGCGATTCCAAACCTCCGAGACGCGAACGTGAGCTCGCTCATTTCAACCGGACCGCGAGTCTGTGATACGGGCGCCGGCTTGAAGCCAATGCCGAGCAATGCTCGGCGCTCCGAGATATTGCGCCTGTGCTACCTCCCGTGCTCCCGTTCGAGGTGCAGGCGCAGGAGTTCCTTGCCGTAGTCGTTGCCGTTGGGGGTGCGGACGACGGAATGGATATGGTCGCGATTGGGTGGGCCGCCGCGGTTCAATGCGATCCCGCGCTGGTGATCGAATTCGATGATGATCACCGGGCTGTGAATGCGGAAGAAGAAGACGCTGTCCGAATCCGTGCCGCCCACCCAGGCAAAGCGCGTGACATTCAGATGCTTCTGAACCTCGGACATGCGGACCTTCGCCTGGTCGGCGCGGGTGTTCCCGACATAGAGGCCGATCAATTCGAGCAGGATCTCGCGTTGCCCCGAATCCATCTCGGACGCCTTCAACCCGGCGTAGGGTATGACCATGTTGTCGCGAAAGGCCTCCAACGATCCGTTGTTGCCCGGCTTGTCCCTCTGCACGATGGCCCTGGCCTGTTGGGCGGGTTTCAACGAGTTGATCATCTCCAAGCCCTTGGCCTGTTCGGCCTGCAGAATGATCGTCCCCTTGAACCTGCCGGACTTTGCCTCAACCGGTTCGGAGCCGACGAACAGCGGCGTCATCACGACCTGGTCCCCGAGGACGAAGTAATTGATGACCACATGATGGCCGTCGAGTTGCCAGCCCCAGGGCTTGGTGGTTGATGGCTCGCCCATGATGGTGATCCAGTAGAGCCACTCGGTGTATTCCTCGCGCCGGCCGGTGAGTTCGCCGAGAGCACCGTTGAGCTTCATGATGCCCTGCGTGAGCTTCAGCCCCTTGGCGCTCAATCCGGCGCCGACGAGGCCGAAGGCGAGTTCGCGCTGCCTGGGCGTCATTTCGTTGAAGCCCATGCCTTGGCGTGGATAGCTGTGCTGGTTCGCCCACTTGCGCCATTCGTCGTCACCGACCGCGAAGGTCGTCTTCTTCACCTGCGTTTCCGACAGTCCGGCGAGGAAGGCCTTGGCCGCCTTGACCACCGGTTCGGTGGAAACGCCCGTCTGGCCAAGTTTGAACAGGCCCTTCTCCACCTTTCCGTCGGTCGTGACCCCCTTGAATCCCTCGGCCAGCGCGCGTCGCTCCATCTCAACGAAACGACCGCCGCCGCGCCGCCCGCGCTGCCGCTGTTGTGCGAAGGCGGTATCCACAACGATTGCGCACACCAGCAAGGCGGCGCCCCAACGGAGAAGTAGACCTGCTTTCATAGGCAGGGGAATGACGCGCTGACCGGGCCGGAAGTTGCAAGAAAACTTGGAGGGAATCTGATTCTGAAACCGACTTGAGTCGCCGTCGGCCGTTCATTCGGAACACCGGGCGGGGACGCCCACGCTGCACGCTCAATCTCCGGCATCCACCCGCGGCGCCGAGATGGCGCCATTGAACGGATTCGGCGCCTCGTAGTCGCCGGCGGCGGATCGGGAGTCCTCGCCGATTGAAAGTTCGTCCTTTGGCTGGACCGGGATCAGCCCGGGCGAAGGCGCGGATCCGATCGTTTCGCCGTTCGCCTTGAGGGACATGGTCTTCCGATCCAAGGCCGCCTCCAGGCGGATCTTCTGCCCGAGCGATTTCTTCCCGACGACGCGTGTGACCCTGCCGTGCACGCGCACATCGAAGGCGGGTCTGCCGTCGATGAAATGCAGGGCGTAGCCGTGCTCGCGTCCGCCCTGCGCCAGGACCACGCCGCGGGGCGTCTTGTTGCGCGCGTTCACCTCGACGACGATGCGCAGTTCCTTCCGGGCGATGTTTGGCGACGGGGGCACGACCGGATGCGCGGGGTTTCGCTTCCTGCCGCCTCGCGACACGGCCTCGGGATACTTTGCCAGCATCGCGGCGAGTTCCTTCACCACCGCCGGTTTGCCGGCGGCGTGGTTCTGCGTCTCGTTCGGATCCTTCGCGTAATCGTAGAGTTCATACTGGGCGGCCGAACGCGGCTCGCCCGGATTGCGCCATTCAACCAGCCGGTAACGCTCCGTCCGGATCGCGCGGCCCAGCCTGCCCTTGGGGTAGGCGTGGTAGGCGTGATCGCGAACGCGCGCATCGCCGTCCTTCAACACTGGAACGAGGCTGACGCCGTCGATGGGTTGCGGGCCTTTCGGTTTCGGCAGTCCGGCGAGTTCGGCCAGGGTCGGAAAGATGTCCACGCTCTCGGCCAATTGCCTGGTGGATGTCCCCGGTCGGGTCACGCCAGGCGCGGAGATGAGGAGCGGAATCCGGTTGGCCTGCTCGTAGTTGGTGTGCTTGGTCCAGATGCCGAGGTCGCCGAGGTGGAACCCATGATCGCCCCAGAGCACGACAATGGTGTTGTCGGCCAGCCCCAGGTCATCCAGGGCGTTCATGACCTTGCCGATCTGCGCGTCCACAAAACTCGCGCTGGCGTAGTAGCCGTGGATCAACTGCCGCCGCACCTTTTCCGAGATCTGCGCCGGATCGCCCTTGTCCGGCACGGGGAAATAGTTCCGGATCTCGCCGCCGCGCTTGTGCGCGACCGGCGGCGAATCCTTGGGGTGATCCTCGTAGACCGGCTGCGGCAGTTTGTCCGGATCGTGCAGGCCCCAATACTTCTTCGGCGCGGAGAAGGGGAGGTGTGGACGGGCGAAACCGGCGGCGATGAAAAAGGGCGTCCCCTCCTTCGCGCGCCGCGCCTTGGCGGTCTTCAATCGACGAATGGTCTCCGCGGCCACGCGCCCATCGGCATAGGCCTCATCCTTCACATCCGGGGCCTCGAAGGCCGCGCCGCGGGGCAGGGAATTGATTTCGCCGAGGCGCTGATTCGTGAAGTAGGCCTCCTCGCGAGTCAACTTGCCGCCCTGCGTGCTGGCCGGATCGACATACTCGATCACCTTCTCCTTGAAGTGCGGCGCCTGGAATGAATCCGGATCGCCCTCGTTGCCATGCCCGATGTGAAAGATCTTCCCGAGCGACTCGGTGCGCCAGCCGTGTTGCGCGAAGCTTTGCGGCATGGTGACGGCGTTGGGCAGGCTCTCGCGCAATCGGTTGCCCAGGCCATAGAGTCCGGTTGAGGTCGAGTGCGAGCCGAGCATCAGGGTGAATCGGGAAGGCGCGCAGACCGCCTGGTTGCAATACGCGAGGTCGAAGCGCATTCCCCGCGCCGCCAGTCCGTCGATGTTCGGCGTCCTGGCAAAACGGTCGCCGTAGCAGCCGATCGCCGGTTTCAGGTCGTCGACGAGCAGGAGCAGGATATTGGGTTTCTCCGCGGCGGCGGATGCGAACAGGCAGATCCCCAGCAGGCCGGGAATGAGGAGGAGGCGTTTTAGTGCGCGATTCATGACCGGGAGGTTTTCCACCCAATTCGCCGCCGGGGCAAGGATGGGATTCTGGTTGGGAAAGCGGCTCATTCCGCCTTCAGCGTCACCTCGTTCAGCATCTCGCCCTCGACGCTGTAGTGGCGGAAGATGAGGCGGGGCTCGTTGCGTTTGCGTTCGACGAAGCCAGCGAGGAAGCCGCCGGTGACGTTGAGGTAGCGATGTTCGGCGCGAAGCATGTCGTTGGTCCAGCCGCCGGCGTGGGCGTCGGAGGCGGGGCCGCAGGAGAATTCCTTCACGCCGGTCTCGGTGTCGACCGAAACATACTGCCAGTGCCGGTCGCCGCAGACGACATAGGTGTTCTTCTGCGAGGCGATGAACCGACGCACCCGGTCCCCTTCGAATTTCCAGTTGGGGTTGGAATGGTTGTCGAACTTGTTGTCCCGGTCGGGCCCGACGATGGGCGAGGGGGAGACGATGACTTTGAACGTCGCGTCGGACTCGCGGACGGTCCTTTCAAACCAGGCCATCTGCTCCCGTCCCCAGATGGTCTTGTTTGGGCCGTCGGGGTGGGGGTTCGAGCTGCGGAATTCGCGCCCTTCCATGATCCAGATCTGGAAGTCCTTCCCCCAACGAAAGGTGCGGTAGGGCTTGGGGCTCATGGGCAGTTGCTCGCGCCAGAGCATGAGGCCGTGATCGAAGGTGAAGGTTCCCATGAAGTGCGACTTCATCTTCGGGTAGCAGTCGTCCATCCAGGTGTCGTGGTCGTCCTTGGTGTAATAGATCGGGACCTGGCGATGGAAGTCGCGGAGATTGGGGAAGCTGAACATGCGCTCCCAATGCCAGCGCGCGAGGGGGAGGTCCTTGGCGAGGCGGTCGTAGTAGAGGAAGTCGCCGGTGTGGACGAAGAAGTCCGGCTGCAGCTTTTCCATGGCCTTGTAGAACCGGAAGCCGTTCACCTCGTCGTCGATGTGGATGTAGGCCTGGCCGGTGGAGACGGTGAAGACCACGTTGTCGGGATCCGTCTTCGCGGCGGCGGTGCCGAAGGAGCCGGTCAGGGTCGCGCCGGGGTGGTTCTTGTCCAGGCGCGACTCGACGCGGAGTTCATAGCGCGTGGCGGGTTTGAGGCCGGTGAGGTTGAAATGCCGGGTGAAGTCGCGATGCCCTTCGACCTTCTCCCAATGCGTGGAATGCCAATCCGATGAACCGGCGGCGCGATACCGCACGCGCGCTTCGCCCGCCATGCCGGGAACCGCGCCATCGACCGTCGCCAGGCTTTCGCCCTCGGGGTAGCGCGGGACGGGCGTGAAGTAGCTCTCGTTGTTGAAGAGGCTGTTGTCGGTGTTCTCGACGATCCAGTCCTTGCGGCCGTCCTTGGGTTTGAGCAGCAGTTCCTTGGTCTTGGAATCGCGGTACCAGATGATCGGCAGGACGCCGGGCTTGTGGACGCGCTCCTCGTTGCGGGTCAGGCGCGTCCAGACAATGGCGGTGGTGTCGGTGACCTCGCCGACCTTGAAGCCGCTGGCCTGCCAGGGGCCGGCGAGGGCCGGACCTTGGGCGAATGTTGACAGCAGCGCGACCAGCGCGAGGAAAGGGGCTTGCGGGCGATGTTTCATGGCGTGGAGGTCCGGATTCATTGCAGGTCCTGAATCATGGACGCAAGACCGGCGCGCGCAAGCGCCAATGCCTCAGGGCTCACGGGCATGCGCGCGGTTGAAAATGGTCGGCTGACTTTTTCGCCGAAATGACGAAACACCCAACCACCCAAATCCGAAAGAAGTCCGAATGGCGAAATCCACAGTCCTGAGGCGATGCCCACGAGACCGAGACCTGCTTCGGAACTCGGGTTTCGTCATTCCTTCCGCTCACTTGGTCGGGATCTCGTTCAGGGTGTAGTAGGCGCGGTCGTGGAGGATGGCTTCGCCGTCAGCGGCTTCTAGGTCCGGGGTGTGGAAGTCGTGCACGTGGCCCTGGACGAGGCCTGTGACCGTGAGCCGGACGCTCATGCCGTCGGGAGCGAGTTGCGCCCGGGTCGCCTTGGGAGTTGTGTGATCCACCTCGGGGCTGCCGTAGGCCTGGCGGTAGAAGTGCGTGTAGGTCTGAAGTTGGTAGGACTTCGGATCGCCGGCGGACATTGGATCGGCGGGCTTGGTGAAGTGGAGCAGGAAGCCGTCGGGGCGCGCGTTGATCTCGCGGATTTCGAAGGGCGTCCTGTCGGTCCAGTCGAGGCGTTCCAGGACGCTGTTGCGCAGGCCGCGCACAGGCCAGCCGCGATTCGTTCCGCCAGTGATCAATTGCCCCTTCGGCGTGAACTGCACATTCAGGATGCCGGTCGATAGCCCTTCACGAAATGGGTAACAGGCGCCCTGCCAGACGCCGTTGATCTCCTCCATGGTCGCCCGCATCATGATGCTCAGGGTGTAGTCGCCGATGAAGATCTGGTCCTTGAACGGGCCGAATTTCCCGCCTGTCCGGTCCACTTGGAAGCCCGAGATGGAACGCCCCATCTTCTTGTAGGGAAAGACCACCGCGTAGGGCACGAGCTGCTTGACGCGCGTGCGTTCGATCTCCATCCGTGAGGGCGAATTCGGGATCACGGGAACGGGCCCCATGTTCGGCGCGTCGGGATACCAGTTGAAACTGATGGGGTGGCCCATGAAGCCGCCGGGCTTGAGATGCTTGAGCGAGCAGGAGCCGTTCCAGGGGCCCTGGCTCTCGGCGTAGATCATCACGCCCTGCGCGTTCATGCCGGCGCCCAGGGGGCTGCGGATGCCGCTGCATTGCGGAATCGTCCTGCCGTCCGGCGTGATCTTCAGCGCCCAACCGCGGAACTTCTCGTCCGAGTGGTAGGACTTGGACAAACATAGAGCCACCCAGAGATTGCCCTCGTTGTCGAAGTCGGAGCCGACGGCGAATTCGTGGTAGTTGTTGAACCCCCAGACATCGCTGAGCGTCTTGAAACTGTCGGCGCGGCCGTCGCTGTTGGTGTCTTCGATGCGCGTCAGTTCGGTCTGTTGGGTCACGTAGAAGGCGCCGTCGCGCCAGGCGAGGCCGAGAACCTCGTCCAGTCCGGCCGCGAACTTTGTGAAGGTCGGGCGCGGGTGTTTCTCGTAGGCGCCCTCGACGAGGAAGATGTCGCCGCGGCGCGTGCCGATGGCGAGGCGGCCGTCCGGCAGGGCTTCAAAGCTGCCCGCCTCGATGTGATGGGATTCCGGAATGGGGAGTTCGACGATGCGGTAGTAGTCCGCCTCGCGGCCGGCCGTGCCCCATTCGTCGCCGAGATCCTGCGCGGGCGAGGTGATGGCGAGGGTCAATGACAACAACGTAGCCAACGGAGCGCCGAGCATTGCTCGGCATGGGAC
>JAYPGD010000179.1:8483-11020 GCA_038126655.1 Verrucomicrobiales bacterium
CCACGGGGCCGCCGCGCTTGGCTGGGCTGGGGCCCCCCTGGCACAAGGGGGCCCCGAAATGCGCGCCGCTCCTCGGCGCAACATCTCCATCAGGAGCGGGAGCATCCCTGTTCGCGTGGTTCATCTCCAGCTTCCAAGGCGCGGACACGGATGTCCGCGCTCCTCTATCCGTCGCCTTCCACAGAGTTCGATGAAGCGCCTTCATTTGCCTTTGGTTTCGGTCCAGTGATATTCGATGACGGTCTGTCCGGAGCCCGCAAGCGGCAGCAGCAGTTCCATGCCCTTGTCCGTGGTTCGGATGATTCCCTCGCGATCCATTCGCACGGTCAACAAACGTCCGATGGCGTACTCCCGTTCGCCCGTCTTCTTAATCTCGCGATCCAGCGCGATGCGGAAGTGAAGCCCCTGCTTCGCGCCGCCGCCATCAAGGCTCAACTTGCGGCGGAAGAAGGCTCGGCCCTGATCGTCCTTCATATCCAGGAATTCGTCGCGAATTCCGGTGGCGTCGAAATCATATTCCAGGGTCGGGCGGCGTTTTTCGTCCAAGGTGTAACCCCGAAGTTGGAAGCCCTTTGAGCGCCTGCCATCCGGTTCCGGCCAGGGTTGTTCCATGGAAGTCAGTTTCGCGAAGGCGGGCCCTTCGGGGAACTTGACGATGTTGTCGCCGAGAATGCGCACCCGCCCGTGCCCTTGTCCGCGCCAGACGCCCGAGGCCTCGATGAAGCCGCCCTGCCAGAGGGATGCCAGGCGCAATTGTCCGGCGTCGAAGGACAGGTTGACTTTGTTGGGGTAGCCGACGCCGATGCCGCGCTTGCCGATGTCCGGATAACTGCGGCGCAGCATGACGGCCTCGTCGCCGACCGCGAGTTCCAGCGGTTCGAATTGGATGCCGGCGGGGCGACGGGCTTCGGGTCCGCGGGCGAGGTATTGCCAGAGGGCGTCGCGTTGCAGCGAGGGATCGCCGCCCAGGATCTTGGGCAGGGGCGATTTTCCGCCGGGCCAGAACGACGGCATGATCGTCAGCGGCGAGATCGCCTGGGGGTTGGCCATGTAGCGATGAAACCACTGTTCCTCCAGGCGTTCATACATCAGTCCGAGATCCGTCGCCTGGATGGCGGAGGAACTTTGCCCGCGAAAGGGATGACAGGCCACGCAACTGAGTCCCCGCGTTCCCGCAAGCTCCAATCCGTGCTTCTGCCCTTCCCGTGGATCCTTGCTGCGGGTGATCGCGACCGGCGGCGTGCGATCGCTTCGCTTGATCGCCGCGGCCAAGGCTCCGCCCACGGCCTCGCCGAACTTCGGCATGCGGGTCTTCAGGTAGGGGCGCGCGGAGCCTCCCTGCGCAATGACCTTGTGTAGCCATGGCGCCTTCAACTTGGAGCCGACGTGAGTCAGGTCCGGCGGGATGCGGCCCTGTTCGCCGAGGTTGGGATCGCGCGAGGTGAAGAAGGCGTCGCGCGTTTCGGATGGGCCGCCGCTTCCGTCGCGCTTGTGGCAGGCAAGACAATTCAGCCGCGCCATGTCGATGGCGACCTTCTCACGGTGATTCAGTTCCGATGCCGCAGGTCGAAGCGCGGCTTTCAAGGCGTTGCGTTGGTCGGCGCTGAGCGCGTAGTCGGGCCACGCGCCGGATGAGCCGGAAAGGCAGCCGCGATCGAGTCGATCGCTCTTGAGCGGCAGGCGGGTTTCGGCGGCGTCGGGTTGATGACAATTCAGGCAGCGGTGTTTTCTCAGCAGCGCGTAGCCTTTGTCCGCCAGAGACTTGTCCGCCTTGAATGCGGCGGCGTTCCCGGCGGCGGGCGACTGTTTTCTCAGGAGGTGGCTGGCGATGTCCACGGCCTCCCAGTGATCGAGCTTGAGATCAGGCATGCGAGCGCCTGGACGCGCGGCGAGAGGGTCTTCAAGAAACGAGGTCAATCCCTGGAGGTGATACTTGTCTTCCAAGGCGCCCAGGGGAACGGAATCAGACGCGTCGTCCTCCGGTCCGTGACAGGCGACGCAGCCGATCGAGTGGAAGAGATCGCGTCCGCGCTCGGCGGCCTTCGCGTCGATCGGTTGCAAGTCGGCGCCGTTGGGCGACCAACTGAGGAGGACATGCGCGATGGCCTCGCCCGCCTCCAATCGTTCCATGTCTGACATGCCGGAAAACAGGTCCGGCATGGTCGTGCCGGGTTTGGCGGCGTGAGGATTGGCGATCAGTTGCGGAAGGCGATCGGCGCGAAGGCGGGCGGTGAGATGGGTCAGATCGGGCGCGCCCTTCCGCCTGACGGCTCCGACCTCCACCTCGGCCTCATGACAGGCGACGCAGTTGAGTTCGGACAGGAGGACCTGACCGGTCTGCGCCGGCGACAGTTGGGCCTCATGGCTGAGGCCGGGGATGAAGGGGGCGGCAGTCAAAGACCATTTCAGGAAAAGGGCTGCGGCCAACAACAAGAACTTGGAGCGCCGAGCAGTGCTCGGCCTCCACTCACGATAAACGCCGTGGCCGAGCAAAGCTCGGCGCGCCAATTATTTAAGAGCCCATGCGGGAGGGCGGC